>CBFGZI010000068.1:0-19726 GCA_965653225.1 uncultured Propionibacteriales bacterium | reverse complement strand
GCCGCAGAGGCCCCGAGCCGGTGCCCTCCCCCCAACCCCCCCGAGCCGAACCATCCAGTGGCGCGTTGCAGTGGGACAAACCGGACATCAGACCTACGCAACGCGCCACCCGAGGAGGCGGGGCCCCCGCACCGCGCCACTCGACGCCGGCCCGGCCAACCGTCTCTGGCGGCGGCCCCCACAAGATCCGGTGACATGGCGCGTGGGCGCTCCGCTTGGCTCATACGCCTCGGGAAGGCGCCCACCACACCCGGATACATGGCATGTGGCGCCGCGGGCACCGGCCGGTGCCTCTCCACCCACCGCACGTCGGCGGCTCTTGCCACCACCCCGCGCCCACCGCACCGGCCGCACCCACGCCGAGCCACAGCGCAACTTCCGCCTAACCAGCCCCCACCGGCACCAACGCACAACCGCACCGCGCCATCCGACCCGGCCTGCGCAAGACCCGCGGCCCCAACACCCACCGCACCGACCGAGCCCAACCACCACCGCAGCCCCCGACGACACAGACAGCCAAGGAGGTCCCGCCGCGCCCGCGGGCGGCGGGACCTCCTGGCTCGTGAGCTCGCCCAGTGAGCTCAACGGCGACCCGCCCGGTTTGCTCGCTCCGGAAGCGCCCGGGCCGGGACGGCTACCTCATACTGTGCCCCTGAGTGGACGTGCGCACGGGCGCGGAGGCGGCACTCGCAGCGGTCCCGTTCCTGCCGGTGACGCTGGTGGTGTCGAAGGCGTAGGTCATCACCGCATGTGCGACCGCGTCGGCGTTGGTGTCCAGCACGTCGGTGGAGATGTTGCCCTGCAGGCCGTTCTCGCGGCGCAGCTCGCGGTAGACGGCCCGGTCGGCGCCGTCGGCGACCGGGGACATGCTGTCGCAGGCCTGGTGGTAGCACGGGTCGAGGATGGAGCCGGCGACGCCGCCGTACAGTGCCTCCTCGGCCGGGGTCTTGACCTCGTCGGCGCCGGTGAACAGCCCGCCGGACGGGATGCCGTTGTCGATGAAGGCCTGGTAGTCCGACCGTCCGTCGAACGCCGTCCCCTGGAAGGGCAGCCCCTTGCCGGCGAAGTAGTCGTCGAACAGCGACTCGATCGCGGCGGAGCCGGCCGGTCCGGCCTGGCCGAACGACGAGCCGTCACCGTCGTAGACACCGCGGATGTAGTTCGGCGAGCCGATCATGTCGAAGTTGAGGTACAGCGCGATCCGGTTGAGCTGGCGCTGCGTCAGCGCGTCGACGTAGTGCGTCGACCCGACCAGGCCGAGCTCCTCGGCGCTCCACCAGGCGAACCGCACCTTGTTGACCGGCTCCACGCCGGCCATCTGCCTGGCCACCTCGAGGATGGTCGCGCTGCCGGTGCCGTTGTCCTCGATCCCGGGACCCTCGGTGACCGAGTCGAGGTGCGCGCCGAACATCACGACGTTCTTGGGGTCGCCGCCGGGGGTCTCCGCGATCACGTTCGTGGTGGTACGGGGCTCGGACAGGGTCTGGGTGAACATGTGCACGGTGGTGCCGGCGTCGGCGAGGTCCTGGCCCAGCGCGAAAGTCGTGCCGACCACCGGGATGTCCACGACGTCGCCGCCGAGCGTGCCGTTGAGCAGCCCGGTTCGGTCCGCGCCGTTGCCTTGGTTGAACACGATGACGCCGACAGCGCCGGCGGCGGCCGCGTTGGTCGCCTTGTCGGCGAAGGTGCAGGTGCCGCGCTGGATCAGCGCGATGTCGCCGGCCGGGAACCCGGCGAAGTCGGCCGCCTCGCAGCCGCTGGTGGAAGTCTCCGGAGTGGCCAGGGCCAGGTCGACGGGCTCGACCGGTGCGGTGACGTCACCGGAGCCGGAGAAGGTCATCGTGACGAAGTCGGTGCCCTTGACGTAGGTCGTGGCGTCCGGTGCGGTCTGCGCGAGCACCGGGTCGGCCGTCTCCTGGAAGAAGTCGAACCGAAACTGCTGTTCGGTGACGTCGTAGCCGGCGCTCCGCATCTGCGAGGCCACGTAGTCCGCGGACTGGTTGAGGCCGGCGGTTCCGGCGGCACGGATGCCGCCGTTGGCGTCGGCGATCGCCTGCAGCTCCTCGAGGTGGCGCATGACGCCGTCGACGGTGACCCGCTGCTCGAGCTGGGCGGAGTCGGCGGCGGTGCCCGTAGCGGTCGCGCCGACGTTGGTGCTGGCGATAGTTGCGGCGGGACCGGCGGCAGCTGTTGATGACAGCGGCAGCGCCAGCGCCGCGGTCGCCGCGAGGGTCGCTGCGACGACGGTGGGACGGATGGGCCTCGACACCGGGGAGCTCCTTTGCCTGTGTGAACATCCCCCGAGCGTGGCTACCCGGTGTACGCGGGCCGCCACAAGATGTCACCTCCATATATCCGCGAAAACGGCGTCTCGGCAAGAGGGGCCGCCGACACCCCCGCATCCGGCCCGCGCGGCGACCGTCGCCGGGATGCCCTACGCAGCCGGAACCGCCGTACGGGCGGCCGGTACGCTGTTGCGGTCCCTGCCCCAGTAGCTCAGGGGATAGAGCGTCCGCCTCCTAAGCGGTAGGTCGCAGGTTCGAATCCTGCCTGGGGCGCCCATCGGCCATCGGCACGACGTCGACGGTGTGCCCGAATGGCGCTGTTCGGGGGTGTCTGTCTGGTCCCGGGACCATGGTCCTATGGGTTTGTCCCGGTGTGGGTAGCACGATCTGACTAGGTAATCCGAACTACTCCCCACTGCGAGGACCCATGCGTAAAGCAGGTCCGGTAGCCGCCATCGCAGCGACCCTGGTCGCCCTCGGCGGTGCCCACACCCCAGCAGCCAGCAGCCAGCCGACCGTTGCGGGGGTGGGCGACCCGGACCGGGTCCTCGGGCACTACATCGTGGTGCTCGACCAGACGACCGACCCCGGGGAGGCCGCGGCCGCGGCCGAGCGGGCGTACGGCGTGAGCGTGGACGACGTCTACGACTCGGCGCTGCACGGCTTCTCCGCCGGGATGCGGCTCGAGGACGCGCAGGCGATCGCCGACGACCCCGGCGTCGCGTCCGTTGAGGCCGACGTCCGCGTCGACCTCGCGGCGCAGGCGATGCCGACCGGTGTCCGCCGGGTCGGCGTCATGGCGAGCCCGACCGCGGGCATCAACGGCCGCGACCAGCGGGTCGACGTCGACGTGGCCGTCATCGACAGCGGCGTCGACCTGAAGCACCCGGACCTCAACGTCTACCGGCCGGGTGCCCACAACTGCTCCCCGCTTGGAGTCTCGGCTGACGACCGGAACGGCCACGGCACCCACGTGGCCGGCACGATCGGCGCCCTCGACAACGGCTTCGGCGTTGTCGGCGTGGCACCGGGGGCCCGCATCTGGCCGGTCCGGGTGCTTGGACCGGCTGGAAACGGGACCATGGCCGACGTCGTCTGCGGCGTCGACTACGTCACCCGGCACGCGGGCCAGATCGAGGTGGCCAACATGAGCCTCGGTGCCACCGGGAACGACGACCGCAACTGCGGCCGTACCATCGGCGACGCGCTGCACCGGGCTATCTGCGCGTCGGTGAACGCGGGTGTCACGTACGTCGTCGCGGCCGGCAACAGCACCGACAACGCCGCGTTCTACTCCCCCGCGTCGTACGACGAGGTGATCACGGTGAGCGCGCTGGCCGACTTCAACGGCCGGCCGGGCGGCGGCGCCCCGGCGACCTGCCGGTTCGACCAGGACGACACCCTGGCGTCGTTCTCCAACTTCGGCCACGACGTGGACCTGATCGCCCCCGGCGTGTGCATCCGCTCCACCTGGATGGGTGGCGGCTACGCGACTCTCTCCGGTACCTCGATGGCCAGCCCGCACGTCGCCGGCGCAGCTGCTCTCTACGCGGCCGGGCACCCGGCGGCGAGCCCGGCCGCGGTGAAGGCGGCCCTACAGGACGCAGGCACGGCCCAGTGGTCGGGCCTCGGCGACCCGGACGGGATCCACGAGCCGCTGGTCAACGTCTCCGGCTTCTGAGCAGGGGGCTGTCGGCAGGACCGCGGTTGCGGTCCTGCCGGCAAGCGTCTCACTGACGATTTCTCGATACTTGGCGTAGTCACACTTTGACGCGGCGTTGACACCCCTTTCCTACGTTGATGGCACCGAACGCGGCCGCTGGGGGGCAGCTCGACAACGGGGACTTCTTTGCATGCGTCGAGCCAGCGTCCGTTCCCATCACTGCTGGACAAGGGACACGGAGGCATCCCGACCATGCGCATACACACGTCATCCATCCGCAGCCGCGTCGCCCGAGGAGCCGGGCTCGGCGCAGTCATGACCGTCGTACTGGCTTCGGCCGTGTCAGCGGCCACCGCGAACGTCGACGTCAACGACGGAAAGTTCTTCAGCCCCCGAGCCGTCAACGCGGCTCCCGGCGGAAACGTGCACTGGGTGGCGTCGGGCGTCGCCGACCACAGTGTCACCTCCGACCAGGGCCTGTTCGACACCGGCGCCCCGCGCGCAGGCGTGGACTTCACCAGGACCTTCTCGGCCGGAACGTTCGCCTACCACTGCCGCAAGCACGGCGTCAACGGCGGCACCATGGTCGGCGTGGTGACCGTGGCGCCGCAGGTGGCGGCGGCTCCAAGCGGCCTGCCGTTCACGGTGAAGTGGGCGACCGCGGCGTCCAACACGGGTAACGCCTACGACGTGCAGTACCGCGTCGGCACCGGCGCGTGGCGCGTCTGGAAGAGCAACACCAGCGCGCCCAGCGCGGTCTTCGGTGCGGCATCGAAGCCGGTGGCGGTCACCCGCGGAAAGACCTACTCGTTCCGCGTGACGTCGCGTACCGGCACGGCGAAGAGCGGGCTCTCGCCCGTCAAGTCATTCAGGGCATCCTGACGATAAGTGGGCAGCGGTCAGAGACCGCCGAAGTGGACAGCGAGCATGGCGGTGTCGTCGTCGTGCTCGCTGTCCCGGCCGAGCGCCACGAGCGCGCGGTCGCACAGCAGCTCCGGCTCGCGTGACATGGTCGCCGCCGCGGCCAGGGTGGCCAGACCCTCGTCGATGGGCAGGCGGCGGTCCTCAACGAGCCCGTCGGTGTACAGCAGCACCGTGGCGCCGTCGGTCAGCGTGACCTCGAGGTCGGTGTAGCCACCGGCGCCCGTGCCGAGCGGCGGGCCCGGGTCGACGTCGAGGAACTCGACCGCGCCGTCGTCGGTGCGCACCAGCGGCGGGAGGTGGCCGGCGGAGGCGACCGTCAGGGTGCCCGTGGCGGGGTCGAGCAGGGCCAGGAGCGCGGTCGCGATCTGCTCCTGCTCCAGCCGCATGAGCTCGGTGTCGACGCGTGCAAGGACCTCGGCCGGCGCCAGGTCGGCGTAGACGTGCGCGCGGGCGATGGCGCGCAGCTGGCCCATGACGGCGGCCGCGCGCAGCCCGCGTCCCATCACGTCGCCGATGATCAGGGCGACCCGGCCACTTTCGAGTGGGATGACGTCGTACCAGTCACCGCCCACGTTCGTGCCGGTGGCACCGGGGAAGTACCGCCTCGCCATGGCGAGGCCGGACACGTCTGGCAGCGCCTGTGGGAGCAGGCTGCGTTGCAGGGTCAGGGCGGCGTCCCGCTCACGCAGGAAGCGTGTCGCGTTGTCCAGGGCCACCGCCGCCCGGTCGGCGAGCTCGGCCGCCAGCATCAGCTCGGTGTCGGAGTAGGTGCCGTGCGTACGTGCCATCACGAGCAGGCCGAGGATGCGCTCCTGGCGCACGAACGGGACCGCCAGCACGCTGTTGGCCCGCAGCTCCTCGATGGGCGCGCCGCCGAACAGCGCGAACACCTCCTTCTGCTGCTCGGCCGTGATCTCGGCGTAGCGGAGCCGTCGTCCGCTGTACATCACCTCGCCGACGTCACCGGCCTCGCCGAGGTCGATGCTGCTCTGCTTGAGCAGGCTGCGCATGGCCAGTGTGAGGGCGGGCTCGCGGTGCTTGGCGGTCGCGATGACGACCCTGCCCACCTCGTCGGACAGGTAGACCGCGGACCAGTCGGCCAGCTCGGGGACGATGAGGTCGCTGAGGTTCTCCATCGTCTCCTCGGGGTCGAGCGAGGAGGCGACCCGCGCGGTGCTGTCGGCCAGGAACCCGGAACGGTGCCGGGCCTGACGCTCGGCGCTGACCAGGTAGGCGCGCTCGATGGCCAGCGCGCACTGGCGACCGATCGCCATCAGCAGGTTGACCGAGTCGTCGTCGACGACGTACGAGGAGCCGAACGTCAGGCTCAGCGCTCCCACCGCGTGCCCGCTGACCGACAACGGCACGCACACCAGGCTGTTGTCCTGCGGCGCCAGCCCGGCCAGCAGCGGATAACGGCTCTCGAGCTCGGCCCGGGAGTGCACCACCACCGTGCGGTTCTCACGAGCCGCCTCGCTGGCGGGCAGGTCCGCCGAGAGCGGGAACGTCAGCCATTGGCCGTACGTGCCCGGCTGGGTGCCCTGCATCTGCACGGTGCGCAGGGTGTCCTCACCCTCCACCAGGCACAGCGCGGAGATGGTGGCCCCGAGCGTGCGCGCGGCCTGCTCGGCGACGATCGCGCTGATCTGCTGCACGTCGCTGGCCGCGGCCAGCGAGGCGGTGACGTGGTTGAGCCGGTTGAGCCGGCCGACGGCGGTCTCGGCCACGGCCCGCGCGAACCGCTCGGAGTTGTAGAGCTCGGCCCGTTCGAGCGCCTGGCCTACCTGGGCCGAGAACGCGAGCACGAACGCGCGCTCCTCCTCGTCGAACAGGTGCGGCGAGGCGAAGCTCAGACGGAACACACCCAGCGTCCGCCCGGCCAGCGACAGCGGTATCGCGCACACCGCGAGCATGTCCGGCTCGATCCTGCGCAGCTCGGCGAACATCTCGTCGCGCTGCTCGGGCGACTCGATCCACACCGCCTCGCCGGACCGGGCTGCGACCGCGGCCGGCAGCTGAGCCGCGACACCCCGCTCGCACATCGTCTCCAGCAGCTCGTCGCCGTAGTGGATCGAGGCCAGCACGTCGAACCGGCCGTTCTCGGCGGGTACGAGCAGGGCGCCGCCGGAGGCCTCGATGGCCTCGACCCCCTGGGACACCGCGACCTTCGCGACGTCCTCGGTGGAGATGGCACCCGCCAGCGAGGCGGTGACGTGCTGCAGGCGCGCGGAGCGGTCGGTGGCCCGGTGTGCCAGCGCCACGATCTCGAGCTCGTCGAGCAGGAACTGTTCGAACGTCGGTGCCTGAGGGGGCTGGTCCCCGCGGGCCAGGGCGCTGAGCTGGTCGACCAGCGAGTTGACGTACCAGCGTCGGAAGGCCCGGTGCTGCGGTGGCGTCTCGAGCGTCAGCAGCCGTGCCGCGCGGGCGTAGGCGTCGACCTCGTCCAGCGCCTCGAGGTACTCGCGCCCGGCGTCGGCCGCGGACAGCGGGAGGGTGAGCACGAGCCGGGTGCGGCCCTCGCCCGCGGCGGCCGCGGCAAGGGCCTGCCGCTTGATGCTCTCGCGCGCGTTCGCGAAGCGGCTGGTCACCGCGTCGATCAGCCGGGCCATGTCCGCCGACACCGCGGCCGTCTGCCCGCTCGCCGCCCCCGACAGCACCAGGGCGAACTCGCGCACGATGCTGTCGACGTGGGCCTTGGCCGACACCAGCAGGTCGGTGGGGACGTCACCGAGCTCGATCGTGTACTCGGGGACGTCCGTCCTCGCCGCGACGCCGTCGTGGTCGCCGGCGACGGCCGGCCTGACGGGCATCGTCACGGTCGGGTCGTGCTCGGGCTCGGTAACGGTGAGCCCGACCTCGGCCCAGACCAGCTTTCCCCCGTCTCGGCGGTCGACGCCCCAACGGTCGCTGAGGGCCTCGACCAGCATCAGGCCGCGGCCGGTCATGGCCTCGGGGTTCTGCACGAGGCCGATCGGAACCCCCGCGGAGGCGTCGGAGACCTCGAACCGGGCCCGGTCGGCCGAGACCTGCACACCGACCGTCACCGGCGGCGTGCCGTGCAGTGTCGCGTTGGTGACCAGCTCGGTGAGGATGAGCTCGGAGTCGGCGGACCGTTGCTCGAGAGGGGTGCCGCGCAGCCTTTCGCGCAGAAAATGCCGTGCGGCGGGCACAGCATCGGGCTCGTCGTGCAACTGCAGCGTGTGCATCACGGCCTGTGGTTCCCCTCCTCGGCCGCGTGGCTGGCGCGGCCCCCTCTGATTCTCTAGCAACAGAGGGTCAGCGCAACACCCCGGGCCGTGGACCACCCCGCCCACCGGTCGCCCAGCGGCCGCCCAGCGGCCGCCCAACCGGCCGCCCGGCCGCTGGTCAGTGCGACGGCCGTCCGGGCGCGGTGGAGGAGTACGCGGTCTCGGGGGGTCCCTGGGAGGTCATCGTCGGTTCGCTACTGCTGCTCATGAGGCTGACGAGGTCCTTTTCCGCCTCCGCGCCCGGCAGCCCCCAGCCGGGCTGGTAGCCGAAGACCTCGTGCAGCGGCCGCGCGAGGCTGTCGGTGTCCACGATCTCCACCGCGCCGGGGCCGATCAGGGCCGGATGCTCGACACCGCAGGCCTCGGACACCTTCAGGAGGTCGCGGCGAAGCGTCTTGACGTAGTTGGCCGCGCGCACGCTCTTCAGCGCGGGATCGAGGCCGTGGGCCAGCCACGGGTCCTGGGTGGCCACCCCGGTGGGGCAGCGGTCGGTGTGGCACTTCTGTGCCTGGATGCAGCCGACCGCCAGCATCGCCTCGCGGCCGACGTTGACCATGTCGACACCGAGCCCGAAGGCCACGACGGCGTTGTCGGGCAGGCCGAGCTTTCCCGCGCCGATGAACGTCACCTCGTCCTGCAGGTTGCGCTCGGCGAAGATCGAGTAGACCCGGCTGAACCCGAGCCGGAAGGGAAGCGACACCGAGTCGGCGAAGATCAGCGGTGCCGCACCGGTTCCGCCCTCTCCCCCGTCGATCGTGACGAAGTCGACTCCCCGGCCGGTGGCCCTCATCTGGTCGGCGAGCTCGACCCAGAACCCGCTGTCGCCGACGGCGGACTTGATCCCGACCGGGAGGCCGGTCTCGTCGGCCAGCATCTCCACCCAGTCGAGCAGGCCGTCGACGTCGTGGAACTCGCTGTGCCGCGAGGGGCTGACGCAGTCCTCGCCGAGGGGGATGTTGCGGGTCCCCGCGATCTCACGCGAGACCTTGGCCGCGGGCAGCAGGCCACCGAGGCCGGGTTTGGCGCCCTGGCTGAGCTTCACCTCGAGCGCCCGGATGGGGTTCTCCGCCACCAGCGCCTTGAGCCGGCCGAGGTCGAACCGGCCGTCCTTGTCGCGGCAGCCGAAGTAGGCGGTGCCGATCTGGAACACCAGCTCCCCTCCTTGCTGGTGGTAACGCGACACCGCCCCTTCGCCTGTGTTCTGCAGGCAGCCCGCCATCCGTGCCCCGCGGTTGAGCGCCTCGACGGCGTTCCCCGACAACGAGCCGAAGCTCATGCCGGAGATGTTGACCACCGACTGCGGGCGGAACGCGTGCCGTCGCCCGCGTGGTGCTCCGAGGACCTTCGGGCTGGGCAGCCAGGCCTCCTGCCCCGGGTGGCTGTGCTTCGGCTGGCGGCGCCCGAACGTGCGGTGGTGCACGATCACGTTGCCCGAGCTGTGCTCGAGGTCGTTGTCGGTGCCGAAGCCGAAGTAGTTGTTCTCCAGCTTGGCCGACGCGTAGACCCACCGTCGCTGGTCACGGCTGAACGGGCGCTCCTCGTCGTTGTCGGCGACGATGTACTGCCGCAGCTCGGGACCGACCGCCTCCAGCAGGAAGCGGGCGTGCCCGACGACCGGGAAGTTGCGCAGGATCGCGTGCCGGCGCTGCACCAGGTCGTGACCGGCCAGTGCGGCCAGCGCCGCCACCGGTGCGCTGCGCACCGCACGGCGGACGAGCCCGCGTCCCGTGCCTCGTCGAGCGCCGCCTCGGAGCTTCGAGCCCTTCTGCGGTCCTGTCGCACCTGTCGATGGGTTCACACGCGCGGCGTACCCACCACCTCGCCGGGTATTACCTGGTCTCCTCCCGGGTTCGTCGGCGACCCGACGTGACATCGACCGCGCAGGCGACTAGGACGGCACTCATGGGTGTGTGGAGCGACCAGGTGCTTCCCCGGCTGACGGACAGGGTTCTCGACGTCGAGGCCGTACGCCGCGCGCGTGCCGAGGTGTGCGCGGGCCTGTCCGGAGACGTGCTGGAGCTGGGCTTCGGCTCCGGCCTCAACGTCGCACACTATCCGCAGGACGTGACCGGGGTGTGGGCGATCGACCCCAGTGACGTCGGCTGGCGGCTCGCCGCACCACGGGTGGCCGAGTCTCCGGTGCGGGTCGGTCACGCGGGCTTCACCGCGGAGGTGCTGCCGTTTCCCGACCGCCGGTTCGGCGCGGCGCTGTCGACGTTCACGCTGTGCACGGTTCCCGACGTTGCGGCGGCGCTGTGCGAGCTCGTACGCGTGCTGGTACCGGGCGGCCGGTTCCACTTCCTCGAGCACGGCCGCGCGCCCGATCCCGGCGTCGCGCGCTGGCAGGACCGGCTCGCGCCGCTCAACCGCGCTGTCGCCGGCGGCTGTCACCTCACCCGCGACGTCGCCGCACTTGTCCGCGCCGCGGGGCTGGAGATCGTGGAGCTGTCCACCTACTACGGGGAGGGACCGCGACCCTTCGCGTACCGCTACCAGGGCGTCGCCCGACGACCCCTCGACACCTGACCGCGCTTGTCTCTGGCGCCGAGACTCTGGTCAGCCTCTGCGCTCTCGACGCGAGGCTTTGCGGTGTTCTGCGTCCGCGAGAGGATGGAACCCACCGGGCGACGCGCACGTCTGAGGGGCGTGAGATCGAGCAGCTCTGGGAGTCTGTCAGTGAAGAGGTACGCGACAGCGGCCGCGGTCGCGAGCATCATGCTTGTGGTCGGCGCATGCGGTGGGACGGGCTCGCCCACCGCCGACCAACCGGAGAAGAGCGTGACCGAGAAGACGCCGTCGGCGGGTGAGCCACACCGGACGGGAGCGGTCGGCGACGCCGTCGACGACCTGTCGCGCCGCCTGGGCGTCGACCCGGCGGACATCTCCGTGGTCAGCGCCGAGGAGGTCACCTGGCGCGACGGCAGCCTCGGCTGCCCACGGCCCGGGATGATGTACACGGAGGTGCTGTCGTACGGCAGCAAGGTTGTGGTCGAGTCGCAGGGGCTGCGATTCGAGTTCCACGCCGGCGGCCGGCGGTCCGCGTTCCTGTGCGAGAACCCGGAACCGCCGGCCAGTCGCTGACCCCCCAGCCAGCCTTTCTGGCGCGCCCCTTGGCGGGCCTGCTCAGCCCTTTGGCCGCACCTTCACAACCGTCAAACCGAGCACGGTCGCGCCGCGGTTGTGCGTGACCGCTCCGAACTCGACTCCGGAGGCCGGCTTCAGACCCGCCCAGTGGATCCGCAGCCGGGCGTTCTTCGAGATGGTCGCGGAGGCCGGCTCACGTGCGATCGTCAGCGACCCGCCGTTCTTGCTCGGCACCTTCCAGCTGCGCAGCGTGTAGCGCTGGTGCTTGGCCACGGTCTGGAACCCGTGCACGAACACGGTGTAGACACCGTTGCGCGGCGTCTTCAGGTCGACCATCTCGTTGGTGCCGCCGCCGGTGCTGGAGCCGACCTGCTGGTTGCCGCGGAACACGTACACGTCGAGGTCGACGCCCTTGTTGGGAACGTTCAGCTCCCAGCGCATGTACGACGTCCCGACCAGCTTGAACGTGTGCTTGGTCGTGCCCGCCGGGTCGTTCGGGTCGAACGTCTGGTCGGGGTCCTGAGTGACGCTGCCCGGCGTGTCGGTCTGCGGCACCAGGCCGTGAGGCCGGGCGTCGTAGCCACCGGTGTAGCCGAAGCGGACGCCGAAGGCGGCCGACCCGGTGCGGCCGGTCCCGGCCACGACCGGGGGCGCGGAGAACGAGCTCGCGGCCACGGCGATCGGGCTGCGCACCGTGTACGGTCCGCCGGCCCAGGTCAGCGAGCCGAACCGCCACTGACCGACCGGGGCGTTGCCCTGGTTGGTGATCGTCACCGTGTAGGTGGCGGTCGCCCCGGGCCGCAGCGTGAGCTGCGCGGGTGACACCGAGACGTCGAAGCCCGCGGGTGCCTGCACGGTCGGCGTGTAGGTGACCGCGCCCGGCCTGGTCGCCACGCTGGTGACCTTCCGGGTCACGGTCTGGGAGCCGGCCAGCTCCGCGACCGCGATCGAGGGCTGGTTGAGGTCGCTGGCGTCGGTCGAGAACCCGTTCGCCTTCAGGCCCGCGCACGTCACCGCCGGACGGGCGATCACCGACGGGTCGGCACCGCACAGGAACGCGACGTAGTCCTGGGTCCCTGCGTTGTAGACCAGCCCGGGGTCGAAGATCGACCCAGGTCCGGTCGAGCCGGGGGCCACGTGACCGGCGCCGAAGTCGAACGGGTTGGCCGGTGTGGTGCCGTCCTGCTCGACGACGCTCTGCCGGGCCGTGGTCATGATCGCCGACTTGGCCATTGCCGGCGTCCAGTCGGGGTTCTGCTGCTTGATCAGGGCGTAGATGCCGGTGATGTGCGGCGCCGACATCGACGTCCCGCTGATCGACTGGAACAGCTCACCGGGCGCGCCCAGCTCCGGCGTGGGGCTGTCGCCGGCCAGGATGTTGACACCGGGCGCGGTGATGTCCGGCTTGAGGATGTCCGGCGCGGCCGGGTTGGGTCCACGCGACGAGAAGTCGGCCATCACCGAGCCCTGCGCGGGTGCCGACTCACCGGCGAAGATCTGGGCGGTGGCGCTGGCGCCGTTGGCGGCGATGTAGCGCTTGACCACCAGGCCGTCGCTGTTGTTGATGTGTACCGAGGGCACGAAGTGGTTGTCGGTCACCAGGGCCGCGTCGTCGGTGACGTCGTACAGCACCATGCCGACCCCTCCCGCCTCGAAGACCGCCTGGCTCTTCTCGACGCGGGCGTTCACTCCCCGCTTGCAGAGCACGATGTCTCCTCGGACCGACCCCTTCGGGAACCCGCCGATCTGGCAGAGCGGGTTCTTGAGGTCCGCGGCGTCGACCAGCGGCTCCTGCCCTGCCGTGCCGCCGGTGATGGACGCGCCGGAGAAGGTCCGGCCGTCGCCCAGCTGCACGCGACCGAGGAACGCGGTGTCCAGCGTGGACGCTCCCACGGTGGTGACCCAGGGCACCAACGCCGGGGCGCTGACGGTGCCGGCGCCCGGCCCGTCGTTACCGGCCGAGACCGACGCGAAGACACCGGCATCGGCGGCACCCAGGAACGCGAGCTGGTCGGGCCCGACCAGCTCAGAGCCTCCGCCGAGGGAGAAGTTGATGACGTCGACGCCGTCGGCGACCGCCTGGTCGATGGACGCGGCGGTGTCGGAGTTGAAGCAGCCCTGCGCGCCGCAGGCCTTGTACGCGATGATCCGGGCGCGCGGGGCGATGCCGCTGACCAGGCCACGGTCGATGCCGAAGATCGACGCCTTGACGTCGGCGTCGCCTGCCGCGGTGCTGGCGGTGTGGGTGCCGTGCCCGTCGGGGTCACGCGCCGAGTCGTAGACCTCCGGCCCGATGACCTGGTTGTAGGTGATGCGCATGTCACGGGCGCCGAGCAGCTTGTTGTTGCAGGCGAACGCCCGGTCGGGTGGCTGCCCCGGCTGCCGTGGACCGCCGAAGTCGCACGGGAGGCCCACCTGCTGCGGGACCGGCGGGAAGCTGCCGTCGTCGGCGAAGGAGGGGTGCTCGGGCCAGATGCCGGTGTCGATGTCGCCGACGACCACGTTCTCGCCCAGGATTCCGGCGTCCCACGGCCCGCCCTGCGCGTTCAGCCCGAGGAACGTCGGTGAGGCGTTGTCCACCTGCAGCTTCTGCAGCCGGTCCTTGAACACCGCGGCCACGCCCGGCTCGTGGGACAGGGACAGGACCTCGTCGGGGCTGAGCTTGGCGGCGAAGCCGTTCAGCACGTAGGAGTACTGCCGCGTCACGTCGGACGGGTCGACCCCCGCCTCCTGGATCGCTCGGGAGTGCTGGCGGTGCAGGAAGCCTGCGTACGCCCGTACGCGGGCCGTGTTGACGTTCAGCGGCTGCCTGATCCCCGGCGCGGTGGCCTGGAACCCCTGCCCGCCGCCGTCGTAGGACGCGACCGGGCTGGCCGCCATCAGCACGATGTAGCGGCCCGCCCCGGCGGTGCTCGGTTGTGCCGAGCTGGTCCCTGCCGGGGTGGTTGCGGTCACGAGTACGACTGCGGCCGTGCTCGCGAGCACGGTAAACCTGCTGCGCCGCATGACGAGTCCCCCTCCCGTTTCAAAAGATGACTCGAAAGCGCCGCCCCCTAAAAGCAGAGTGTCACTACTGCGGGTGGTTGGATAGTCCCAAAATCACCGAAACAGACTTCGGCAAGCCGGCACGTGCGGAGTCGTCAGCCGCGTTCCGTTGATGCGGATCGGCCGGGCGCGGGCGTTGTTGGTCTCGTCGGTCTCGACCAGCTGGTCGCGGGGGTCGGCCCGCAGCACGAGGCAGTACACGCCGTCGCGCAGATGGCGGGGCAGCCGCAGCGACTGCCCAGGCAGGCTGAGGTCGTACAGGTCGACCCATCCCGGCGAGATGCCCTGCACCAGGTTGGGCCCGCACTCGCCGAAGAACGCACGACGCTGGCGCGCCCGGGTGCCGGGGATCGGCTGGTTGTCACGCAGGCAGAAGCTCACCTTGGGCCGGCCTACGACGAAGTGCTGGCGGGGTCCGGGGTCCACGAGCCGGTAGGCGGCCATGGCCTCGAAGTGCCAGTGGTGGTGGGTGGGGTGGTCGACCATGCATCCGGCCTTGCGCGAGACCTCGCGGGTGTCGATGCCGCGCTCGTAGCGATGGTTGCGGTTGCGGTCGACGCTGATCAGCTGCCGGGCCAGACGGTGCCCGGGAGGGCAGTCGCCGCGGGGCCGGGGCCGGAGGACCATCGGTCCGGGACCACCGTTGGCCAGCATGGACGAGAACCTCAGCACGCGGAACCCGTTGCGCACCGACATCTGCAGGTCCCGCGCGCGCAGGGAGAACATGTCCGGCCGGAGCAGCCGCGGTGTGCCGGCCCGCACCGACCAGCTCTCCAGCGCCACGGCGTCCTCGTCCGTCGGAGCGCCGCCGTCCGAGGAGGTGCCGAGGGCGGCGGCCGTCGCGGCGACCGCGAAGGTCGCTGCGGCGATGGTGGTGGCGAGGCGGCGCTCCATACTGACCAAACTAGCCACGACCGCTCCGCATTGCGCCGGTTTGTGCTCCCGGTTTTCGTCAGAAGTACGTCAGACGTGCGTCAGAAGCTCGTCAGACTCCGGCGGGCTCGTCGGCCGGGTTGTCAGCGCCCTGCCCCTGGTCGCCGGCGGGCCAGTCGCGGTGCCGGCCGCCGGCCGTGCCGGTGGCACCGGCGCCGTCGGCGTCGCCCACCAGGCGCAGCTCGTGCATCACCTCGACCATGGGCTCGCCCGCCTCGTCACTCCTGAGATGCCGGAGCAGCGAGACGTGGTGGCTGGTCCATGCCGGGCCGGAGTAGCCGTCCAGCCTGCTCAGCAGCCGCTCGAGGAACTCGACGCTGGTGGAGGGGGTGATGCGGCCGACGCGCATCCGCGTACGGAACGCGCGGCGGTCGATCAGGAAGCCGAGCCGGTGCACCACCCGCGGGACCACCGTGCCCATCGCGGTGAGCTGCTCGAGGTCGCCCGACATCTCGGCCCAGACCGAGTCGTCGCCGGGGTCGACCAGCGCGGAGCCGCCACGGAACCGCAGCTGCAGCGGCGCCCAGCGGGAGACCTCGTCGGTCAGCGCCTCCTGCAGCGCCATCCGGTCGGTCAGGCCCACGTTGCCGAAGTTGCCCAACGGAAGCCGCATGAGGTCCGCCGGCACCGGTTCCAGCTGGGTCTCGTGACCACGGACGGAACGCAGGACGGCCGCCAGGTCCTCGAGCACCGGAGGAGGCGGGATCAGCGCAGCGGACATTCGCATGAGGACATGATCGGGCATCAACACCCCCTGAAGGGGCGAAATCACACACTTACCCTCAATCTCGGCTGAACGGGCGGGGCGCCGGTCTCGCCGATGGTCTGGGTGAAAGGCGGCAGCAAGGAGGGTCGGTGCTGACGTGGCGCTTGGCCGCTGGCCGCTTGGCGGGACTACCCGCCGCGTTCATGGGCTTTCCACCCCCTGCAGGGGGTGGGAGGGCCAGGGAACAGGCGGTTACATCCCTTCCAGGGCGGCTGGCGCGGACCGGCGCCGGCGCGCCGCACCCTCGACAGCCGACGAGGTATGGGTCAGCGCGGCCGACGGCCCTGGCGGACCCGCAGGTAGTCGGCCACGACGTACTCACCGAGCCGGCTCACGTCAGGGGTGAAGACGCGGCCGCCGGCGCGCCGGGCCACGGCGTCGACGAAGCGCGCCAGCCCCGGGTCGTCGCCGAGCATGAACAGGTTCAGCGTGGCGCCGTACCTGGTCAGCTCGTCGACCTGCGCCACAGTCGCCCGGAGCGTGTCGAGGGTGGGCGGCCAGTTGAAGTACGGCGTGCCGTCGTCGAGCAGGTGTGCCGTGGGCTCCCCGTCGGTCACGACCAGCACGACCGGCTCGGCGTCGGGGTGGCGGCGCAGGTGACGGGCCGCGATCAGCAGGGCGTGCTGGAGGTTGGTGCCCTGCACCCACTCCGGCTCCACCTCGGCCAGCTGGACCGGCGACAGCCGTCGAGCGGACCGGTCGAAGCCGATGACCTGCAGGGCGTCGTGCCGGAACCGGGTGGCGATCAGGTGCGACAGCGCCAGCGCCGTCTGCTTCATCGGGCCCCAACGGCCCTGCTGGACCATCGAGAAGCTCAGGTCCACGCACAGCGCCACTGCCGCGGTGGTGCGCCGCTCGGTCTCGACCACCTCGAAGTCGTCGACCAGGAGCTGCACCGCTCTGTTGCCGGAGGGGCCGCCGGACGGACCCGCTCGGCGTACGGCGTTGCCGACGGTGCGTACCGCGTCCAGCGGCAGCTCGTCGCCGAACACCCACGGCCGGGAGGCGCCGGTCGGCTCGTCGGCCGAGCCGGTGCGACGATCGGCGTGCTCACCGGTCCCCGCGGCCTCCAGCTTGGCGAAGACCCTGCGCAGCGCGGTCTCGCCGAGCCGCCGCACCGCGCGGGGGGTCAGCCGCAGGCCGTCGTCGCCGCGGGACAGGAACCCCTGGCGCTCCAGCTCCTGCTCCAGCTCGCGCAGCGCCCGCAGGTCCGCAGCCGCGCGGGAGCCCAGGTGCTGCTCCAGCATCTCCACGTCGACGTCGTCGAGCGTGGCGCCGGGATGCTCCTGGGACAGCTGGGCCTCCAGCGCCTCGAGGTCGGCGAGGTCGGCCACCACTTCGACGGCCTCGCCGTAGCCCAGGGGCTCCCCGCCCGGTCGCATCTGGACCGGGCTGCCGCGGTCGATCCCGGGCCGCAGCGCCCGCAGGTTGTCCTCGAGCTGGGCCATCTGCGAGGCCAGGTCGGGATCGGCCATGGCGTCGGCAAGAAGCTGCGCGAGCTCGGAGCGCTGCTGCGGGCTCAGCGACCTGGCCAGCCGCTCCGCGGCCGCCTGCCGCCGGGCGAGCGCGTCGATGAGCTCGTCGGTGTCCTGCGGCTCCTCGGGAAAGAAGTCGCCGTGCCGCTGCATGAACTCCGCGAACCGGTCGGTGGTGTCCTCGCCGGCCGCATGCGCCCGCAGCAGGTCGTTGAGGTCGGCGAGCATGTCGCGTACGCGCTGCATGCCCTCCGGGTCGTCGCCGGACAGCGCCTGCTTGATCCCCGCGAACTTCGCGTCCAGCACCTGCTGACGCAGCATTTCCCGGATCGACTCGTAGGTGCTCCTGGCCTCCGGCGAGCGCCAGTCGTACTCCGACAGGCCGCGCACCGCGCCGGCGACGTCGTCGGGGAGCGTGTCCAGCTCCATCTCGGCCATCCGGGCCGCGTCGTCGTCGGCCGCGGCGAGCGCGTCGCGCTCGGCGGCCAGCGCCTGGTCCAGGGCCGCGCGCACCTGGTCGAGCACCCCGCCGAGGTCACCGCGCCGGCGCTCCCGCGCACGCTGCTTCCGTACGCGCTCGGCCAGGGCGTCAAGGCCGCGCCGGTCGCCCAGCCCGCGGCGGAGCAGGTCGCGCAGCGACTCACGCAGACCCGCGCCGGAGAGCACGTCGCGGCCGAGCTCGTCGAGCGCCTCGCGCACGTCGTACGGGGGTGCCAGCGGGTCGGGGCCGCCGCGCCACACGCCGTAGCGGTAGCGGCGGTGCGGACGGGGACGAGGGTCCATCGGCGCGCCCGGCTAGGTGCCGTAGACCGTGCGGCCGTCGATGAGGTCCTTGCCGATCCGCCGGGTGAGGTGCAGGCCGTCGAGCACGAGCTCGACCGCGGCCGCGACCACGCCCGGCGAGGCGTCGTCGCCGTGGCCGAGCCGGTCGAGAACCTTGGCGAGCCCGGACACCGTGCCGACCTGGGCGAGCACGTCGGCGGCCGGGACGAGCTCGCCGGTCTCGACCACCGCTCCCTCGCCGAAGAGGTCGGTGAAGCCGGACAGGTCGAGCCCGCCCAGCCGGTCGCGGAAGGTGTCGGCGACGGCCAGCCGGAGCAGGTGGTCGACCACCTCGTGCTCGCGGCCCTCCTCGCCCATCTCGAACTCCAGCTTGCCCAGCAGGGTGGGTACGACGGCCGGCAGGTCGCAGACGCGCGCGACCGCCTCCGGCTCACCGGTACGCGCGGCGCGGCGCAGGGCCGATCCGGAGACCCCCTCTGCTGCCGCGATGCCGAACCGCGCGGAGACGCCGGAGCGCTGGTCGACCGCGGCCGACTCGCGCAGCCCGCGCGTGAGCCGGGCCAGCACCTCGACCAGGTGCGGCGGGACCGTGGCGGCGAGGTGGGCCTCCTGGGTCACCAGCGCGGCCTCGGATTCGACGTCGAGCGGGTAGTGCGTGCGGATCTCGGCCCCGAAGCGGTCCTTGAGCGGGGTCACGATGCGGCCGCGGTTGGTGTAGTCCTCGGGGTTGGCGGTGGCCAGCAGCAGCAGGTCGAGGGGCAGCCGGAGCACGTAGCCGCGCACCTGGATGTCGCGCTCCTCGAGCACGTTGAACAGCCCGACCTGGATGCGCTCGGCGAGGTCGGGCAGCTCGTTGACCCCGACGATGCCGCGGTTGGTGCGCGGCACCAGGCCGTAGTGGACGGTCTCGGGGTCGCCGAGGGTTCGGCCCTCCGCGACCTTCACCGGGTCGACGTCGCCGATCAGGTCGCCGACGCTGGTGTCGGGGGTGGCCAGCTTCTCGGCGTACCGCTCGTCGCGATGCAGCCAGGCGACCGGGGTCTCGTCGCCGAGCTCGGCGACCAGGCGGCGGCAGCGGGCGCACACGGGGGCCGTCGGCTCGTCGTTGATCTCGCACCCCGCGACCACCGGGACCCATTCGTCGAGCAGCCCCACCAGCGCACGCATCAGCCGGGTCTTGCCCTGGCCGCGCTCGCCGAGCAGGACCAGGTCGTGCCCGGCCAGCAGCGCGCTCTCCAGCTCGGGCAGCACGGTCTCCTCGAACCCGACGATGCCGGGGAACGGGTCGACGCCGGACCGCAGCCGGGCCAGCAGATTGTCGCGAACCTCTTGTTTGACCGGGCGTGCGACGTAACCGCGCGCCCGGAGCTCCCGCAGGGTGCCTGCCCTGCCGTCCGGTGCCGTCGCCATGGCGTCGACAGTACAGGCGGCCAGGGCGCGACCAACCTTGGCGAAACGACCCCGCGAGCGCTCGGGCGCGCCTACCATCAGTCTGTGAAGAGCCGACGCGATTCGGCGAC
>CBFGZI010000067.1:0-19771 GCA_965653225.1 uncultured Propionibacteriales bacterium | reverse complement strand
GCGAGCAGACCGCCGCCGGCGCTGATGCGCCTGGCCCTTCCCTTCTGGGCCCGTCCGCGCCGCATCCGTGCGGTCACCGACTGGCAGGCCTCCATCAGTCCGGGAAGGAAGCGCTCGTGCGCGAGAACGCAGGAGGCGTGCCCCGCGTCGACCTCGTGCATGGTCGCGCCGGGCATCGACATCGCGAGCTCACGCTGGTGGTCGGCCGGGATCATGCGGTCCTTGGCGGTGACCACGACGGCACTCGGTACGTCGACGTCGCCGATCCATCGCCGCGAGCTGAACCGGCCGAGCTTGCCCAGCGCCTGGCCGACTGCCCAGGGGCTGGTCGAGCGGAACTCCGCCAGCGCCCACTCGCGCAGGTCGGCGACGGGGCCTCCGTCCTCCAGGTGCTGCGCGCGTGCCGCCATCGCCGCCGAGCGGCCGACCGCGACACTCCGCAGTCCGGCCATGCTCATGCCCATCCCGATGTGGAAGAACCGCTCGGTGCTCGTGTGCCGGAAGCTGCTGGTGCTCGCGCAGAGCACGAGGCCGTCGACCAGGTCGGGGTGGCGGTACCACGTCATCTGCGCCACGACCGAACCCATCGAGTAGCCCACCACGACCGCCGGGTCCAGGCCAAGGGCTTCGATGACGGCGGCGGCGTCGTCCGCGCAGTCAGCGAGGCGGAACCGGTCCGACTGGATTCCACGGCCGTGCCACCGCTGGTCCATCACCACGACCCGGTAGCGAGAGGTCAGCGCCTCCAGCGACGGGAACCAGCCCAGCAGGCCGGTGCAGCCGAGGGGGTGCAGCAGCAGTACGGCAGGTGCGTGGGGAGTCGGCCCCGGCAGGTCGACCACGTAGGTCGACCCGCGCTCGGGCAGGTCCATCAGCTCACCGGCGGGAACGTCCACCTGTGGGAGCGGTACCAGACGGTTGGTCAGGGCAGCCCCGAGATCGTGCAACAGCATCATGTCACCCCTGTGAGCCAGACCGTCGCTTTGCGGCCCGGCTGTGCCGTCAGCCCGACGATAACGCCGCCACCTGGGTGGTTCGTGTACCAGCGCCTCGGCGAGTTGGGGCGGGCCGTACCCGAAGCAGGACCGCGTAACCGTACCGGGCGTCGTGTGGGAGCCTGAGGTCAGGTCGTACGACGGGAGCCCACGATGGACCTTCGCCTGGGTGAGGAGCACCAGCAGTTCCGGCAGCTTGCGCGCGACTTCGTGGAGAAGTCGGTCGTGCCGCACCGCGCGGAGTGGGACCGCCGGGAGGCGGTCGACCGCGCCATCATCGGTCAGCTCGGCGCCGTCGGCTTCCTCGGGCTGACGGTGCCGGAGCAGTACGGCGGCTCCGGCGGTGACCACGTGGCCTACTCGCTGGTGATGGAGGAGCTCGGCCGCGGCGACTCCGCCGTTCGCGGGATCGTGTCAGTCTCACTCGGCCTGGTGGGCAAGACGATTGCCACCTACGGCACCGAGGAGCAGCGCGAGCAGTGGCTGCCGAGGCTCACCTCCGGCGAGGCCCTCGCCTGCTTCGGTCTCACCGAGCCCGACACCGGGTCCGACGCCGCCAACCTGCGCATGCGCGCGGTCCGCGACGGTGACGACTACCTGCTCAGCGGGTCGAAGATCTTCATCACCAACGGCACCTGGGCCGACCTGGCCCTGGTCTTCGCCCGCACCGGCGGTCCCGGCCCCAAGGGCGTCAGCGCGTTCCTGGTTCCCACCGACAGCGCAGGTTTCGAGGCGCGTGAGATCAAGGGCAAGCTCGGGCTGCGCGGACAGGCGACCGCGCAGCTGTACCTCTCAGACGTGCGAGTGCCTGCCACGGCGATGCTCGGCGAGGAGGGACGCGGTTTCGCCGTCGCCATGGCCGCACTCGACAAGGGCAGGATGTCGGTCGGAGCCGGCTGCGTGGGCATCATCCAGGGCTGCCTGGAGGCGTCCGTGGACTACTCGCGCGAGCGTGAGCAGTTCGGCAAGCCCATCGCCTCGTTCCAGCTGGTGCAGCAGATGCTCGCGGACATGGCCGTGGAGGCCGACGCGGCCCGTCTGCTGGTGCTGCGGGTGGCCGACCTGATCGACGCCGGGGAGCCGTTCGGCGTGGAGGCGTCCAAGGCGAAGCTGTACGCCAGCGAGGCCGCCGTGCGTGCGGCCAACAGCGCAGTGCAGGTGTTCGGTGGTTACGGCTACGTCGACGAGTACCCGGTGGCGAAGTACCTGCGCGACGCGCGGGTGATGTCGTTGTACGAGGGCACCAGCCAGATCCAGAAGCTGCTCATCGGCCGCGCGCTCACCGGGATCAGCGCGTTCTGAGCCGTAGGGTGGGCCCGTGCTGGCGCGAGAGCTCGCCGAGGACTACCCCTATCCGGGTCAGGCCGAGGAACAGCAACAGCACGATGTCGCGTCGTTCACGCTGCTGCTCGGCTCGGCGGATCGGGGCCAGTGCCATCGTCGTGGTGCATCGCCAAGCGCGACCGATACCCGCTCTCGTTCTGGGAGCTCACCAAGCACGGGTCCGTTGTCGCGGTCGTGACCGTCGCGGCCTGTGTGCCGTATCTGTGGCTGCGCTACCTCTAGCCGCGGCCCCGCCCCCGCTGCGGCCTACTGTGGTCGCACGACCGACTAGGAGGACAGCGCGGTGGAGACAGCCATCCAGAAGAACCCAGAACAGTCCCGCTACGAGCTCATCATCGAGGACACGGTCGCTGCGGTGGTCGAGTATCTGGACAAGGACGACTACGTCGAGCTGACCCACACCGAGGTCGACCCGTCGCACGAGGGCGAGGGGCTCGGCTCGCAGCTCGCCCGCGCCGTGCTCGACAGCCTGCGCAACGACGGTCGCGCGCTGGTCCCGTCCTGCCCGTTCATCCGGCGCTACCTCCAGCGGCACACCGAGTACGTCGACCTCGTCCCGGCCGACCGCCGGGCCGCGTTCGGCCTGTAGCTCGCGCCACTGCCGCCGACCGGGCTCGCTCAACGGGCGTACGCACAGGCTGTGGATAAAGTTGTGTAAGTTACTCTTCTAACTTGCGCAAGGCGCCGGCCGAGGGTCCGAGATGGCTTCGTCCAGTTCATTGACGGGCCGCGGCACCGGGGATAGGTTGCGCTGTTATTGGAAGGGATATCCCACATAGTGGGATGTCTTGGAGCTCGGCGCTCTCGGGAACGGAGCCGCGATGCAGCTGACGGACGAGGAGCGACGCATCCTCGACGGCGGCCAGGGCGATGCCCTCGCGCGGTTGCTGCGCGAGCAGGTCGCGGTGGGTGAGTTCTTCGGGGCGGAGCGCATGGTCCCCATCTCCAACGCCCACTTCATGGGCGACCTGGAGGT
This sequence comes from uncultured Propionibacteriales bacterium, assembly GCA_965653225.1. GTDB lineage: Bacteria > Actinomycetota > Actinomycetes > Propionibacteriales > Nocardioidaceae > JALZDI01. The sequence goes on along the minus strand of CBFGZI010000067.1, from coordinate 16,456 downwards.
CCTCGGGGACGCCGGTCTCGGCTACCTGACCGTGCTCGCCGACAGCGGCGCTCGCGTCCGGGTCCCCACCACGCGCAACGCGCAGTCGGTCGACTTCGCGCACGCCGCTCTGCTCGGCCAGGAGGACCGGCTGGTCGAGGGCGAGCGCACGGTGCGCGCGGTCCTCGGCCGTCTCGGTGTCTCCACCGTCAACACCTGCATCGGCTACCAGACCGTGTACCAGCCGCGGTTCGGCGAGCACGTCGCCTGGGGCGACACCGGGACCGTCGCCTACGCGAACTCCGTGCTGGGCGCGCGCACCAACTACGAGGCGGGTGCCGCGGGCATCGCGGCCGCGCTGACCGGCAGGACGCCCGCGTACGGCTTCCACCTCGACGACGTGCGTCGCGGCAACGTGCGCGTGCGGGTGAGTGCCCCGATGCACGACCTGGCCGACTGGGGCGCGCTCGGCGCGCTGGTGGGCGAGCGCTGCCGCGGGTACTGGAACGTGCCCGTCCTCGAGCTCGACACGGCGGTGCCCGGGCCGGACGAGCTCAAGCACTTCGGCGCCAGCCTGGCCAGCTTCGGCTCGGTGGCGATGTACCACGTCGTCGGCGTGACGCCGGAGGCGCCGACCTTGGACGCAGCGACGCGCGGGCGCGCGCTCGACGACGAGCTCGAGGTGGGCGCGGCCGACATCGAGTCGGTCTTCGACCGCGACCTGCGTGCGGGCGGTGACGTCGACCTGGTCGTGTTCACCGCGCCGCAGCTGTCGTTCTTCGAGGTCAAGCGCATCGCCGACGCACTTGCCGGCCAGCGGGTCGCCGACGGGGTCAGGCTGCTGCTGACGACCAACTCCCTGGTCTGCCGCGGCGCGGACGAGCAGGGCCTGCTGTCGGCCATCACCGACGCCGGCGGCCTGGTGCTGCAGGGCACCTGCTGGTACGTGATGGACCCGGCCGCGCAGCGCGAGCGCTTCGGCTGGCGGCGGCTGGCGACCAACTCGGCCAAGCTGGTCAACATCATCCGGGCGCACGGCTACGAGCCCGCCCTGCGTCGCACCGATGACTGCCTCGACGCGGCCCTCACCGGCAAGCTGGCGCCGCGATGACCGCGGACGCGCACGTGCGTGCGACCTATGTCGTACAGCAGGGGAGCGGGCCGGCCGTGCAGGCCCGGGTGCTGCTAGACCCGGTGACCTTCAGCCCCCGCTACGACCTCGACCGGGTGCGCGGAACATTCTCCCGCACCGGCCACCCGCTGTACGGCGAGTCGCTGGCAGGACGCGTCCTTGCCTCGCCCGGGGTACAGGGCGGCGTCGCCGGCGGCTGGGCGTTCCTGGCCATGGCCGGAGAAGGGGTCGGGCCCGCGGCGCTGGTCTTCGGCCACGTCAACCCGGTGATGGTGCAGGGCGCGGTCACCGCGGGGATCCCGATCGTGGCCGGGGTCGACCCGGCCTTCTTCACCGACGTCGGCGTCGACGACCTGGTGCGGGTCGACCCCGCCGCCAGGAGGGTGGAGGTGCTCGGGGCGGCTACGTGATTGACGTCACAGGCGTGCGGCGCTACTTTGCAGAACCTATCTGGAAGTCACTTCCAGATAGTGGCAAACACCAACCGGGGGGAAGAGGCGCGGGCAGGCAGTCGAAGCCCGCGACGCCTCGGTCTGACCGGACCGACACACCGAAGGAGTTCTCGTGTCCCCCGAAATCATCTCGATCCTGGTCCTGGTGGCCATCTTCGTGGTGGCGACCGTCCTGCCGATCAACATCGGCATCCTGGGGTTCGTAGCCGCGTTCGTGGTCGGGTCGACCCTGGCCGGCATGGACGGCGAGACCATGTTGGAGGACGGCTTCCCCGACGAGCTGGCCGTCACGCTGATCGGCATCACCTTGTTGTTCGCGATGGCGCAGAACAACGGGACCGTCGACTGGTTGGTCAGATGCGCGGTCCGGGCGGTCCGCGGGAGGCTGGCGGCCATCCCCTGGGTGATGTTCGCGATCGCCGGGGTCCTGACCGCCTTCGGTGCGGTGAGCGCGGCGGCCGTCGCGATCGTTGCTCCCATCGCCCTCGGGTTCGCCTACCGGTTCAAGATCAACCCGCTGCTGATGGGCCTCATGGTCGTCAACGGAGCCCAGGCCGGCGGCTTCTCGCCGATCAGCATCTACGGCACGATCACCAACGACGCCGTGGCCAACGCCGACCTCGAGGGCAGCCCGACGGCCCTCTTCCTGTCGTCCTTCTTCGTCAACCTCGCGATCGCCACGGTGACCTTCGTGATCTTCGGTGGCCTCCGCCTGCTGAAGCGGCGCACGGACGAGGTCGTCGAGGACGGCGACGCGCCCGCCGGTGGTGCCGCGAGCGGTTCCGCAGCTACGGACGGCACAGGCAGCACAGGCAGCACAGGCAGCACCGGCGGCTCGGCTGCGACGGGTGGCTCGGGTGCCCGGGCCGCCAACGGTGGCGGCGGCACGGCGACCGCGACCATGGCGAGAACGGAGACCGAGTCCGACGTGGTGACCGGCTCCATCCGTCCGACGCCGTACCAGCTGTTCACCGTTGTCGGCCTGCTCGGCCTGGGCATCGCGACGCTGAAGTACGAGCTCGACGTCGGCCTGGTGGCGCTGACCGTCGCCCTGGCGGTGGCACTGTTCTCCCCGTGGTCGCAGAAGAAGGCGATCCAGCACATCAGCTGGCCGGTCGTGCTGCTGATCTCCGGCATGCTCACCTACGTCTACGTGCTGGAGGAGATGGGCACGATCGAATGGGCGGGCAAGGCCGTGGCCGGTGTCGGTTCTGCGCTGCTGGCCGCGCTGCTGATGTGCTACGTCGGCGGCATCGTGTCGGCGTTCGCCTCCTCCACCGCGCTGCTGCCGGCCATCATCCCGATGGCCGTGCCGTTCCTGGCCGGCGGCGACGTCGGTGCCGTCGGAGCCGTCGCCGCGATCGCCGTCGCCACCACGGTGGTCGACGTCAGTCCGTTCTCCACCAACGGCGCGATCGTGCTGGCCAACGCCGAGGAGGACGACCAGGACCGCGTCTACAAACAGCTGTTGGTCTTCGGCGCCGCGGTCGTGGTCATAGCCCCGTTCGCGACCTGGGCGGTCCTGGTGGTCCCAGGCTGGCTGTAGGCCGGTTGACGCCGGGAAGACGGCTCGCCTAGGGTTTGTGGAAGTCACTCCCACATGATGAGAGAAGGCGGAGGAGTCCATGACCCCGAGCACCTCGGAGCCGTCTCCCGGCGGGGACGCCGCTGAGGCGGTGGCCGACCTCGTCGGCCGGGCCCGGGACGCGCAGGCGGTCTTCGAGACGTACGACCAGCGCCGCGTCGACGACGTCGTGGACGCGGTCGCGTGGGCCATCGTCGAGCCCGGTCGTGCCCGGGAGCTCGCCGAGGTCGCCGTGCGCGACACCGGCCTCGGCAACGTCGAGGACAAGTTCTCCAAGAACCGTCGCAAGACCATGGGAACCCTGCGCGACCTGCAGGGCGCGCCCTCGGTGGGTGTGATCGCCGAGCACCCCGACCTCGGTATCACCGAGTACGCCAAGCCGATGGGTGTCGTGGCGGCCGTGTGTCCCTCGACCAACCCGGCAGCCACGCCGGCCAACAAGACCATCATGGCGCTGAAGGGACGCAACGCCGTCATCATCTCCCCGTCACCGAAGGGGCTCTCGACGTGTCGCCTGCTGGTGCAGTACATCCACGAGCAGCTCGACAAGGTCGGCGCCCCGCGTGACATCGTCTCGTTCGTCGACCGGCCGACGAAGGCCCTGACGTACGAGCTCATGCGCCAGGCCGACTTCGTCGTCGTGACGGGATCACAGAGGAACGTCAAGGCGGCGTACAGCTCGGGCACGCCGGCGATCGGAGTCGGTGTCGGCAACGCGCCGGTGATCGTCGACGCCGACGCCGACCTGGCCGACGCGGCACGCAAGATCGTGCTGAGCAAGACGTTCGACTACGCCACCAGCTGCTCCTCCGAGAACTCCGTGCACATCCACGAGCAGGTCTACGGCGACGCGCTGCGCGCCCTGGAGGCCGAGGGCGGCTACCTGCTCGACGAGGACGAGAAGGGCCGCCTGCAGAAGGCGATGTGGCCCGACGGCCGCCTCAGCGGCGAGGTGACCGCGCAGTCGCCCGAGAAGATCGCCGCGCTCGCCGGGCTGGACAACCCGAAGGCGAGGTCGGCGCGGTTCTTCATGGTCGAGGAGGACGGCTACGGGCCCGACCACCCGTTCAGCGGGGAGAAGCTGTCGGTGGTGCTGACCGTCTACCGCTGGTCCGACCTCGACGAGGCGCTCGACCGCATCCAGGCGATCCTGGACTTCCAGGGCGCCGGCCACTCCTGCGGCATCCACACCGCCGACGACGACCGCGCCCGCACCGTCGCCGAGCGGCTGCGGGTCGCGCGCGTCCTGGTCAACCAGGCGCACGCGATCGGCAACGGCGGCAGCTTCGACAACGGGTTACCGTTCACCCTGACGATGGGCGCCGGAACCTGGGCCGGTAACAGCATCAGCGAGAACCTGTCGTACCGGCACTTCCTCAACACGACCCGGCTCGCCAGGGTGATCCCGGCGCGTGAGCCGAGCGAGGACGACCTGTTCGGCCGCTACCTCTCGACCTACGGACGGTGACGCGTGGACCTTCTCGAGCACCAGGGGAAGTTCCTGCTCGCGGCCGCCGGCCTGACGGTGCCCGAGGGAGAGATCGCAAGCACCGCCGACCAGGCGGCGGCGGTCACGTGGAGCCTCGGCGGGCGCGCGGTGTGCAAGGCGCAGGTGCCCGCGGGCAAACGTGGCAAGGCGGGTGCGGTGCAGGTGGTGTCCTCGCCCGAGGAGGCACGTGAGGTCGCCGACCGGCTGCTCGGCTCCGAGGTGGGCGGCGTGACCGTCGAGAAGCTGCTGGTCGAGGAGGCGGCCGACATCGCGCGCGAGCTGTACGCCGCCGTGCTCGACGACCCGGACACCAAGGGCCCGCTGCTGCTGTTCTCCACGCAGGGCGGCATGGACATCGAGGAGGTCAACGCGACCCACCCCGAGCTCGTCCACCGGCTCCCGGTCGCGATCACCGACGGGCTGCCCGAGGGCGCGGTCGAGCGGCTGCTGTCGGGCACCGACCTCGCGCCCGAGGAGTCCGAAGCGGTGGCGAGTGCGCTGCGCTCGTTGTACGACCTGTACCGCGACGTCGACGCCGCCCTGGTCGAGGTCAACCCGCTCGTGCTCGACCGGTCCGGCTCCGTGGTGGCGCTGGACGCCAAGGTCACCGTCGACGCCGCGTCGGTCCCCCGCCAGCAGGAGCGCCTCGACGCGATCCCCGACGGGCCACCGCCACCGCGTGGCACCGAGCTCGAGCGGCGCGCCCGAGAGCTCGGCCTGTACTACATCGAGCTCGACGGCGACGTGGGCGTGCTGGCCAACGGTGCCGGCCTGACCATGACCACGCTGGACGCGGTCCACCACTTCGGCGGCCGGCCCGCCAACTTCCTGGAGATCGGCGGCGACGCCTACACCAAGGCCACACCCGCCCTCGAGCTGGTGCTGTCCAACCCGCGGGTGAGTAGCCTGCTGGTCAACTTCTGCGGGGCGTTCGCGCGCACCGACGTGATGACCGAGGGGGTGGTGAAGGCGATCGAGGAGCTGCGGCCGGACCTACCGATCGTGTTCACCATCCACGGCACCGGTGAGGCGGAGGCGGTCGCGATGGTGCGTGAGCGGCTCGGTGCCGAGCCCTACGAGCTGATGGACGACGCGGTCCAGGCCGCGGTCACGGCGGCGCGCGGCGTGAGCGAGGAGGCGGCATCGTGATCGTCAGCGGCACCGACGCCGTCCTCGTCCAGGGCATGACCGGACGCCAGGGCCAGTACTGGACCGGCCGCATGCTCGAGTGCGGCACCCGCATCGTCGCTGGTGCCAGCCCCGGTCGCGGTGGTCGCGAGGTGCACGGGCTGCCGGTCTACGGCTCGGTGGCTGACGCCACCCACGACCACCGGCTCGACGTCACCGTGATGTTCGTGCCGCCCGCCGGCGCGCTGGCGGCGACCGTGGAGGCCGTGGAGGCGGGCATCGGCAAGGTCGTCTGCCTGGCCGAGCACATCCCCTCCCACGACGTGATGGAGATGCTCGCCGCCGCGCGGGCCAACGGCGCGCAGGTGCTGGGCCCCAACACCGCCGGGCTCGTCGTGCCCGGGGAGTGCAGCATCGGCATCATGCCCGGCTTCGCCGACAACATCTTCCAGCCCGGCAACGTCGGCGTGATCTCCCGCAGCGGCAGCCTGGGCACGCTGGTGTGCCTCAACCTGGTGCAGGGCGGCTTCGGCCAGTCCGCCTTCGTCGGGATCGGCGGCGACCCGATCCTGGGCACCACCACGTCCGACGCGCTCCGCGACCTGGTCGGCCACCCCCGCACCGACGCCGTGGTCATCGTCGGCGAGATCGGCGGCGCCATGGAGGAGGAGGCCGCCGAGCTCGTGGCCGGGCTCGACCTGCCGGTGGTGGCGTTCATCGCCGGGCGGAGCGCCCCGCCCGACCGCCGGATGGGCCACGCCGGCGCCATCGTCACCGGCGGCCGGGGCAGCGGTGACTCCAAGGTGTCGGCGCTGCGTTCCGGGGGAGTCACCGTCGTCGACATCCCCAGCGAGGTGGGCGCGGCGCTGCGCTCCCAGGGAGTCACCCCGCGTACGCCTGACTTCGTGACCGCGTCTTCATGACTCTCTGCGTTCCTGACTCCACGACCGCTGCGCCTGGCCCGCGGGGTGGTGCCGCATGAGGTACGGCTTCGCCATCGACCAGCGCACCTGCATCGGGTGCCACGCATGCACGGTCGCGTGCAAGACCGAGCATGAGATCCCGCTGGGCCAGTTCCGCACGTGGGTGAAGTACGTCGACTCCGGGACGTTCCCCGACTCCACCCGCGACTTCGCGGTGATGCGCTGCAACCACTGCACCGACGCGCCGTGCGTGCAGATCTGCCCGACCAACGCCCTGTTCAAGCGCGACGACGGCATCGTCGACTTCGACGGCGAGTCCTGCATCGGCTGCAAGTCGTGCATGCAGGCGTGCCCGTACGACGCCATCTACATCGACGCCGACACCAACACCGCCGCCAAGTGCAACTTCTGCGCGCACCGCGTCGACTCGGGGCTGGAGCCGGCCTGCGTGACCGTGTGCCCGACGCACTCGATCTGGGTGGGCGACCTCGACGACGAGACCTCGGGGATCTCCCGGCTGGTGGCGGAGAACGAGACCATGGTGCGTGCGCCCGAGCAGGGCACCGGGCCCAACGTCTTCTACCTCGGCGCCGAACGCGCTGTGCTCGACCCGCTGGGCGCGCCGGTGCGCGACACCTACCTGTGGGCCGCGGCCGACGAGCAGCGGCTGGCGATCGCGAACGACTTCGAACCTGAGGACCCGACCGCGGCGACGACGCTGAACACCGCCCATCCGCGCGCGTGGGGGTGGCGGGTCGCGACGTACCTGTGGGCCAAGGGCATGGGCGGCGGCGCGCTGTTCGCCGCGGCGCTGGCGGTCATCGTCGGTGTGCCGCTGGGCTGGACGGGCGACGTGGTCGCGCCGGTGCTCGGTGCGGCCGGAGCCGCCGCGACCGGTGCGCTGCTGGTGTGGGACCTCAAGCGCCCCGAGCGCTTCTACTACCTGTTCACGCGGCCCAACCACGGTTCGTGGCTGGTGCTCGGCGGCTACGTGCTGCTGCTCTTCGGTGTCGCCACGGTGGTGTGGTTCCTCGTGTCGGTGTTCGGGCTGTCCGCCGCGCAGCCGTTGCTGGCGTGGCTGGTCATTCCGCCGTCCGCGCTGGTCGCGGGCTACACCGCCTTCCTGTTCTGGCAGGCGGAGGGGCGCGACCTGTGGCAGTCGCGCTGGCTGCTGCCGCACCTGCTCGCCCAGGCGCTGATGGCCGGCGCGGGCGCGCTGGCGGTCGTGGCGCCGGTGCTCGGTGTTGGCGAGGAGGGCATCGCGCTGCTGGCGCGCGCCTTCGTCGTCGGCGCCGTGCTGCACCTGGCGATCACGGGTGCGGACCTGTTGGGACCGCACGGCTCGCGGAACGCCGAGGTCGCCGCGCACACCATCGTCCGCGGCCGCTACGCGCGGCTGTTCTGGGCAGGAGCCGTCGCCCCGGTCGTGCTGGCCGCGCTGCTGGCCGCGGCGTCCTGGAACGGCGGCCTCGCCGCACTCGCCGTGCTGGCCGGCCTGGCCGGTCAGGCGGCCCTGTTGGTCTACGAGACGGTCTACGTACGCGCCGGGCAGGACGTGCCGTTGTCCTGACGACGACCGGCTGGCGTGACAGCGATGTGGAGGAGGGAACCCCCCGATGACGACCACTGACCACCCCAGGTCAGGCTCGCCGGAGCAACGCAGGCTGCCTGACCTCCCGGGCGCACGCAGGCACGAGCACCTGTCGAACTTCCCTCCGCCGGAGACCTGGGACAACCACGTCGCCTACGACGCGAAGGCGCACCCGCGCAAGGTGGCGCGGGAGTTCATGCTCATCCCCACCACCTGCTTCAACTGTGAGTCCGCGTGCGGCCTGCTCGCCCATGTCGCCAAGGACGACCTGAGCGTCACCAAGGTGGAGGGGAACCCCGCACACCCCGGCTCCCGTGGCCGCAACTGCGCGAAGGGGCCGGCGACCATCAACCAGCTCGACGACCCCGAGCGGGTGCTGCACCCGATGCGACGGGCCGGTGAGCGCGGCGGCGGGCAGTGGGAGCGGTGCAGCTGGGACGACGCGCTCGACGACATCGCGGCGCGAATCCGCACCGCCATCGTCGAGGACCGGCGCAACGAGGTGATGTACCACGTCGGACGCCCCGGCGAGGACGGCTTCGCCGAGCGGTTCCTGCAGGCGTGGGGCGTCGACGGGCACAACAGCCACACCAACATCTGCTCCTCCGGCGCCCGGCTGGGCTACTCGCTGTGGGGTGGCTACGACCGGCCCTCCCCGGACTACGCCAACGCGAAGGTCATCCTGCTGCTGAGCTCGCACCTGGAGACGGGCCACTACTTCAACCCGCACGCACAGCGGATCATGGAGGCCAAGCACGAGGGCGCGGCCAAGCTCGTCGTCCTCGACCCGCGCATGTCCAACACCGCCTCGCACGCCGACCTGTGGCTCGCGCCCTGGCCGGGCAGCGAGGCCGCGATCCTGCTCGCGGTCGCGGCCCACCTGCTGCGGACCGACCACGTGGACCACGCGTTCCTGCGGCGCTGGGTGAACTGGCAGACCTACATGCAGCACCTGCACCCCGACCTCGACGACGACTTCGGGACGTTCCTGGAGGCGCTGGCCGACGACTACTCCGGCTACACCTTCGAGTTCGCCGCGCAGGAGGCGCGGGTGCCGGTCGAAAAGATCGCCGAGCTGGCCGAGATCGTGTCCACCGCGGGGTCCGCACTGTCGGCGCACATCTGGCGGGCGGCGGCCGCGGGCAACAAGGGCGGCTGGCAGGTGGCGCGCTGTCTGTTCTTCCTCAACGTGCTCACCGGCAGCGTCGGCACACCTGGAGGAACCAGCCCGAACGGCTGGGACAAGTTCATCCCCCACGGCTTCGACATGCCCGACGCGCACGAGTCCTGGAACGAGCTGATCTGGCCGGGCGAATGGCCGCTGTCGACCAACGAGATGTCGTTCCTGCTGCCGCACTTCCTCAACGAGGACAGGGGAAGGCTCGAGGTCTACTTCTCGCGCGTCTACAACCCCATCTGGACCAACCCCGACGGCTTCACCTGGATGGAGGCGCTCACCGACCCCGACCGCGTCGGCCTTCACGTCGCTCTGACGCCAACTTGGTCGGAGACGGCGACCTTCGCCGACTACGTGCTTCCCATGGGGCACTCGACGGAACGCCACGACACCCACTCGTACGAGACCCATGCCGGACGATGGCTCGGCTTCCGGCAGCCGGTGCGCCGGGTGGCGATGGACAAGCTCGGCATGGACTACACCGACACCCGCGACGCCAACCCGGGCGAGGTGTGGGAGGAGAACGAGTTCTGGTTCGCGCTGTCGTGGCGGATCGACCCCGACGGCTCGCTGGGCATCCGGCGCTACTTCGAGTCGCCGTACCGTCCCGGCGAGCCGGTCACCGTCGACGAGTACTACCGCTGGATATTCGAGAACCGTGTGCCCGGGCTGCCCGAGAAGGCCGCGGCGCAGGACATGACTCCGATGGAGTACATGCGCAAGTACGGCGTCGTCGAGGTCGGTCGCGACATCTACCGGCAGGACGAGCGTGAGCTGTCCACCGACGAGCTCGACGGCACGCTTCCCGACGAGCACGGCGTGCTGCGGCGGCCGACCGACGACGACTCGACCCCGCCGCTGATCGGGGAGGCCGGCGCGGTCGGCGTGCTGCTCGAGGACGGGTCGAAGGTCGCCGGTTGGCTCACCCCGAGCCGCCGGCTGGAGCTGTTCTCGGAGTCGATGGTGTCCTTCGGCTGGCCCGAGCACGCCGTGCCGGGCTACATCCGCTCCCACGTCGCACACGCAGAGATCGACGCCGACGGCGGCGAGATGGTGCTGGTGCCGACCTTCCGGCTGCCGACGCTGGTACACACCCGCTCGGGGAACGCGAAGTACCTGAACGAGCTCAGCAACACCCACCCGGTTTGGGTCAACGCGTCCGACGCCGAGAGCAAGGGGCTGAAGACGGGCGACCTCGTGCGGGTGACCACGCGGATCGGCCACTTCGTGGCGCGGATCTGGGCGACGCAGGGCATCCGCCCCGGTGTGATCGCGATGAGCCACCACATGGGCCGCTGGCGTGTGCACGAGTCCGACGGCAGCCGCTGGGTCACCGGCAAGGTCGACCTCGACCGCTCCGCCGAGGGCGTGTGGCGGCTGCGGCAGGCTGGCGGCGTCCAGCCCTTCGACAGCGACGACCCCGACAGCGCACGCATCTACTGGGAGGACCCCGGCGTCCACCAGAACCTCACCTTCCCCGTGCAGCCCGACCCGTGGTCGGGGATGCACTGCTGGCTGCAGCGGGTGCGGCTCAGCCCGGCCGAGCCCGGCGACCGGTACGGCGACATCGAGGTGGACGTGCGCAGGTCGAGGGAGGTCTACCAGGAGTGGCTGGGACTGACCCGTCCCGGGCCGAACGCCGAGGGATGGCGCAGGCCCGAGTTCATGATGCGCCCGGTGAAGCCGAGACGCCGGGCGTTCAAGGTGTCCTCGGAGGCGGGTGACTGACATGGGACTGCGAAGCCTGACCAGCGGCACCGTGCGTGCGGACACGGCCGCCGTCGAGGCGAGCGCCGCCGCAGCGGTGCGCGACCTACCTGACCCCGTCCTCGGCCGGCCGCTGGGCGACCTCGACCTGGTCGGCGAGGTGACGCTGGCCCGTGGGCTTCTCCGGGTGACCGTGTGGCGTCCCGCTGACCGCGACGCCCGCGACGCCGGCCTGCAGGGCGAGGTGACCGCGGCCGTGCGCAGCGTCGAGGGCGTCCGCGACGCCGACGTACGACTGCAGCCGATGGACGACGCTCGCCGGCACGGCCTCGCGCAGCGGCTGAGGTCCGCGCAGCGCCGGCCCGGCGGCTTCGGTGACCGTACGGCGGTCTACGCGGTCGGCAGCGGCAAGGGCGGTGTCGGCAAGTCGACCCTGACCGCCAACCTCGCCGTCGCCCTGGCCGACCAGGGCAAACGCGTCGGCGTGCTCGACGCGGACGTGTGGGGCTACTCGATGCCGCAGCTGTTCGGCGTGCGAGAGGCACCGGTCGCGGTGAAGGGCATCATGCTCCCGGTCGGGGCGCATGGGGTCGCGCTGATGTCTATCGGCTTCTTCGTCGACGACGAGCAGCCGGTGGTGTGGCGCGGGCCGATGCTGCACAAGGCCTTGGAGCAGTTTCTCGACGACGTCTACTGGGGCGACCTCGACGTGCTGCTGGTCGACCTGCCACCGGGCACCGGCGACGTCACGCTCTCGGTCGTCGAGCTGCTGCCCGACGCCGCGATGGTGGTCGCCACGACACCGCAGACGGCCGCCGAGCAGGTCGCCGCGCGGGTCGGCCGGATGGCCCGCGACGCGCGCATGCCGGTGGCCGGCGTCGTCGAGAACATGTCGGGCACGGTGTGCGCGCACTGCGGTGAGACGACGACCGCGTTCGGTGCGGGCGGAGGCAGCAGGCTGGCCGAGACGCTGGACGCACCGCTGCTCGGCCAGGTCCCGCTCGATCCGGCCCTCTGCGCCGCGGGCGACGCGGGCACGCCTCTCGTACGCACGCACCCGGAGTCAGCCGGGGCACGGGCACTGACCGACATCGCGGGCAGGCTGCCCGCCGTACGACGGAGCGTGGTCGGCAGGTCCCTGCCGCTGTTCGTCGGATGAGGTCCGGCGCAGAGGAGACACCACCCCACGTACGCGGGGGCCGCACCGCCCCGCCCCCGACGTCCGCGCGCACGCTGGTCTCGATCGAGCGCGGTGCCGGTGAGCCGGTGTACCGCCAGCTGCGCAGGGCACTCGAGCACGAGATCGCGTCCGGAGCCCTCGACGCACGGCACGCGCTGCCCTCGTCCCGCGAGCTCGCCCGCGAGCTGGGCGTCTCGCGCAACACCGTGAACACGGCCTACCAGGAGCTGCAGGCGGAGGGGTTCGTCGAGTCGCGTCCGCGGCGCGGGCTGTTCGTCAACCCGGAGATGCTGCCCCACCTCGAGCGCGGCGCCGCCGGGCATGCTGCGGCGTCGCCGGTCGACTGGTCCCGGCACCTGCGTTCACGGCTGGACTCCCCGCTGCCCGAGATCGCCAAGGTGCACGACTGGAACCGCTATCCGTACCCGTTCGTCGCGGGGCAGGTGGACCCGGCGTTGTTTCCGCGACTCGCGTGGGCGCGTGCGCTGCGGGAGGCGCTGGACGAACCGCACCTGCACTACAGCCTGCGCGACGGCATCGACGAGGACGACCCCATGCTGGTCGAGGCGCTGTGCCAGAACGTGCTGCCCATGCGGGGCATCGAGGCCGACCCGGACCAGGTGCTGGTCACCCTGGGGTCGCAGCAGGGGCTCGACCTGCTCTCGGACACGCTGCTGCGCCCGGGCGACACCGTCGGCGTCGAGGACCCGGGGTATCTCGACGCGCGGCACATCTTCGCCCGCGGTGGAGCGCATCTCGCGCCGCTGACCGTCGACCGCGCGGGCGTGATGCCGCCGGCCGACCTCGCGGGCGTCGACCTGCTGTACCTGACCCCCAGCCACCACAACCCGACGAACGTCACGCTGTCCGTCGGGCGCCGCCGGCAGCTGATCTCGATGGCGCAGGAGTCCGACACGCTGGTGATCGAGGACGACTACGACAGCGAGTTCCGGTACCAGGGACGGCCGACTCCGGCGTTGAAGGCCCTTCCGGGCAGCGAGCGGGTGATCTACCTCGGCACGTTCTCGAAGTTCCTCGCGCCCGGACTGCGGCTGGGCTACCTCGTGGCCGACCCCGCGCTGGTCTGCGAGCTGCGCAGCCGCCGCCGCTACCGCGTACGGCACGCCTCCGGGCACACGCAGCGGGCGATGGCACTGCTGATCCGCAACGGGCAGTACCAGCGCACCGTCCGGCGTCGTCGCACGCATCTGCAGCGCAAGTGGCACATGCTGCGCGACGTGCTCAACCAGGAGCTGCCCTGGTCCACCGACCCGCCACCGGGCGGCGTCACCATCTGGCTCACCGGCCCGGAGTCACTCGACGGTGTGGAGCTGGCCGAGCGGGCGCTGGCGCAGGGGGTCGTGATCGAGCGCGGTGACATCTACTTCGACGACAGCGCCGCGCATCGTCACCACTTCCGGCTCGGCTTCGCCGCCATCGCGCCCGAGCGCATCCGTCCCGGCGTGCAGCAGCTGAGTCGAGTGCTCGCGTCGATGGGGTTCTGAGGGGCGCTGCGGGCTCCACGGCGGCTGGTACCCAAAAAGTCGTCGCGATCTGGACCTTCAGCGGGACCTGTCCTGCCATCAGGGTGGTGTGCACCACACCGGCAGAACGCACCCTAGGGGGTCTCTCGTGACACGGTCGGACATCAGGGCAATGGCGCAGCGGCATCTGCTCCCGCACTTCACCCGCGGACAGGTGTGGCGCGACGCGGACTTCCCTGTCGTCGTGCGTGGCGAGGGCTGCTACCTGTACGACGACATCGGCCGTCGGTTCCTCGACGGGCTCGCCGGGCTCTTCTGCGTCAACATCGGGCACGGGCGCAGCGACATCGCCGCCGCCGCGACCAAGCAGATGGAGTCGCTGGCGTACTGGACCAACTGGTCGGCGACGCATCCTGCCTCCGCCGAGGCCGCCGAGATGATCGCTGGTCTCGCGCCCGGCGACCTCGACGTCGCGTTCTTCGTCAGCTCCGGCTCGGAGGCGGTCGAGTCCGCGGTCAAGTTCGCCCGGCAGTACCACCGCAGCCAGGGCCAGCCACAGCGGACCAAGATCATCGCCCGCGACATGGCCTACCACGGCACGACGCTCGGGGCGCTCGCCGTCACCGGCATCCCCGCCTTCAAGGAGCCGTTCGGCCCGCTGATGCCCGGTGTCAGGCACATCCCGAACACGCTCGGCGAGTCGGTTCCCGAGGGTGGTAGTGCGGCGGACCTGCCGAGCATCCGGTCGCTGGTGTCGGCGATCGAGGAGGAGGGCCCCGACACGGTCGCGGCCGTGTTCGCCGAGCCGGTCCAGAACTCCCGCGGCGCGCTGGTGCCCCCGGACGGGTACTGGCAGGAGCTGCGGTCCGTCTGTGACAGGTACGGGATCCTGCTGGTGGCCGACGAGGTGATCTGCGCGTACGGGCGGCTCGGCGACTGGTTCGGCAGCGCGAAGTACGACGTCGTTCCGGACCTGCTGACGTTCGCCAAGGGTGCGACCTCCGGCTACGCGCCGCTCGGCGGTGTCCTGCTGCGGCGTGCGCTCGTGGACGCGGTGATGGACTCACCGCAGGCCGGAACCTTCACGCACGGCGCGACCTGGGGCGGGCACCCCGTGTCCACCGCGGTGGCCGCCGCCAACCTCACCGCCCTGAAGCAGGAGGACGTGCTGGGCAACGTGCGCCGGCTCGAGCCCCGTTTCCAGGCTGGGCTGGACCGGCTGCGCGACGCACATCCGACGATGGCGGAGTGGCGCGGCACCGGCTACTTCTACGCGATCGAGCTCACCGGTGACCGCGCGAGCGGGCGCCCGCTGACGGGCGAGCAGTCGCGTGCGCTGGTCCGTGAGGTCATGCCGCAGGCGATGCGCTCCGCCGGTCTGGTCACCAGGCCCGACGACCGCGGGGCCACGATGCTGATGCTCTCCCCGCCGCTGGTCGCCGACGAGGACGTGCTCGACGACCTGCTGTCCTGCGTCGACCAGGTGCTGGAAGCGTCCGACCGCTACGTCGCCGGCTGACACACGCGGTTCCCCGTACATCCCTGCACAGCAACAGAAAGCGAGCCGTTCCCATGCGCATCGGCGTCCCTCGAGAGGTCAAGGTCCACGAGTACCGCGTGGCGATCACGCCCGCGGGGGTCCATGAGCTCACCAGCCGCGGCCATGACGTAGTCGTCGAGCATGGCGCAGGCGAGGGCTCGTCCATATCGGACGAGGACTACCTCGCGGCCGGCGCGAAGCTGCTCGACACGGCCGACGAGGTGTGGGGCGCCGCCGATCTGGTTCTCAAGGTGAAGGAACCGGTCGCCGAGGAGTACCACCGGCTCCGCGAGGACCTGACGTTGTTCACGTTCCTGCATCTCGCGGCCTCCCGGGAGTGCACCCAGGCCCTGCTGGACGCGGGCACGACGGCGGTCGCCTACGAGACGGTCGAGCAGGCCAACGGCGCGCTTCCGTTGCTGCGCCCGATGAGCGAGGTGGCCGGGTGTCTCGCGCCGCAGGTGGGCGCGCATGCGCTGCTGCGAGCGCAGGGAGGCCGTGGGTCGCTGCTCGGCGGCGTGAGCGGCGTCGCCCCGTCCGAGGTGGTGGTGCTCGGTGCCGGTGTCGCCGGCACGAACGCGGTGGCGATCGCAGCCGGCATGTGGGCGCACGTCACCGTGCTCGACACCGACGTCGACAAGCTGCGTGCGTTGGACCGCGTGTACCGGGGAAGGGTGACCACCGTGGCGGCCAACGCCTTGGAGGTGCAACGCGCTGTGCTTGGCGCCGATCTGGTGATCGGCGCTGTCCTGCTACCCGGGGCGCGAGCACCACGGCTGGTCAGCAACGCGACGGTCGGCAAGATGAAGCAGGGCAGTGTGCTCGTCGACATCTCCGTCGACCAGGGCGGCTGCTTCGAGGACACCCGTCCGACCACGCATGCCGAGCCGACGTACGCCGTGCACGACAGCCTGTTCTACTGCGTGGCCAACATGCCGGGAGCCGTTCCCCTCACCTCGACCTACGCCCTCACCAACGCCACCCTGCCTTACATCGTCGCTCTCGCCGACCGCGGCTGGCGCGAGGCGATGCGTTCCGACAACGCCCTCGCGCAAGGGCTCAACGCGGTGGGCGGACGGCTGACGAACG
>CBFGZI010000066.1:0-19866 GCA_965653225.1 uncultured Propionibacteriales bacterium | reverse complement strand
CGGCGTACGGGCATCCGGGAGCCCACGGCCACTCCGTAGGGCAGCCAGCCGGCCAGCCGCGCGAGCAGGACCCGGTGGCCCCCGAACCGCTTCGGGCGCGCGGCGGTCTCGTTCAACGGGAGTGTGTACACGTGGTCACCCCCCACCTGGCCCGGTGCCGCCATCGCCGCCCTCTTTCCCCCCGACCCTGATGAGAGAGTGGCCTACGGGCGTCACAAGCATGCAAACGCCAACTCTCCGGGTGGCGCTGCGTGACGACGACCGTGAGGACGATGGCGCAGGGTAGCCAAGGGTCGACCCGCAGCGGACGCGGGTGACCGGTGCGAACCCGCAAAAAGGACCGCCCTAGGCTGGCGCCCGTGCCGGAGCACAGTCTCAGTCTCGACGCCGCAGCCGACGTGACCCGGACCGGCGACCTGTGGTTGTTCCGCGGGCGCACGGCGGCCGATCGGGCCATTCAGGTGACCACGAACAGTCCGGTCAACCACGTCGGCATGGCGGTGGTCATCGAGGACCTGCCGCCACTGCTGTGGCACGCCGAGCTCGGCCGGTCGCTGCCTGACGTCTGGACGGGCAACCACCAGCGCGGGGCGCAGCTGCACGACCTGAAGGACGCGGTCCTGGTCTGGGGCCAGAAGTACGGCCAGCGCGCATGGCTGCGGCAGCTGGCGCCGACCGCCTCGAAGGCGATGGAGAACGCCGCGTTGCGAAGCATCGCCCGGCTGGACGGCACCCCGTTCCCAAGGACGGCCCGGTTGCTCGGGAGCTGGCTGCGCGGACGGGTGCCCAAGCGCGGAACGAAGCCCCTCCCCTCCGACCCGGAGACGGTCGAGTCGGCCTACTGCGCCGAGATCGTCGCGACGACCTACGCGGAGATGGGCCTGCTGGGCCGCGAACGCTGGCCGAGCTGGTACGACCCCGGCAAGTTCTGGAGCGGCGACGAGCTCGAGCTGCTCGGGGACCGCGGCCTGGGCGGCGAGATCGCCGTACGGCTCGGCTAGCCTTCCCGACGTGACTGACGCGCCGACGCTGGCCGAGGTGGTCAGCCGCCTCGACGAGCTCTACGACCCCCGCTGGGCGGACTCCTGGGACGCCGTCGGGCTGGTCTGCGGAGACCCGGATCAGCCGGTGCACTCGGTGCTGTTCGCCGTGGACCCGACGCTCGAGGTCGCCGACGAGGCGGTCACGCTCGGCGTCGACCTGCTGGTGACCCACCACCCGCTGCTGCTGCGTCCGGTGAGCTCGGTGGCCGCGACCACGCCGAAGGGCAGGGTGGTGCACCGGCTGTTGCGCAGTGGGGTCGCCCTGCACGTGTGCCACACCAACGCCGACAGCGCCGACCCCGGTGTCTCCGACGCGATGGCGCAGGCACTGGGGCTGTCCGACGTACGCCCCCTCGACAGCGACCCCGAGCCTGCGATGGACAAGCTGGTGACCTTCGTGCCGCACGCCGACGCGGCGAAGGTCATCGACGCGCTCGCCGAGGCCGGGGCCGGTGCGATCGGCGACTACGACCGGTGCGCCTGGACGGCGTCCGGGCTCGGCACCTTCCGTCCCGGGCCAGGGGCCAACCCGACGATCGGCACCGTCGGCGACGTCGAGGAGGTACCGGAGACCCGGGTGGAGATGGTGCTGCAGAGCTCGCGCCGCGGCGCCGTGCTCGCAGCGCTCCACGCGGCGCACCCGTACGAGGAGCCGGCCTACGACCTGTTCGAGACCGTCGCGCCGCCGTCGACGCGCGGAACCGGCCGGATCGGTGTGCTCGAGCGCACGACCAGCCTGCGCGGGTTCGCCGAGCAGGTGGCCGCGGCCCTGCCCGCGACCGCCGGCGGCGTCCGGGTCGCCGGCGACCCAGACCGTCGTGTGCGCACGGTCGCGCTTTGCGGCGGTGCCGGCGACAGCTTCCTCGACCTCGCCCGCGGTAGCGGCGCGGACGTCTACGTGACCTCGGACCTGCGCCACCATCCCGCCTCCGAGCTGCGCGAGCACGCGTACGGCGACGCCCGCGACGGGCTCGCGCTCGTCGACGTCGCGCACTGGGCGGCGGAGTGGACCTGGCTCATCCCGGCGGCCCGGCGGCTCCGGGAGGTGCTGGCCGAGTCAGGGTCTACGGTGGAGACGCACGTCTCGCGGATCCGCACCGACCCGTGGCAGTTCCACGTCGCGCAGCCCGACGTGGAGCACGACAACGAGGAGCGCTGAGCCCTGAAAGCCGACCCGCACGCCCAGTGGCGTCTGCTCGACGTGCAAGACCTCGACTCTCGCATCGACCGGCTCGCACACCGCCGGCAGACGCTTCCGGAGCTGGCCGAGATCGCCGAGCAACGAAAGGGTCGCGAGGAGGCCGCGAACCAGGTCGTGGTCGCGCAGACCGAGGTCGAGGACCTCGGCCGCGAGCAGCGCAAGGCCGACGCCGACGTCGAGCAGGTCAAGACCCGCCGGGCACGTGACCAGCAGCGCCTCGACCGCGGCCAGGTCGGGTCGCCGAAGGAGCTGCAGACGCTGCAGCACGAGATCGAGACGCTCGAGCGCCGCATCTCCGACCTCGAGGACGCCGAGCTCGACGTGATGGAGCGGCTGGAGACCGCGCAGAGCGAGCTCGAGCGGCTGCAGACCTCGATCACCGAGTACGACGGGACCCTGCGCGGTCTGGAGGAGCGGCGTGACGCGGCGATGGCGGAGATCGACGCCGAGGTGCGCGAGGTCGAGAGCGAGCGAGCGCAGCTCGTCGCCAACATCCCCGACGAGCTGCTCAAGCTGTACGAGCGGCTGCGCGGGTCGCACGGCGGCGTCGGGGCCGCGGCCCTGAAGCAGCGGCGCTGTCAGGGCTGCCGGCTGGAGCTCAACGCGGCCGACCTGCGCGAGATCGCGGCCGCGCCCGAGGACGAGGTGCTGCGCTGCGAGGAGTGCCAGCGGATCCTCGTCCGCACCGGGGAGTCCGGCATCTGATGGCGCACGGCTCATCGCCCCGGCGGGTCGTCGTCGAGGCCGACGGTGGGTCTCGCGGCAACCCCGGGCCGGCGGCGTACGGCGCGGTGCTGCGCAACGCCGAGACCGGCGAGGTCATCGACGAGCGGGCCGAGCCGATCGGCGAGGCCTCCAACAACGTCGCGGAGTACCGCGGCCTGATCGCCGGCCTGGAGATGGCCCGCGAGCACGCGCCCGACGCCGAGGTCGAGGTCCGCCTCGACTCCAAGCTGGTGATCGAGCAGATGGCCGGCCGGTGGAAGATCAAGCACCCCGACATGCGCCCGCTCGCGATCGAGGCCCAGCGGCTGGCGCCGCCCGGTGTCACCTGGACGTGGGTCCCGCGTGCACAGAACGCACATGCCGACCGGCTGCTCAACGACGCGCTCGACGTCGCCACGGGCCGAGCCCGCAGGACCACCGGACCGGCCGCATCGGCCGACACGGCCAAGCCCGCGCCGGCCCCGATGGTCGGGTGGAACCCCGACCTCGGCGAGCCGACGACAGTGATCCTGCTGCGGCACGGCGCCACCAGCCACTCCCTGGAGAAGAGGTTCAGCGGAACCGGCGGGCAGGACCTGCCACTCGACGAGTCCGGGGTGGCGCAGGCGCACGCGGCCGCCGAGTGGGTGCGCGGCCATGGTGGTGTCGACGCGCTGGTGTCGTCACCGCTGCGTCGCTGCCGGCAGACCGCGGCTCATGTCGGTGAGGTTGTCGGGCTGGAGCCGGAGGTGGTCGACGGTCTGCGGGAGACGTCGTTCGGGGACTGGGACGGCCACACGTTCGCCGAGGTCCGGGAGAAGTGGCCGGCCGAGCTCGAGGCGTGGCTGTCCTCCTCGTCGGTGGCACCGCCGGGTGGTGAGTCTTTCGACGCGGTCGCGCGGCGCGTACGCCGTGCCCGTGACCGGCTCATCGCCGAGCATCCCGGCCAGACCGTCGTCGCGGTCAGCCACGTCACGCCGATCAAGATGTTCGTCCGCACGGCCCTGGGCGCACCACTCAGCGCGATCTACCACATGGAGCTCAGCGAGGGCTCGGTCACCACGATCTCCTGGTTCCCCGACGGTCAGGCCTCGATGCGCAACTTCAACCTCGTGCCCTGAAGCAGCGGCGCCCGCGGAGGTGGGCCTGCGCGCTACAGGTCGCGGACGACCACGTCGACGCGCGAGCCGCGGGGCCCATCGGCCTCCGCGTGCCAGCCGAGCCCGGCCAGGTGCTCGACCAGCTCGCCGGCCGAACGCGGCGTCGCACCGTCCTCGGCGAGCGCACGCACGATTCGTTGTCGGGTGGGTAGCCTTGGGTACGGCGAGACAGGCCGGCCGGGCGGCCGCGTTGCGTCGAGACCCGGCGCACCGAGGAAGGTCCGGACTCCGATGGGCACGGTGGTGGGTAACGCCCACCCGGGGCAACCCGCGGGACAGTGCCACAGAAAGCAGACCGCCAGCGGCTCCGACCACGTCGGAGTGCGGGTAAGGGTGAAAGGGTGGTGTAAGAGACCACCAGCATCCCGGGCGACCGGGATGGCTCGGTAAACCCCACCAGGAGCAAGGCCAAGAGGACCCGCTGCGGGAGCAGCCGGTCTGCGCGAGCGTTCGAGGGTGGCCCGCCCGAGCTCGCGGGTAGGCCGCTGGAGGACACCGGCGACGGTGTCCCTAGATGGATGGCCGCCGTCGCCGGGCCGACAGGCCCGCCGACACAGAATCCGGCCTACAGGCCGGCCTGTCCGCCCCCAGCCGCCAAGTGACTACGTGCGTGGCAGGAGACGATGGCCGCATGAGTCCTGAGGAGAACCGGCTGTACGGAATGATGCAGGCGCTGATGGCGTCGCGCGTCGGGACAGAGGTCGAATGGGAGGCCAGTCCGCCACGGAGCATCGTCACCACAGTGGACGCGGTGGAGGCCGTTGTCCAAGTCGCCGCTGTGCTCGACGAGGCGGCCCAAGCGGGCGCGATCGACCGTGACCGGGCAGCATTCGCCGTCGCCATGCTCATGGTGATTCGTGACCATGTGAGCCCGTTGCCACGTGTGACGCCCGACTCGCGCGAGGACCCCGTGGGCAGCGACCTTCAGGTGCTTGTGACGGCGCTCCGGGAGACGTATGGGTGGGACGACGGCGGCCCGCAACCCAGCTGACCCCGCGGGCGCGCGGGCCGGCCTGTCCGCCCGCGGGGTTGGTCCTGCGCGTTGCCGGGGAACACTGGGAATGGAGCAGGCGGTACCGGCGTTGCACGAAGGCCTCGCACCGCAGCGTGTGAGCGAGCAGCTGTAAGGGCCGTCGAAGGGAGATGCCATGACGCGTGACGCGATGGACCCTGCGATGGACCCGTCCGCGGAGTCTGTGATGGATGCCGTGACGAACCCCCCGATGGACCCGGTGGAGCGCTACCACGAGGCGTGGCGGCTGCTCGAGGGACGCCAGCCGCGCGATGCGATCCGGCTTCTCGACCCGGTGGTGCAGGAGCAGCCGCAGAGCACGAGCCTGCGCACGCTGCGCGCCTGGGCGTACTTCCAGAGCGCGCACCTCGCCGGTGCCGAGTCCGACCTGCGCATGATCGTCGAGGAACGGCCCACCGACGTGTGGGCCCGGTTCGCCCTGGGTCGCACGCTGGAACGGCAGAGCCGTCTGCAGGACGCGCTGCCGCACCTGCGGCTGGCCGCGGTGATGAGCGGCGACCCCGAGCACGAGACCGCCGTGCTCCGCGTCGAGCGGCGTCTCGCCGAGCGCGGTGACAAGTCCTACGACGACCTGACCGACTGAGCCGCTCAGGGCAGCGTCAGGATCTCCGAACCCTCGTCGGTGACCAGCAGCGTGTGCTCGAACTGCGCCGTCCACGACTTGTCCTTGGTGGTGACGGTCCAGCCGTCCTCCCACATGTCCCAGTCGTGGGTGCCGAGGGTGAGCATCGGCTCGACCGTGAAGGTCATCCCGGGCTCGATCAACGTGTCGAACCGCTCGTCGTCGTAGTGCGGCACGATCAGCCCGGAGTGGAACGCCGTGCCGATGCCGTGGCCGGTGAAGTCGCGCACCACGCCGTAGCCGAAGCGGCGGGCATAGGACTCGATCACGCGGCCGACGATGTTGATACGGCGTCCGGGCTTCACCGCCCGGATGCCGCGCAGGGTCGCCTCCTCGGTCCGTTCGACGAGCAGCCGGTGCTCCTCGGCGACATCACCGACGAGGAACGTCGCGTTGGTGTCGCCGTGGACGCCGTCGAGGAAGGCGGTGATGTCGATGTTGCAGATGTCGCCGTCCTGCAGCGCCCGCGAGTCGGGGATGCCGTGGCAGATGACCTCGTTGACGCTCGCGCACAGCGACTTCGGGAACGCCCGGTAGCCCAGCGTCGAGGGGTAGGCGCCGTTGTCGACGAGGAACTCGTGGCCGACCCGGTCGAGCTCG
Organism: uncultured Propionibacteriales bacterium; assembly: GCA_965653225.1. Taxonomy (GTDB): domain Bacteria; phylum Actinomycetota; class Actinomycetes; order Propionibacteriales; family Nocardioidaceae; genus JALZDI01. The sequence continues at coordinate 13,502 of CBFGZI010000066.1, read as the reverse complement.
TCGGTGGTGACGCCCGGACGGACGTGCCGTCCGACCTCCTGCAGCGCCTGGGCGGCGAGCTTGCCGGCCACCCTCATCCGCGCGATGACGTCGGCGTCCTTGACCTCCGGTCCGCGGTACGGGGTGGGGGCGGGCTGGTCGACGTACTCGGGTCGCGGGATCGACGAGGGCACCGATCGCCGCGGGGACACGACTCCTGGGGTCAGCACAGTCACGCCCCCGAGTGTAGGCACAGTGCTCCTGCGCGACGTGCTCAGTGACAACAGGCGAGAGCCCGCCGTCGTGTGACGGCGGGCTCTCGGTGAGCTCCCGCTCCACCGCCGGCCGGGCGTACCCGGATAGGCAGTGTGCCCGTTCGGTCAGGCCTTCTTGGCCGTGCGACGGGTCGACGTGGCCGCCTTGCGGGCCGGTGACTTCCGGGTCGTGGCCCGCGCGGTGGCGGTCTTCCTGGTCGGAGACTTGCGGGCGGCCTTGGCCGTCGCGGTCTTCTTCGCAGGCGACTTCCGCGCTGTCTTCTTCGCGCCCGTTGCCCGCTTGGCGGCGGTCTTGCGAGCCCCAGTCGTCCGCTTGGCGGCGGTCTTGCGAGCCCCGGTCGTCCGCTTGGCAGCGGACTTCTTGGCCGCGGACTTCTTACCGGTCGCCGCCCGTGCGGTCTTCTTGGCGGCCCGCTTGGCTCCCGTCGCCTTCTTGGTCGCTGTCTTCTTCGCGCCAGTAGTGGCCCTGCTGGTGGTCTTGCGCGCCGGCGACTTCTTCGCGGTGGTCTTCTTCGCCGTCGACCGCTTGGCCGCTGTGGCCCTGCTGGTCGTCTTGCGCGCTGGCGCCTTCTTCGCCGTGGTCTTCTTCGCGGGCGACTTCCGTGCGGTCTTCTTCGCGGTCTTCTTGGCGGTTGACTTGGCTGCGCCCACGGCCCGTTTCGCACCCGACCCCGCGGTCCTTGCAGACCTCTTCGCCGTAGTTGTTGCCGGCACCTTTTCCTCCCTGATGGGATGTCATCCGGCGCATGAGCCGGAGTTGTTCTTGTGGTGAGGATGACACTTTTCGACGTCCTCATTCGTGATCTTTCCTCGTTCGGCGCGTCACGTAAACCGCTCGTACGCTGCATCTTTGTCTGCGTATGGCATGCTGATCAGCCACCTTGACGGGGGTCCCGAAACGAGCGATCCATGATTTCCCTTATATATAAGGGAAAATGAGCCAAGCGACCAAGCTGTCTGAGTGGTGCAGGATACCGTGTGTGCTGTGCAAGACGACGTAGGAAATTTCGTGGATCTACCACGTTCACCACGCCACATCGTGTCGATCGTGCCTTCGTTGACCGAGTCGATCGCACTCACCGATGCGTCGTTGCTCGTGGGTGCAACGGACTGGTGCACGCATCCGCACGACCTCGACGTGACCCGAGTGAGGGGCACGAAGAACCCCGATGTCGAACGCATCCGGCAGCTGCGGCCGGACGTCGTCGTGGCCAACGCCGAGGAGAACCGTGACGTCGACCTGCAACGGATCCGGGACCTCGGCATCGCCGTATGGGTGACCGCGCCGACGACCGTCAGGGCGGCGCTGGTCTCTCTCGGCGCCATGTTCGACGCGCTGCGCATCGGCCGCCCGGCTTGGCTCGCCGACGCCGAACGCGAGTGGCAGATGCCGAAGCCACGCGCACGACGACAGGCGGTGGTCCCGATATGGCGCCGTCCCTGGATGGCACTCGGGCGGGACACGTTCGCCGGCGACGTGCTTGCGCACCTTGGCGTGCGCAACGTCCTGGACGACAGCTCCGACCGCTACCCGCGCCTCGACCTCGACCTCCTGCCGTCACACGACCTCGTCGTGCTGCCTGACGAGCCGTACGCGTTCTCCGAGGACGACGGTCCCGAGGCGTTCCCCGGCGTCGAGCACGCGTGCGTGTCCGGCCGGCACCTGACCTGGTACGGACCCTCGCTGGTCGAGGCCCGGCGGGTGCTCACCGCGCAGCTGGCCGCCGCGCGCACGAGCCGGTGACATGATGGGCCGCGATGAAGCGGCTCAACCTGCGCCAGTCGGGGCCCTGGATCGGCATCGCCGGGCTTTTCTGCGTGCTGTGGCTGTACGGCGCGTCCATGCTCGCGGGTGCACCTGCCGCGGCGCTGGTCGTGCTCCTGCTGTTGTGGGTTGCGCAGTTCGTCCTGGCCTGCCGGTGGTTCAGCCGGCGCCCGTACGCCGTCCTCGTCATGCCACTCGTCGCGCTGGCGCTCTGGCTTGCCGTGCTCTTCGCCGGGCACGCGTTCCTGGGCTGGACGGCCTGACGCGACGCACGCCTCAGTGGAAGGTGTGCTCCTCGCCGGGGAACGTGCCGTCGCCGACCTCCTCGGCATAGCGCTGCGCCGCCTCGAGCAGCACCCCGTGAAGGTCGGCGTACTGCTTGACGAACCTGGGCATTCTTCCGGTGCGCAGCCCCGCCATGTCCTGCCAGACCAGCACCTGCGCGTCGCAGTGCGGACCGGCGCCGATGCCGATGGTGGGGATCGTGAGCTTGTCGGTGACCTGCTGCGCCACCTCGCCCGGCACCATCTCCATCACCAGCGAGAAGGCGCCTGCCTCCTCGAGCGCCGTCGCCTCCTCGACCAGGCGCCGGGCGGCGTCGCCACGGCCCTGCACGCGGTAGCCACCGAGCCCGTGCTCGCTCTGCGGGGTGAAGCCGATATGCGCCATCACCGGGATGCCCGCACGCGTGAGCATCTCCACCTGCGGCACGACGGAGAGTCCGCCCTCGAGCTTGACCGCCTGCGCCTCGGCCTCCTTCATGAACCGCACCGACGTGTGGAACGCCTGCTCCGGCGAGGCCTGGTAGCTGCCGAAGGGCAGGTCGGCCACCACCAGCGCACGACTCACCGACCGGGTCACCGCACGCACCAGCGGGATGAGCTCGTCGACCGTCACCGGCAGCGACGTCGCGTTGCCGAACACGTTGTTGCTGGCGGAGTCGCCGACCAGCAGCACCGGGATGCCGGCCTCGTCGAAGGTCTGGGCGGCGTACTGTTCGTACGCGGTGAGCATGGCCCACTTCTCGCCCCGCTGCTTCATCTCCTGCAGGTGGTGTACCCGGACCTTCCTGACGGGGCCACCGGTACCGGCCTGCGCGCCGCTGCCGTACGGCGCTGGCATCTCGCTCATGCTGAATACCTCGCTGACACTCTCGAGGCTCCCGCGTGGAGTCCCCGGATCACCCTCAGCGTGTCACTGCGTGGCCGAGGGCGCGATACCCCCGTGGTGTCGCCTCGGTCACCCGGGTGGGGTCAGCGGGGAGCGATCTCGCGCCAGGCGTTGGAGATGGGCAGGCGCCGGTCGCGGCCGAAGTTGCGCACCGAGATCTTCGGGCCTGGCGGGTACTGGCGCCGCTTGTACTCCGCGCGGTCGACCATGCGGAGCACCTGCTCCACCAGCTCGGGGTCGAACCCGTCCTGCACGAGCGCCTCGGAGCCGTGGTCGTGCTCGATGTAGTCGTCGAGCACGTCGTCGAGCAGGCGGTAGTCGGGCAGTGAGTCGGTGTCGAGCTGGCCTGGCCGCAGCTCCGCGCTGGGCGGCTTGTCGATCACGCCCTCGGGGATCGGCGGTGTCTCGCCGCGGCGCTCCGCCTCGGCGTTACGCCAGCGCGCGAGATCCCACACCTGCGTCTTCAGCAGGTCCTTCAGCGGTGCATAGCCACCGACCGCGTCGCCGTAGATGGTGGAGTAGCCCACGGCAAGCTCGCTCTTGTTGCCGCACGCGAGCACCAGCTGGCCGTGCTGGTTCGACAGCCCCATCCAGATCACGGCCCGGATGCGCGCCTGCAGGTTCTCCTCGGCGAGCCCGTCGAGGGACAGCTTCTCCTGGAAGCCGTCGAAGATCGGCCCGATCGGCACGACCTGGTAGCTCAGCCCCGTGCGAGCGGCGAGCTCCTTGGCGTCGGTCTTGGAGTGCTCACTGGACCAGTCGCTGGGGTTGGAGACGCCGTACACGTTCTCCGCACCGATCGCATCGCAGGCGACCACGGCGGTCAGCGTGGAGTCGATGCCGCCGGACAGGCCGAGCAGCACCGAGGTGAAGCCGTTCTTGCGCACGTAGTCACGCAGGCCCACGACGATCGCCTGGTAGACCTCGGCCTCGTCCTGGATGCGCGGCGCCACCGTCGCCGGCTCCGGCGTGTACGGAGGCACGGGCTCGCGCGATATCGCGGTGCCCTGGATGCCGAGCCCGCTGTAGTCGGACTCCGGGGCCACCGACGCGTCGGGATCGGCGGCCGGCAGGTCGAGGTCGACGACCAGCAAGAACTCGTCGAACTGTGGCGCCCGCGCCACGACCTCGCCCTCGGCGTCGACGACGATGGAGTCGCCGTCGAAGACCAGCTCGTCCTGCCCGCCGACGAGGTTGACGTAGGCGACGGCGCAGCCCGCCTCGCGGGCGCGGCAGGACACCAGGTCGAGACGCTGGTCGTCCTTGTTGCGCTCGTACGGCGAGCCGTTCAGCACCACCAGCAGCCCCGCGTCGGCGGAGCGAGCGGTGACCGCCGGGCCGTCCTGCCACAGGTCCTCGCAGATGCAGAAGGCGACGTCGACGCCACGCACGCGGACGACCTGCATCGTGTCGCCGGGCACGAAGTAGCGGTACTCGTCGAAGACGCCGTAGTTGGGGAGGTGGTGCTTGGCGTAGCAGGCCCGCACACGGCCCTGGTGCAGCACCGCGGCGGCGTTCTGCGGCGACCCCTTCGGCCGGCCCACCCGGTCGCCCTGTGCGGGGTCGCGGCCGAGATATCCGACGAGCACCGGGCAGTCGCCGAGGCCCTCGGCGCCCAACCGCTCGGCGAGCGACTGGACAGCCGCCATCGAGGCCTCCACGAACGAGCCGCGTAACGCCAGGTCCTCGATCGGGTAACCGGTCAGCGCCATCTCGGGGAAGGCGACCAGGTGTGCCCCGCGTGCGACGGCCTCGCGGGTGCGCTCGATGACGCGCTCGGCGTTGTCCGCGATGGCGCCGACGACGAAGTTGTCCTGCACGAGTGCGATACGCAACTGAGCCACGATCTCAGCCTAAGCGGTCGCGCGAGCGCTGCTCGGACGGGGAAACCCGCCCGAAACACCCGTCGGGCAGACTGTCACCTGACCGGCGACGTCGCCCGCCCGAGGAGGCCCAGGAGATGGGGAAGCAGGAAGAGTTCGTGCTGCGCGCACTCGAGGAGCGCGACGTGCGCTTCGTGCGGCTGTGGTTCACCGACGTCCTCGGCTTCCTCAAGTCCGTCGCCATCGCCCCGGCCGAGCTCGAGGGGGCGTTCAGCGAGGGCATCGGCTTCGACGGCTCCGCCATAGAGGGGTTCGCGCGGGTCTACGAGGCCGACATGCTGGCCAAGCCCGACCCGTCGACGTTCCAGATCCTGCCCTGGCGCGGGGAGTTCCCGGCCACCGCGCGGATGTTCTGCGACATCGTCATGCCGGACGGCTCCCCGTCGTACGCAGACCCCCGCTACGTCCTCAAGCGAACCCTGAGCAAGGCGGCCGACAAGGGGTTCACGTTCTACACCCACCCCGAGATCGAGTTCTTCCTGTTCAAGAACACGCCGACCGAGAGCAACCTCGAGGCGATCCCCGTCGACAGCAGCGGCTACTTCGACCACACCGCCCAGGGCGCGGGCAGCGACTTCCGGCGTGAGGCGATCACGATGCTGGAGTCGATGGGGATCTCGGTGGAGTTCAGCCACCACGAGGGGGCGCCCGGCCAGCAGGAGATCGACCTGCGCTACGCCGACGCGCTCTCCACGGCCGACAACATCATGACCTTCCGGGTGGTGGTCAAGGAGGTGGCGCTGTCGCAGGGCCTGTACGCCTCGTTCATGCCCAAGCCGTTCACCGAGTACGCCGGCTCGGGCATGCACACGCACATGTCGCTGTTCGAGAGCGACCAGAACGTCTTCTTCGAGGCGGGCTCGGAGTACCACCTGTCCAAGACGGGCCGGGCGTTCATCGCCGGTCTGCTGCACCACGCCGCGGAGATCACCGCGGTGACCAACCAGTGGGTCAACTCCTACAAGCGGATGGCGGCCGGCGGCGAGGCACCGTCGTACATCTGCTGGGGGCACAACAACCGCTCCGCGCTGGTGCGGGTGCCGATGTACAAGCCGTCGAAGGGCCAGTCGACGCGCATCGAGCTGCGCTCGATCGACACCGCCTGCAACCCCTACCTCGCCTTCGCGGTGATGCTCGCCGCCGGGATGAAGGGCATCGAGGAGGACTACCCGTTGCCGCCCGGTGCCGAGGACGACGTGTGGGGGCTGACCGACCGCGAGCGGCGCGCGATGGGCATCGAGCCGCTGCCCAAGAACCTCGACGACGCGATTGGGCTGATGGAGAACAGCGAGCTGGTCGCCGAGACGCTGGGGGAGCAGGTCTTCGACTTCTTCCTGCGCAACAAGCGCCGCGAGTTCGACGACTACCGCCGCCAGGTGACCCACTTCGAGAAGGAGCGCATGCTCCCCGTGCTGTGACGCTTGGGCGTCACCCACGGCAGGTCGGCCTCGTTGTACCCGGGGAGAGCCAGAATCCCGGCAACGAGAGGTCCCCTCATGCGGATCCTGCGTACGGTCTCCGCGACGGTCGCCGTCCTGCTTCCCGCGCTGGCGCTGGCAGCGGCCCCGGCGTCCTCGGCGCCGGACACCGAGGTGTACGACGTGCGCTACGTGCCCACCGTCGGCGACGCGGTGATCAGGGTCGAGATCCGGCGCGACACCCGCTTCGACGCGCAGGGGCAGCCCGTGATCCTGACCTACTCGCCGTACAACTCCCTCGGCGAGCCCGAGCCGGCCAGCGACAGCCTCGCCGACCGCTACGTGCCCCAGGGCTACGCGCGTGCGGTCGCCGACGTGCTCGGCACCCGCGGGTCCACGGGCTGCTGGGACTACGGCGGCCTGCGGGAACAGCAGTCCGGCGTCGACGTGGTGAAGTACCTGGCCAGCCGCGGCTGGTCCAACGGCAAGGTCGGGATGATCGGCGGGTCCTACAACGGCACCACGGCGTCGATGGTGGCCGCGCGCGGTGACGACGTGCCGCAGCTCAAGGCGATCGTGCCGATCTCGGCGATCAGCCGCTGGTACGGCTACGCGTACGGCGACGGCGTCCGCTACTTCCTCAACTCGAAGGTCCCGACCGACGAGGGCATCGACACCCCGCTGGCGTTCGACGTCGGCTTCGGCAAGACGGTGGCGGCCGACCCGATGGGTCAGCACTTCGCGGACACGATGCGTTCCCGCGCGGCCGAGTGCGACGCCGAGGCGCACACCGAGGAGGGCTACAGCCGAAACCCCGACTACGACAAGTTCTGGCTGCGGCGCGACTACCGCAAGGACGCCGGCGACTTCCGCGCCGCAGTGCTGATCGCACACGGCTGGCAGGACTACAACGTCAAGCAGCAGGAGGGCACCGAGCTCTTCCGTGCGCTCCGGGAGGACGACCCGGCGACTGCTGCGGTCGAGGGCCCGCCGTTCAAGCTGATGTACCTGACCCAGGGCACCCACTCCGGCGGCACCAGCGGAGACCGGTGGCAGCCCCTGCTCGACCGGTTCCTCGCACACACCCTCAAGGGGGTGGCCAATGGAATCGAGGGTGCCGGCCCGGTCATCACGCAGGGTCGCGACAGCTCCGGACCCACCGCCTTCCGGACCGAGTCCGGCTACCCGGTGCCCGGGACCGACCACATCACGCTGTGGCCGCACGGCGACGGCTCGCTGGTCTCACAGCCGGACGACGGTGCCGGGCAGCATGTGGCGTCGTACACGGACACGGGCACGTCCACGGAGGAGGTGCCCGCGCAGGTCGGCGACGGCGCGAGCCGGCTCTACTTCGAGTCGCGACCGCTCGCGCAGGACACGCGGCTGGTCGGGTCCGCGGTTCTCGACGCGGTGGTACGACCGTCGCAGCCGACCATGCACCTCACGCCCGTGCTCGTCGACGTGGCGCCGGACGGAAGCACGCAGACGCTGGAGCGTGGCTTCCTGCACCTCGACTACCGCAACGGACTCGACCACGCCGACCCGGCGCCGGGGCAGTGGCAGCGGGCGAGCGTGACGATGCTGCCGCAGGACTACACGGTCTCCGCCGGCCACCGCATCGGGCTGCTGGTGCAGAGCTCCAACGCCGTCTGGGCGCTGCCGGGGAACCCCGGCAACGTCGACATTGCCACCGGGAGCGTCCCCGGCGTGACGCCGCTCGGGTCCCGGCTGGTTCTGCCGACGGTCCCCGAGTAGGCGTCTGGGGTCAGTGACCGCGACAGCCCCGCTTCTCGAACGCGGCGGTCGAGGTGTAGTGGCCGTGCGGCATGAACGAGCCCAGCGTGCGCTCCTCCGCGCCGGGGCGGGACACGTCCTGGACGGCGTGGTCGAAACCGGGCGCAGGCAGCTGGTTGCGCATGATCATGACGCCGTCGGGACGGGCGCCCCATGCCATCCACGTGACGCCGCAGCGGCGCCGGGCGTTGGCCGGGCGGTGCTCGGGGGTGCTGACCACGATCCGGAAGCGGCGGCGCGCGTGGGTGGCGACCTGCTGGTCGAAGACGCAGTCGACGGTCTCGGTCGCACCGGTCGGGAAGATCGTGCCGTCGCACATCGACCAGTAGCGCAGCTGGCCGGTGCGGAACACCCGGTTGCGGTGGTAGGTGTGCGCCACTGTGGGCATCCGGCCGGTGAGCACGAGGACGTTGCCGAACTGGCGGGACGTGTACGCGTACACGTAGGCGTTGTTCTGGTCGCTGAAGAAGCCGCCCTGCTGTTCACGGGAGGTGTGCCGCGCGGCGTCCTCGGAGGCGGCGCGCACGACCGACCTCGGGATGTTGAAGAACCGCTCCCAGTCGAGTGGGTCGCTGGCCGTGGACAGCGCATGCGTACGGGGTCCGCTGGAACGTCGGTCGGCGGCGTTGACCCCCGTGGACGGCTGGTTGGTGGGCGCGGCGCACGCGGCCGGCTGGTCGACCTCGGTGCCGTCCGGCATGCGCAGCGCCACCTCGGGCAGGCCCGTGCCGCCGAACTGGTTGCGACCGTGGTCGGGCAGGTAGACGCGGTAGACCACCGACCCGCTGAAGATCGGCCGGCCGTCGCTGCCCAGGTACACGGTGTTGGGCCGGCGGTTGCCAGGCTTCGGCGCCGGGTCGGAGACGACCCGCACCGTGTAGCTGCGCAGCGGCCGCTGCCGCAGGTGACCGTCGACGAACGGGTTCGTGGACCCGCGGTCGGGACGGATCTTGAGGTCGGCGAGCGAGTCGGTGGGACGCCCGGCCTCGTCGTAGGCGTTGAACGACATGTACCGCGAGTGCGGGAACCGTCCGCGCAGCACCAGCTCCGCACCGGGCGGGAGGTTCACCCGCCCGAGGTAGTAGTTGACGGAGGTGTCGGGGTAGGCGACGTTGGAGTTCTGCTCGTCGAACACGCTGGTCCAGAAGCAGTCCTGCGGGACCGTTGCCTCCGCCGGGCCCGGCAGCGTCGAGGCCACCGCCGCGGACCCCACCGCGACGACCGACGCGGCCAGCGCCGCCACTGTCTGCCTGGCTCGGTGCTTGCCTCGCGTCACGTGTGCTCCTCGGTCCGTCGCGGCCCACCACTGCATGCGTTGCCAGGTCAAACGAGGTCGCGACGTGGACGGTTACGCCGCTTCGAGCCGTGCGGCTAGCCTCGATGCGTGCCCGACACGTCCCCGCTCCTGGTCGTCCAGCACCAGGACACCTGCCCGCCCGCACTGTTCGCCGACTGGCTCGGCGAGGCCGGTCTACATCTGGACGTGCGCCGGCCCGACCGAGGTGACGCCCTGCCGGTCGACCTCGGCGGCCACGCCGGCCTGGTCGTCCTCGGGGGCAGCATGGGCGCCCACGACGATGCAGAGCACCCCTGGCTGCCGCTGACCAAGGCGCTGCTGCGGCACGCCGTCGAGGTCGAGGCGCCGACGCTAGGCATCTGCCTGGGCCACCAGCTCGCCGCCGTCGCGCTCGGCGGCACCAGCACACCGAACGCCGGTGGCCAGACCGCCGGCGTACGCCGGATCGGATGGGTGGACGACGACGCGACAGGTGACCGCTTGTTCGCGCCGCTGGCCGCGACCGACGCCAGGGTCCTGCACTGGAACAGCGACGTCGTCACCGAGCTGCCCGACGGCATCGCGGTGCTGGCCCGTACCGCCGACGGCGCCCCGCAGGTGCTGCGCTTCGGCCAACGAGCGTGGGGCGTGCAGTTCCATCCGGAGGCCGACCACGGCGTGGTGACGGTCTGGGCCGACGAGGACCGCGCGAAGCCCGCCGACTCGCGCGCGGACGTCGACGAGGCGCTGCGAGAGGTCAAGGAGTCGGAGGCCGCGCTGTTCGAGACCGGGCGGCTGCTCGCGCACACCTTCGCGGACGTGGTCACGGGGCGGCGATGACGGAGCGGGTGTTCACCAGCCGCGGGCGGCTCGCACGCCTGGGGTTCGTCGACGCCGAGACCGTGGCCGCACAGGTGGAGCAGCTCGGCCCGCACGCAGACGACATCGTCGAGTCGCTGGCCTTCAGCGCCGACCCCGACCAGGCTCTGCGCCTGCTGCTCGCGCTCCTCGACGCGAGCGAGGAGCGGGACGAGCTGATGGACGCCTTGCGGCACAGCATGTCCCTGCGCGAGCGGCTGTCCGACGTCCTCGGTGCGAGCGAGGCGCTGGGCCACTTCCTTCGCCGGCACCCGCAGGCGTGGCGAGACCTCGACGGCCGCGAGTTCCAGCACATCGACGCGGTCGCACAGGCACGCGACGGCGACGAGCTCCGCATCGCCTACCACCGCCGGGTCCTGCAGATCGCCGCGCGCGACCTCACCGCGGTGCTCAACGTCGACGAGGTCTCGGGGATGCTCGCCGACCTGGCGGGGGAGACCCTCGACGCCGCGTTGGCGATCGCCCGCAACGAGCTTCCCGAGCAGACGGAGCAGTGTCGCGTCGCGGTGATCGGCATGGGCAAGGCCGGCGGGTGCGAGCTGAACTACGTCAGCGACGTCGACGTCATCTTCGTCGCCGAGCCGGCCGAGGGCGTGGACGAGGCGCAGGCGATGCGCGCCGCCACGCAGCTCGCGACCGCGATGATGCGGGTGTGCAGCGAGCACACCTCCGAGGGCACGATCTGGCCGGTGGACGCCGCGTTGCGCCCCGAGGGCAAGGCGGGCCCGCTCGTGCGCACGGTGCGCAGCCATGTGGCCTACTACGAGCGCTGGGCGAAGACGTGGGAGTTCCAGGCCCTGCTCAAGGCCCGCCCGATGGCCGGCGACATGGCGCTGGGACGGGAGTACGCCGAGGCCGTCGGCGAGATGGTGTGGCACGCCGTCGAGCGGCCCAACTTCGTCGAGGACGTGCAGGCGATGCGGCGTCGCGTCGTGGACCACATCCGCGACGACCGCGTGCAGCGCCAGATCAAGCTCGGCCCGGGCGGCCTCCGCGACATCGAGTTCGCCGTACAGCTGCTGCAGCTCGTGCACGGTCGCCGCGACGAGAGCCTGCGCAGCGGTACGACCCTGGTCGCCCTGGAGGCGCTGACCCGGGGTGGCTACGTGGGTCGCGAGGACGGGGCGGCGCTCGCGGCGGCGTACCGGTTCCTGCGCAACCTGGAGCACCGCCTGCAGCTGGCGCACCTGCGGCGTACGCACGTGGTCCCGGAGTCGGAGGACGAGCTGCGCGCACTGGGACGGTCGCTGGGCTATCTCAGCGACTCCCGGCGCAACCTCACCGAGGCGTGGAAGCGGCACGCGCGTGAGGTGCGGCGACTGCACGAGAAGCTCTTCTACCGCCCGTTGCTGGCCGCGGTCGCGGCGCTTCCCGACGACGACGTGCGGCTGACGCCGGAGGCGGCCAAGCAACGGCTGAACGCGCTGGGGTACGTCGACCCCGCGGCCGCGCTGCGCAACCTGCAGGCGCTCACCTCGGGTGTGTCACGCAGCGCCGCGATCCAGCGCACGCTCGTGCCGGTGATGCTGAAGTGGTTCGCCGAGGCACCGAACCCCGACCAGGGGCTGCTCGCCTTCCGGCGGGTCTCGGAGGAGCTCGGCTCCACGCACTGGTACCTGCGGCAGCTGCGCGACGAGGGCGCCGTTGCCGAACGGATGGCGCGGGTGCTGGCCTCCAGTCGCTACGCGACCGACCTGTTGATGCGCGCGCCCGAGGCGGTCGCGCTGCTGGTGCACGACGAGGACCTGCAGCCGCGGACGGAAGAGCAGCTGCGCGGTGAGGCGCACTCGAGCGCGCAGCGACACGACGACCCGATGGCCGCCATCAACGCCGTACGCGCGGTCCGGCGGCGCGAGCTGTTCCGGTGCTCGGCCGCCGACCTCGTCGAGCTCGTCGACATCGACACGGTCGGCAGCTCCCTGAGCAGCATCGCCGTCGCCACCCTCGAAGGCGCGCTCACCGCCGCCGTGCGCGCGGTGGAGGCCGAGCGCCGCTGCTCCATGCCGACGTCGGTCGCCGTCGTCGCGATGGGCCGCCTGGGCGGCGGCGAGATGGGGTACGGCAGCGACGTCGACGTGATGTACGTGCACGAGCCGCACGACGGCGCCGACGAGCGTGAGGCGGCTGAGATCGCGCAGGCGGTCGCCAACGAGCTGCGGCGGATGCTCGCCGTGCCCGGCGCGGACCCGCCGATGGTCGTCGACGCGGACCTGCGCCCCGAGGGCAAGTCAGGACCGCTGGTGCGCACGCTGGCGTCGTACGCCGCGTACTACAAGCGCTGGTCCTCCACCTGGGAGGCGCAGGCGCTCTTGCGCGCGAAGCCGATCTGCGGCGACGCCGACCTTTCGCGCAGGTTCACCGAGCTCATCGACCCGCTGCGGTGGCCCGAGGCAGGGCTGTCGGAGAAGGGTGTCATGGAGGTACGCCGCATCAAGGCCCGCGTCGACGCGGAGCGGCTGCCCCGCGGCGCCGACCCGGCGACGCACACCAAGCTTGGCCGCGGTGGCCTGGCCGACATCGAGTGGACGGTGCAGCTGCTGCAGATGCAGCACGCCGGAGCTGTTCCCGAGCTGCGCACGACCGGGACGCTTCAGGCGCTGGAGGCCGCCGCGACGGCCGGCTTGATCGACGAGGACGACGCCGACGTGCTGGCCGGCGCGTGGCGACTGGTCAGCCGGGTGCGCAACGCGATGATGCTGGTGCGGGCGCGCCCGTCCGACTCACTGCCGCGCGAGCCGCGCGAACGTTCCGGTGTCGCGTACGTGTGCGGGTACGGCGCTGATGGTGCCGAGCAGCTGGTGGACGACTACCTGCGGGTGACGCGACGGGCGCGCGCGGTGGTGGACCACGTGTTCTGGGACTAGGTGTCTCGGGCCGCTGCTGGGCGCGACAGGTGTGGGTGCCGCGGGTTGGTGACGTGTAGGTAAAGTTTCTCGGATCCCTTGTGGATAAGGGGTTCTGGCCGCCTGAAACGCCGGTTGGTATGTCGGTGGTGCCTTGTAGGTTTCTTGCATGGTCAGCGAACAGGTCACCGAGCTCTCCGAGCTCAGCGTCGAGGGTGTG
>CBFGZI010000065.1:0-20064 GCA_965653225.1 uncultured Propionibacteriales bacterium | reverse complement strand
AGCCGACGTCGACGGCGCGCCTGATGCTGTGCGCCCGGTCGAACTCAGCGCCGACCTCGCCGAGCTTCTCGGACCGCACCGACGCCCGCACGTCGGTCAGCTCGGTCGCCAGCTCGGCGCGCTCGGTGCCGCTGGCCTCGTTCATCCGCCGCTCCAGGTCGGACACCCGTGGGTCGGCCGCGGTGCGCTTGTTGACCTCTCCGGCGAACACGACGGCAGCGGCGGGGGCTCCACCGAGCACCGACGCGTACGAGCCCTCGATGGCCAGCACCGTCATCCGCGGGTTGAGGGTCTTGGAGAACACCACGAACGCGCCGCGGTGGTAGCGCGAGACCACGCAGAACACGATGGGGCCGTCGAAGTTGACGACCGCCCGCCCGATCTCCGCGCCGTACTCCAGCTGCAGGTTGCGCATCGAGTCCGGCGAGCCGTCGAAGCCGGACAGGTTCGCCAGCACCACCACCGGACGGTTGCCGCTCGCCGCGTTGATGGCCCGGGCCACCTTCTTCGACGAGCGAGGGAACAGCGTCCCGGAGGTGTAGGTGTCCGGCCCGTCGGTGGGCGGGAACCCGCGCCGGGGCACCGGCCGCGACTCCATGCCGATCAGGCATACCGGCCACCCGCCGAGGTGGGCGTCCTGCACTACCGCGGTCTCCGCGTCGGCCATGCCGGCCCAGCGCTCCAGCGTCGGGTGGTCCTGGTCGACGACCGCCGCCATGACCGTGCGAATGTCGAACGCCTTCTTGCGCTCCGGGTTGGTCTCCGTGGAGAAGATCTCGCCCACCGTGCGGAAGTCGCTGTCCGGGTGCTCGTGCGGGTAGTCCGACACGTCGCGGTCGACGGGGTCGGAGGTGTCCGTACGGCGGGGACCGGACTCGCCCGGCACGACGAAGGTGTGGTCGTAGTGCTTCATCAGCACGTCGTAGGCACCGGCGAGGTTGGGGGCCCAGTACTGCGCCTGCCCGTTGGGCCCCATCACCCGGTCGTAGCCGCCGATGCCGTAGTTGTCCTCGGCCGAGACGCCACCGGAGAAGTCCAGTGACTGCTTGCCGGTGAGCACCATCGCGCTGTCCGGGGTCATGACCAGGATGCCCTTGGTGTGCATCAGCATGGTCGCCTCGGCGTTCCAGTAGGGCTGGGCGCCGACGTTGATGCCGGCGACGATCACGTTGATCTCACCGCCGGCCTGGGTGAAGGTGACGATCCGCTTCAGTGCCGCGGCCACCCAGTCCATGTTCTCGGTGCCGGAGTCCATCGCGATCCGCGCGCCCGCGGACAGGGCGTACCACTCCAGCGGTACGCCCATCTGCTCGGCGAGGTCGAGGGCGGCGATGACGCGCGCGCACTCCGGCTCCGACAGCGCACCGAGCGCCTTGCTGGGGTCGCCGCTCAGCACGACTCGGCGGATGCCCTCCGGGTGCCTCTCGGTCGGTGTGGTCACCACCGCGGCGATGACACCGGCCTTGTTCATGCCCTTGGGCCGCTCCACCGGGACCAGTGCACCGGTGTCGTCGAGGTCGTGCTCGACGAACGACCCGTCGCGGCCGGTGAGCATCTCGGTCAGCTCGTACGGGTAGACCATTCCGCGCCGGCGGGCCCGGAGGACCTTCTGCGCGTAGTCGTCGAGCGGCTTGAGCAGCTCGGTCGCCGGCGCGACCGGCGTGCCGACCACCCCGGAGCCCGGCTGGTAGGAGAACCGCATGGCGGCCGGCAGCGCGGCGCCGTCGCCGCCGGCGACACGGCCCTCGGCCACGATCTCCTCGATGCCCGCGCCCACCGTCAGCGGGGCGATGGTGCGCTGCAGCGGCTCCAGCTCGGCGAGCTCGGCGTCCACGACCGGCCAGACGTGCAGCCACACGTGGTTCATGTCGAGCTTGGTGCCCGCGGCGCCGCGCTCCGTGCGTGCCCGCCGGATCGCCTCCAGGCAGCTGGCCACCGCGCGCTCGGCGTGTGGCAGCGCGGCCACCCGGCCGTCGGAGTCGCGTACGACCGCGAGCTGGCGCACCTGCGCCAGCGCGACCAGGCGCTGGTCGGTCTCGTTGTCGCGCGCCACGCAGTGGAACAGCATGACGTCCTCGGGCGCGTCCAGCCGGGTGATGTTGAAGTTGCGCAGCCGCCACAGGTTCAGCCGCCGGCCGACCATCGGGTGGATACCGCGGACGAGCTCGTCCTCCACCACCCCGGACTCCGCGGGGCGGAAGGTGAAGTACGAGACCGGCCGGTCCCCCGCCGGGCATACCGCGACCGCGACCCGGCGTACCTCCTTGATGAACGGCAGGGCGCCGAACAGCCGCGCCAGCTCCTGCTGGGCCTCCTCGGCCGACTCCGGCATCTGCGGCCAGGAGAGGTAGAGGTCGACGACGGCCTCGTGCCCGGACTGGCGCGCCGCCACCTGGTCCATCAGCCCGTCGACCAGCTCGCCGCTCTCGGTGAGCTCCTGCACCGTGCCGACGGCGCTCACCAGATGGGTGGGGCGATCGTCGAGGACGTAGTCGGCCACCACGACCTTGCGGTGGTCGGCGCCCAGCCAGCGCAGGTCGTGCAGGCCGTGCTCCATGTAGTGCCGGCGTGCCAGCACCTCCAGCATCGGCTCGCGCTCCGGAATGCCGTGCTCCAGCCGCTCGGCCAGGAACCGCACGATCTGCTCCGGGATCGCCGCCAGGGCGTCGATGCGCTCGCGGTAGTCGGATACCTCGTCGGGACCGGCGGCAAGGGCGGCCACCTCGTCACGCACGCCGGCCAGCTCGTCCGCGCGGGCCCGGTCGACCAGCGGCTGGTCGAACCACTGGAACCGCACACTGCGGGCCAGGTCGCCGACGACGGGGAAGCGGAGCTGGGTGGCCAGCACCAGCCGGTCGAGCACCTCGTGCGCCTCGTCGTCGAGGGGCTGCGCCGGGCACGGCTCGGCCAGCCACGCCCGTAGCAGCGAGGTGGCCAGCTGCACCTCGGGTGTGTACCGCTGCTGGGCCAGGAAGACCCGGAACACCGCCTCCTCCAGCTCGGCGGTGCGCTCGAGGTCGGTGACGCCGTAGTGCTCCAGCACCCGCGACAGACGCGAGCGGAAGGCCTCGGGCAGGCCGCCACGGTCGGGGTCGAGGCTCTGCAGGTAGGTGTGGAAGTGCTCGCGCGGGCTGTGCACGCGGTTCTCGGTGTGCTCCTCCTCGTCCATCGGGCGGTTGCGGCTCAGCTCGGCGAAGTCGGCGAAGGTGCGCAGCAGGTCGGTCTCCGCCTCCAGCGGCAGCCGTCCGGACGCGGCAAGCTCTTCTCGGGCACGCAGGTACTCGGTGAGCGTGCGGCCCTCGTCTCGCGGGTCGAGGTCGAACCCGAGCAGCATGCCGCGAAGGTCCTCCAGCGCCCGCTCGGCACGCTGCTGGGCGGACTCCTCGACACCGAGGCCGGGCAGCGACAGGTCGACGCCGGGCTCGTCCTCGGTGTTCCCGGCATCCTCCTCGTCGTCCGCGATCGGCTCGAGCTGCGCCAGCGCGGCCCCGGTCTCCACCTGGCCGCCGGTCGAGACCATCAGCTCCTTCAGCCGCGCCGCGAACGGAGCGTGGACCACGGTCTCCATCTTCATGCTCTCCAGCACCAGCACGGGCGCACCCGCCTCGACCTCGCCGCCCACCTCGACGGGCGTGGCGACCACGAGAGCGGGCGCCGGCGACCGCAGCACGCCACCCTCGTCGCGGGTGATCCGGTGGGTGACACCGTCGACCTCGATCATGTTGACCGGTCCGTGGGTTGCCGACACCAGCCGGTAGCGCTGGTCGGCGACGTACAGCCGGGCGGCGTAGGCGTCCAGCCGCTCGAGGTCGGCGTCGACCATCTCCAGCTCGCCGCCGGTCTCGATGCCGACGCGGTAGCGGTGCGGCCCGGTGCGCGTCACCGTCACCTGGTAGGTGACCCCGCGCAGCTTGAGCCCGGTGGGCCGGCCGACCTTGTGCTGCACCTGTGGACGGCCGCCGTGCGCGGTCTCGAACAGGCGCAGCCGCTCGACCTCCTCCTGGTCCTGGTACGCCGCGATCGCGGCCGCGACCAGTGCCACGCCGGAGTGCTTGTGCGAGACCAGGCGGCCCTCCGGGCGTACCCGGTCGATCCAGGCCGTGTCGCAGGTGCCGTCGCGCACCTCGGGCTGGTCGAGCAGGTCGAGCAGGAAGCTCTTGTTGGTGGAGCCGCCCTCGATGACCACGGTGGTCTGGTAGATCGCGCGGCGCAGCCGGGCCAGCGCCTCCTCGCGGTCGCGCCCGTAGGCGATGATCTTCGCGATCATCGAGTCGAACTCGGGCGGGATGGTGTCGCCCTCGCTGACCCCGGTGTCGACCCGGATGCCCGGGCCGGCGGGCAGGTGCAGCAAGGAGATCCGGCCCGGTGAGGGCATGAAGTCGCGGTCGGGGTCCTCGGCGTTGAGCCGTGCCTCCACCGCGTGGCCGAACTCGGGTGGCCGGCTGCCCTCGAGCTTGCCGCCCTCGGCCACGTGCAGCTGGGCCTTCACCAGGTCCATGTCCGTGGTCACCTCGGTGACCGGGTGCTCGACCTGCAGCCGGGTGTTGACCTCGAGGAACGCGAACGACTTCTCCTCGGGGTGGTAGAGGAACTCGACCGTGCCCGCCCCGCGGTAGCCGACGGCGAGCGCCAGCCGCTCGGCCGCCTGCTTGAGCTCGTCGTTCTGCTCGGGGGACAGCAGCGGCGAGGCCGACTCCTCGATCACCTTCTGGTTGCGGCGCTGCACCGAGCAGTCGCGTACGCCGAGCGCCCACGCGTTGCCGTGCGCGTCCGCGATCACCTGCACCTCGACGTGCCGGGCCCCGGTGACCAGCCGCTCCAGGAACACCACACCACTGCCGAAGCCGCGCTCCGCCTCTTCCCTGGTGCGCTCGAAGGCCTCGGAGAGCTCCTCGCTGGAGCGGACCACCCGGATGCCGCGGCCGCCGCCGCCCGCGGTCGCCTTGAGCATGAGGGGGTAGCCGATGCGGTCGCCCGCCTCCAGCGCGGTGTCGAGGTCGTCGACCGCGCCCTCACTCCAGGGCGCCATGGGCACGCCGACCTCCGAAGCGATCAGCTTGGAGCCGATCTTGTCGCCGAGCTTCCGCATGGCCTCTGCGGTGGGCCCGATGAAGGTCACCCCGATCCGGTCACACAGCTCGGCGAACGCCGGGTCCTCGGAGACGAAGCCCCACCCCACCCAGGCCGCGTCGGCCTCCGTGTCGCGCAGCGCACGCTCGAGCACGGCGTGGTCGAGGTAAGGACGGTCCGACGCGGGACCCAATGGGTAGGCGAGGTCGGCCTCACGCACGAACGTGGCCGTGCGCTCGTCGTCGGTGAAGAGCGCCACCGTCTCGACCTCCGAGCCGGTCTCGGCGTTGACCTCCCGCACCGCGTGGATCAGCCGGAGCGCCGACTCTCCACGGTTCACGATCGCGATACGAGCAAATGTCACTCGGAGCCTCCCTCGTTCACGGCCGCAGACCGCGCCGGCGGACGTGTCGATGCCTTCAGGCGGACAGCATTACTCGCTACCCTCACGTAGGGAAATCCGGGGCACAAGTCCGCGGCCCCCGCGCTCGCCCAGGGTCGGCCCGTGCGCGGTCGCGGGTCGTGACGGTGCGACACCGGTATGGACGTCTGACACGCCGGCACCGGCCGCGACCACGGTTGGGTCGCGCAGAGATGGGTACCTCCGCCCTCGCGCCATTTGTCGCAGAACGTGCGCCCGCGCCGTCGCGACGAGGAGGCCGCGCCCCTGCTGCCGCGGCGTCCGCTCCGGCGGAGCCGGCGCTGACCGGACCGTCGGTCAGCGCTCGGCCGCCGTGGTCAGGTCGGACTCGCGATCGGCACCGTCCTCGCCGACGGGCTTGCGCAGCCCGCCGAACACCACGATCCCTGACACCGCGCAGACGGCGCCGAGGACCATCAGCGCATCGGGTGTGCCGAAGCGGTCGGAGATCTGGCCCACGAACGGTGCGCCCGCGACGAACCCGAGGTCGCGCCAGAACCGGTAGCTGCCGATGCGCGAGGCGTGCCGCTCCGCCGTGTCACCGGCCGCGGCGATGAGCACCGGGTACGCCAGCGCGGTGCCGGCGCCGAGGACCACGATCCCCGACAGCCACCCGGTGAAGTCGCTCGAGGTCGCGATCACGACCAGCCCGACCGCCTGCAGCACCATGCCGGCGACGCAGGGTGCGCGGCGTCCGATGCGGTCGCTGAGGGCGCCGGTGAAGGGCTGCAGCGCAGCCCAGCTGGCCGGGTAGGCCGTCGTCAGCACCGTGATCGAGGCCAGCGGCAGGTCCTGGGCGGCGAAGTAGATCGGCAGCAGCCCCCATGCGGTCGCGTCGCCCAGCTTGGTGACGAAACCCGCCTGCGACACCGCGACGAACGCCTTCCGCGTACGCGGTGCCATCGCCGGGAGCCGCGTGGACGCGTCGCCCGTCGCACGGGGGATGTACGCGGTCTCGTTGACCAGATAGAAGGCCATCACCAGTCCGACGACCACGATCACCTCACCGAGCAGGAAGGCGGCCTCGGTGCTGTACGACGCGGCGACCGTGCCCGTGAGGTAGGTCAGCACAGCGATGCCGCCGTACCCGACGCACTCGTTGATGCCGATCGCGGTTCCGCTGCGACGGCGTCCGGAGACGTCGACCTTCATGAAGATCGCGGTCGACCAGCACAGCCCCTGCTGCGCGCCGAGCAGCACGTTCGCCGCGATGATCCAGCCCCACGACGGTGCGAACGCGATCATCAGCGGCACCGGCAGTGCGAGCAACCATCCGGCGACCAGGACTCGCCTGCGCCCGAACCTGTCGGTGAGCCGGCCGGCGATGAAGTTCGCCGGTGCCTTGGCCAGCCCGAACACCAGGATGAAGGTCATCGTCTCGGTGACGGAGGAGATGTGGAACTGGTCATCGGCGATGACCGGGAGGACCGTGCGCTCGATGCCAGCCAGTGCCCCCACGAAGCCGACCTGCAGAACCAGCAGCGCGAAGCGCCGCCGGTTCGCCAGGATCCCCAGGCGGACTCCGCCGTCCCCCTCCCGGCGGGTTCGGGTGGTCATGTCGGCGTTGGCCTCATGTTCGCTCATCACACGCCTCGCTGGTTTCGTTCGGACACTTCCTCGGACGGTTGGTCGGTCAGCTCGTCGAGCAGGTTCGCCCAGGCACGCCGCTCGTCGGCGGGGTCGACGAGGTCGCGCAGCGCGGCACACCGGGCCCGCAGGTCGCTGTAGCAGCCGTCCCGGTCGTGCTCCAGCCGCTCCAGCAGTGCCGCCAGTGCCTGGGTGTCCCCCGGTGGGAAGTAGCCGGGATAGTCGGTGCCGAGCAGCCCGGTCGACCCCGGTATCTCCGTCGATATCACCGGCACCCCGGCGGCGAGGGCCTCGGAGACGACGTTGGCGCCGCCCTCGTTCCACGAGGTGACCGCGAGCACGCGGCTGCGCGCCAGCACCTCCAGCGCCTCCGGACGCGGGACCGGCCCGACCCAGGTATAGCGGGGGTTGCGCTCGGACTCGGCGCGCGCCTGCGCGGCCAGCACCTCGTCGCGGGCCTCCCCCAGATGGGTCACCTGCACGGCGGAGGTGTCCGGAAGCAGCCGCGCCGCCTCGGCCAGCCGCAACGGGTCCTTGACCGGACGCAGGTGCGCCAGCAGCACCACCTCGAAGCAGTCCGGTCGGGGCGGCGCCGCGGTGATCGGCGGCACCGACTGCACCACGACCCGGGTGCGGTCACGCAGCTGCTCGGGCAGCTGTCCGACGGCCAGCGGCTGCAGCACCACCAGCCGGGACGCCCCGTCGAGCACGGCCGGGTCGACGCCGCTGGTTTCGAGGTCGGGGTAGATGTCGGTGCCGGTGAGCGCCACCACCACCGGGGCTGCGGGGTGCGCGGCCTGGAACGCCGCGATGGCCTCGGCGCTCTTGCGGGCGTGCAGCGCGACCAGGAGGTCGTGGCTGCCCCCGTCGTACCCCTGTGTCAGCGTCACGTCGTTCCCCAGGTCCCGCAGGATGCGGGCCCAGCGTCGGGCCGTGACCCCGTTGCCGTGCGGGCTGTCGGGGGGCGTCGGCGTGACGAGCGCGATCCGCACCGCTACAGGTCGGCCGCGCAGGTACGGAAACCGGCGATGACGTCGCGCCGCTCGGGTGTGAAGTAGTTGCGGTAGGTGCTGCGCAGGTAGCGGCCACGGGTCGCCCATGCCCCGCCGCGAAGCACCTTGCGGGCACCGAAGAACTGCTCGGAGTTCTCGGCGTAGGCGTCCCGCTCGAAGTTGGGGTAGGCGGTGAAGTCGTCGGCCGTCCACTCCCACACGTTGCCGATCATCTGACGGCAGCCGACCTGGCTGTCCCCGCCCGCGCAGGCCGACACGTCCACCGGCCCGAGCGAGCGCCAGTCGGTGACGGCCTGGTCGGGCCCGGGCAGCAGGTTGCCCCACGGGTACTGCGCCCGGTCGGTCGCTCCGCCGGTGGCGGCGTACTCCCACTCCGACTCTGTCGGCAGACGACGGCCGGCCCAGCGGGCGTAGGCGTCGGCCTCCCACCAGCTGACGTGGCTGACCGGCAGGTCGGGCTCCAGGTCGATCCAGCGGTCGAAGTGCCGGCGTTGCCAGCCACCGTCCGCGCGCCGCCAGTACACGGGGTGCCGCGCGCCCGACCCGGCCAGCCAGCGGCCGCCGTCGGACCAGAACCGGGGGTCCCGGTAGCCGTCGTCGTCCACGAACGACGCGAACTCGGCCTGGGTCACCGGCGTCCGGCCGATGGCGAACGGCGCCACCTGCACCGGGTGCGCCCACTTCTCGTTGTCGTAGACGAACGGGTCGGAGCGCAGCGCACCCATCCACAGCTGTCCGCCCTCGGCCTTGATGTCGCCGGAGACGGGCTCGGTCACGGTCGGCGCGGCGGAGTCGCCGAGCCCGGGCAGGGAAGGCGCCGGGTAGCCCAGCGTCTGCCGGGTGTAGGTGAGGGCCTCGGTGTGCGTGTCGTAGTGATGGACCGTGTAGCGGGCGAAGTGGCGGACGACGTCGTTGGCACCGGCGCGCAGCATCTGCGCGATCCGGCCGGACACCTCGCGCATGTACGCCACGGTGTCCGTGCGTGACGGCAGCACCAGGTGCCACCGGCTGTCGTGCGGAACGGCGCCGGAGTCGTACAACGCGTCGGTGTGCGGGAGCAGCGGCGGTTTCCCGCAGGCGTCGCGCAGCACGAACTTCTCCTGGAACCAGGCCAGGTGGCCGATCTCCCAGATCAGCGGGTTCACCACGGGCAGCAGCGGACCCACCATCTGCTCCTCGTCGAGGTCGTCGACCAGCTGCAGCGCCCGTTCGGTGGCGTCTTCCACCCAGTCGGCGAGCTCTTCGGGGGACGGTTCGGTGGCCATGCGCGGTCCTCTCCCAGCTCGCGGTCAGCGGACGGTGATGGTGGCGGTCCCCGGTTCGGCGGCGACGAGCTCACCGACCACGGGGTGGCCGGGCAGCTCCCCGGCCACCAGCAGCCCGCCCGAGGTCTGTGCGTCGGCCAGTAGCAGCAGCTCCTGCTCGTCGACCTGACCGTCGAGGTGCGGACGCACCCAGTCGAGGTTGCGCTTGGTACCCCCGGGGACGTAGCCCTCGGCCAGCGACTCGCGAGCGCCGTCGAGGTACGGCACCGCGGCCGCGTCGACCACGGCGCACACACCGCTGGCCCGCGCCAACCGGTAGAGGTGTCCCAGCAGCCCGAACCCGGTCACGTCGGTCGCGCACGTCGCACCGGACTTCAACGCGGCCGCGCTGGCGTCACGGTTGAGCTCCGTCATCACCGCGACCGCCTCGGGGAATGCCTCACCGGTCTGCTTGTGCCGGTTGTTCAGCACCCCGAGCCCCAGCGGCTTGGTAAGCGTCAGCGGCGTGCCCGCGCGTCCCCCGTCGACCCGCAGCAGCCGGTCGGGGTCGGCCACTCCGGTGACCGCCATGCCGTACTTCGGCTCGGGGTCGTCCACGGTGTGCCCGCCTGCGACGTGGCAGCCGGCCTCGTGCCCGACGACCATCCCGCCGCGCAGGACCTCCCGGGCAAGCTCGAACGGCAGCACGTCTCGCGGCCAGCCGAGCAGGTTGACCGCGACCAGCGGCGTGCCGCCCATGGCGTAGACGTCCGACAACGCGTTCGCCGCGGCGATCCGCCCCCAGTCGTACGGGTCGTCGACCACCGGGGTGAAGAAGTCCGCGGTGGACACCACACCCTGGCCGCCGTCGAGGACCACGACCGCGGCGTCGTCACCGGCGTCGTCGAGGCCGACCACCAGCCGGCCCGCAGGAGACGTGGGCCCTTCGCCGACCAGACCCTCCAGCACTCCTTCCAGCTCACCCGGCGGGATCTTGCACGCGCACCCGCCGCCGTGGGCGTACTGCGTGAGCCGGGGGGTGCTCGACGCCGGAGCGCGGTTCTCGGATGTCGCCACCTGCCTGACCTCCTCGTGCGGGGAACTCAAGTCAGCAGGCTATGTCCGGATGTCAGTGGTTCACCACCATCGACCCGCAAGCCCTCTCGCCGAGACTGCGCAACAAGAGGCACCTACATGGCGCCCGTCGTGGGGCCGGTATCCGCTGCTCGGCGCTCCAGCTCGGCCCGTTGGATCTTGCCGGTGTCGTTGCGCGGAAGCCTCTCGGTGACGAAGACGATCTCTTTCGGATGCTTGTACGAGGCCAGGCTCTGCCCAAACAGCTCGACCAGCTCGGCCTCGCCGAGGTCTGCGTCGGCCGCGACCACGAACGCGACCGGCACCTCCCCCCAGCGGGCGTCGGGCCGCCGGACCACGGCTACCTCGAGGATGCCCGGGTGCTGTAGGAGGACGCGTTCGATCTCGGCGGGGTAGATGTTCTCGCCGCCCGACTTGATCATGTACTTCGCCCTGTCGACGAAGTCCAGGGTGCCGTCAGGGAGGCGGACCATGAGGTCGCCCATGTGGAACCAGCCGTCGCGAAACTCGACGGCGTTGACGTGCGGAGCTCCCCAGTACCCGCTGAACATCGTGGGGCCGCGCATGCACAGCTCACCGGGAGTCCCGTCCGCGACGGCATGGCCGTCGACTTCGAGCCGTACCTCGCAGAAGGCGCTTTGCGTCTTCGCCAGCGTGGCTGGAACGTCCCCGGGGCGGATCAGACCGGCAGAGCACGGTGGGCACCCGGTCTCGGTGGCCCCGAAGGTGTTGGCGTACGGAGCCTGGAGGAGTGCAGTGACACGCGCGATCTCCTGCGGGTCGACCAGGTCGGGCATCACCCCACACACGCGAACACCACGCGGGCGGACCGCGCGCTCCTGCAGGAGGTCGGCGAACCTGCCGACCATCCCGGGCATCAGCAACAGCCAGCCGAGTGTCTCGGTCTCGACCGTGCGGACCAGGTGGTCGGGCTCGAAGCCGTCGATGACGACCACCTTGCCGCCGCACATGAGCGTTCCCAGCGAGTTGTCCGCAGCTCCCATGTGGAACAGCGGCGTCCACGCCGCGAAGGTGTCGTCTGGTGCGATGCCGTACTCGACGCGGGTCACCAGGTTGCGGACTATCTCCGCCCGGTGACTGACCGTCGCGCCCTTGGGGCTGCCGGTGGTGCCACTGGTGTACAGCACCAGCAGCGGATCCTCCGAGTCGACGTCCTCGCTGCGCACACCCTCACTGGCCTTGCGCGTGCCTGCGGCGAGGAATGCCTCGAGATCGTCACCGATGACGAGTGTCGCCGTCCTGTCGTCGTCCGCATCGGACAGCAGGTCTCGGTGTCGTGTTGACGCGACGACGACTGAGGGCGAGACCACCTTGAGGGCCTCGTCGATCTCGCGGGCGGTCAGGCGCCAGTTCAGGCACGCCACAACTGCTCCGAGCCTGGCGGCCGCCAGGACCACCTGCAGGTACTCGACGCGGTTCTCGGACAGGATCGCGATCGGGTCGCCGCGGCGGATCCCACGCGCCGCGAGGGCGTCTGCCAGACGCACGCTGCTGTCCTCGAGCTCGCGGTAGGTCTGCGCGCGCCTCGCATCCTCCACGGCGACGCGACTCGGGTGGAGCAGGGCCCGGGCGTGGAACAGGTCGAACACCGTGCTGGCCCGGCTCCGCTGGATGAGGTCAGTCATCGGCCCGCCTCGAGTAGTTGCCCATTCAACAGCCTGGTGCAAGACTAGAGCTTCGGACACCGCCAGAAGGTGCGCGCTGGCAGCCGATGGCGGTGGCCGTCAGCCTTGGGGGCCCGAGCCTGGAAGGAGGCTCGTCATGCCCCAGCCCGAGGGCGGACATCTGAAGGCCCTTCGGAACCATCGCTCACAGCTGCGCGAGACCTACCTCCGCCGGGAGGTGGAACGCCCGGCGACCACCGCGCGGGGCCTGCACCACATCGCCCTGATCGCCCGTGACGTCGAGGAGACGATCCGCTTCTACCAGGACGTCCTGGGATTCCCGCTGGTGGAGCTGCTGGAGAACCGCGACTACGCCGGGTCCTCGCACTTCTTCTTCGACATCGGCAACGGCAACCTGCTCGGTTTCTTCGACTTCCCCGGCCACGACCACCCCGAGTTCTCCGAGACGATCGGCAACGTACAGCACATCGCGATCTCGGTCTCCGAGGAGGAGTTCAAGGCGGCCAAGCAGCGCTTCGACGAGAACGGCGTCGACTACCTCGGCCCCGACCGAGGCGTGCACAACAGCCTCTACGTCCGCGACCCGAACGGAACCGGCATCG
The DNA here is from genome assembly GCA_965653225.1 of uncultured Propionibacteriales bacterium. Lineage (GTDB taxonomy): Bacteria > Actinomycetota > Actinomycetes > Propionibacteriales > Nocardioidaceae > JALZDI01. The sequence goes on along the minus strand of CBFGZI010000065.1, from coordinate 7,386 downwards.
AGCTCTACAGCGAGCACATCGGCGTCTTCGAGGGCGATGTCCTCCTTCCCAACGCCGTCGACGACGCCCACAGTGGACTTACGAACTAGGCGAGTCGGCACGCCCACCGATCGCCGCGAGCGAGAGGAGCCCCATGAACGAGTGGAACTTCATGGACCCGCAGAGCAGGGACAACCTGCTGCGCGTCGTTCGCCGGGAGGCCGAGCAGATGCTCGCCCTGGCCGAGGCCCCGGACGCCTGGGAGGCACCCACCGGAGCGGGGCACTGGCAGGTGCGCGACGTGATCGGCCACCTCGTCGACACCACGGAGGAGTACTTCGGCGGCTTCGACGCGGCGCGCGGGCGCGGGGAGGCGTCGGATGCCCTCGGGCTGACCGGCATGGCCAAGCTCGTCGACGACGCAGCGCAGGCCTTCCGGGGAACACCACAGGACGAGCTGCTCGGGCGGTTGCGCAGCGACCTCGACAAGATGTTGGGCATCCTCGACGAGCTCAGTGACGACGAGTGGGGCAACCTCCAGGTCCCGCACAAGTTCATGGGCCCACTTCCGGCGTTCTTCTACCCCGTCTTCCAGCTGGTCGACTACGCCGTCCACAGCTGGGACATCCGCGAGGGAACGGGCCGGTCCCACACGATGTCCGCGGACGCGGCCGACCTGCTGGTGCCGCTCAACTTCGTGCTCTGGCAGGCCACAGCCCAGTGCCAGCCCGACGACGAGCCGTACTCCATCGGCGTCCGGATCGCCACCGGCCACAACGCCGGCGACACCCGCCTCGACGTCTCGCCTGACGGGGTGGCCTTCGAACCGGCCGACCTCGAAGGACTTCCGGCGGTCCTGGAGTTCGACCCGGCAACCTGCATCCTGACGGCGTACGGGCGGATCAACGGCGGCACCGTACGCGGCGACACCCGGCTCGCGGAGCGCTTCCTGAACCTCTGCTTCCGCATCTGACCCGGTCAGAGACGAGTGCCCCTCCTGAAACAGGAGGGGCACCCCTCTGCGGCTTCTCGTCCGCGGCTTCTCGGGGCGGGGCAGGATCTGAACCCTGCTCCTACGGACCTGATGGTCCTCCGGTCGGTGGCGACACGTTGGTCACAGCCTTGCCCAGGCCTCGGTGAGGACGGACCGCAGGATGTACTCGATCTCGTCGAAGTGCTGCTGGTCGCAGATCAGTGGCGGGGAGAGCTGTACGACCGGGTCGCCGCGGTCGTCGGCGCGGCAGTACAGGCCGGCGTCGAACAGAGCCTTGGACATGAAGCCGCGCAGCAGCCGCTCGGACTCCTCGTCGTCGAAGGTCTGCTTGGTGGCCTTGTCCTTGACCAGCTCGATGCCGTAGAAGTAGCCGGCGCCGCGGACGTCACCGACGATGGGCAGATCCAGCAGGCCTTCCAGGGTGGCGCGGAAGGCCCCCTCGTTGGTCCTGACGCGCTCCAGCAGCCCGTCCTTCTCGATCAGGTCGAGGTTCGCCAGGGCGACCGCGGCCGAGACCGGATGGCCGCCGAACGTGTAGCCGTGCATGAAGGTCGTCTCGCCGTAGCGGAACGGCTCGTACACCCGGTCGGTGACGAGCATCGCCCCGAGTGGGGCGTAGCCGGACGTGAGTCCCTTCGCGCAGGTGATGATGTCGGGCTCGTAGCCGTACCGCTCGGCGCCGAACATGTAGCCGAGCCGCCCGAAGGCGCAGATCACCTCGTCGCTGACGAGCAGCACGTCGTACTCGTCGCAGATCTCGCGCACCCGCTCGAAGTACCCCGGTGGGGGCGTGAAGCAGCCGCCGGAGTTCTGCACCGGCTCCAGGAACACGGCGGCGACCGTGTCCGGGCCCTCCATCTCGATCGCCGCGGCGATCTGGTCGGCCGCCCAGCGGCCGAACGCAACCAGGTCGTCACCGTGCTCGGGAGCCCGGTAGAAGTTGGTGTTCGGCACCTTGAACGCGCCCGGCACGAGCGGCTCGAACATCTGCTTGGCCTCCGGGATCGCGGTCAGCGCGAGCGCGCCCTGCGGCGTGCCGTGGTAGGCGACGGCACGGGAGATCACCTTGTGCTTCAGTGGACGGCCGGTCTCCTTGAAGTACTGCTTGGCCAGCTTCCAGGCGCTCTCGACCGCCTCTCCTCCGCCAGTGGTGAAGAACACCCGGTTGATGTTCCCGGGCGCGGCGTCGACCAGCCGGTCGGCCAGCTCGATCGCGGCCGGGTGCGCGTAGGACCAGACCGGGAAGTACGCCAGCTGTTCGGCCTGCCGGGCCGCCGCTTGGGCCAGCTCGCGGCGCCCGTGCCCGACCTGCACGGTGAACAACCCGGAGAGACCGTCGAGGTACCGCTTTCCCTCGTCGTCCCACACGTAGGCGCCCTCCCCACGCACGATCACGGGCACATGGCCCTGCATGTAGGTCGACATTCGGGTGAAATGCATCCACAGGTGCTCTGCGGCGCGACCGGCCAGGGCGTCCTGGCCGGCCTCGATGACGTACTGCGGGGTTGCGGTCATGGCGATGAAGTCCCTTCTGGCGGCTCGGAGTGGTCAGACCAGCTCCTGGGACCGGCGTGATCAGGAACCCCGACCCTCACGTCCGTCCCCCCAGACTGTGCAAAGCACTCCGGGTCCCACGGCTCTTTTGACGCTAGCCCCGCGTTCCCAGGCCAGCAAGGATCCGGGCTCCGCCGGGCGACAGCGGTCGGTCAGCTGCCGTGAGCGGCCATCCGCCGGAACATCGGGTCGGTGAACTCGGCCAGGTCCGCGTAGACCTCCATCATCTGGTCGTAATGACGCTGCGCCGCCGAGTCAGGTTCGACCACCTCACCCGGCCGGGTCATCGCCTTGACGGCGGCCCGGAAGTCGGCGTGTGTGCCGTGGCCGACCGCGGCACAGATCGCGGCTCCCAGCCCGGCGGCGTCGGCGACCCGGGCCCGCTCCACCTTCCGGCCGAAGACGTCGGCCACGATCTGGGTCATCAGGTCGGAACGGGATCCGCCGCCGGAGACCAGCAGCCGTCCCTGCGGGCGGCCGAGTGCGTCCTCCATGGCCTCGGTGTGCTCGCGCATCGTCAGGGCGATGCCTTCGAGCACCGAGCGGTAGAGGTGGTGCGCACCGTGCGAGGCGTCGAGCCCGAGGATCGCGCCGCGCCGGTGCGGCGCGTGCCCGGGAGGGAGCCAGTCGGGGATCGTCATCAGGCCGTTGGACCCCGGCGGTACCGAGCGGGCCCCTTCGTCGAGCCACTCCAGCCGGGCCTGCGGCTCGACCCGCCCGGCGGCGGCGGCGCTCACGAGCCGGCTCAGCCACGACACGGTCCACATGCCGCGGCGGATGCCTCCGCTCTCGTACAGACAGCTTCCGGGTACGGCTGCGGCGTTGACCCAGTAGCGGTCGTCGTCGCTCGACAGGTCGTCGCCTACCGTCATCGACGCGATGTAGGTACCCAGTGACAGCAGCACGGTGCCTGGCTCGACGAGGCCGCAACCGAGCGCCTCGACCGCCTTGTCGTTCCCGGTGGCGTAGACCGGCAGACCTTGCGGAAGCCCCGTCTGCCGGGCCGCCTCGCCGGTGACGTGTCCGAGAAGGCCCCCGGGGTCGACCAGCTCGGGAAGGAGGGCCAGGGGCATGCCGGTCCGGGTGACCTCCGCCGGATCGGCGGACCACTGCCGCGCGACGGGGTCGATGGGCCACATCCCCTGGTAGCTCGCGGCGCTGTCTCGCCGGTTGCCGGTCAGCCGCACGGTCAGGTATCCCCCTGCACTGGCCACGGTCGCCACGTCGGGGGCGCAGCGGGTCAGCGGCTGGGAGACCCGGGCGTCCATCCAGCTCAGCACCGGCTCGGTCAGCTGCCCGTCGGCGTCCATCAACGCCCGGCAGAACCTGATGCCGCACAGACCCACGGCCACGATGTCGCGCGGGTCGCCGGCGAACGACGCCAGCGCCTCACGGGACGCTTGCGCCAACGTGTCCCAGAGGTCGTCGTCCGGGTGCACGGCGCGACCACCGGGCCCCAGGTCGTAGGAACGCAGGGCTTCCCGGGCCGCGCTGAGCACCTCGCCGTCCTCGTCGATGACCGAGACCTTGGTGCTCTGGGAGCCGCTGTCGATCGCCACGAAGTACGTCGTCATGGCAGGGCCGTCTCGGAGAGCAACGGCTGTCCGTCCGCGTCGATCGGGAAGACCGAGCCCGGGTTCATGATGTTGTGCGGGTCGAAGGCCCGCTTCAGGCCGGACAGGAGGTGGTACGCGGTTCCGTGCTCGTCCTGGATCCACGGAGTCCGGTACTTGCCGACGCCGTGGTGGTGCACGATCGAGCCGCCCACACGCAGCGCCTCTTCGACGATGATCGCGTTCAGCGGTACGTGGTAGAGGTCGATCTCCTCACGTGGCTCGCAGTTGATGTCGTAGTCGTAGACGAAGTACAGGTTGGTGCCCGTCTGGTACGAGTGCGACGAGTGGGCACCGAAGAGGGTCAAGTCACCTGCGCGGGGGAAGGCCGTCTGGACCCGGCTGGTGACGGCGCGGTACAGCTCGGCGGTCCGCGACCAGTCGATGGAGACCTCGGTCGTGTAACCAAGGTGGCTGTCCGCGCGCATCGCCTGCTTCTCGGCCTCGATCTTGTCGGTCCCCCAGTTCAGCCCTTCGAACCAGGCCCGGATCTCCTCGGCGGGGACACGCTTGTGGTCGACCCGCGCTGCGACCGCCTCGACCGCGGTTGCCGTGGCCTCGACCAGGGGTGCGGGGCCCTCCGCGGACAGCACGACGAGGTTCTGGTCCATCGGGTGGTCGGGAAAGTGCTGGCGGGCGTCCTCCGGGGAGTACAGGCGCGCCACCGCGGGGCGGTAGCCCGCGGTCACGACCTCTCGCAGCATGCCGACGCCCACGGCGAAGTCCGGCACGAGGAAGCCGAAGTACCGCGTGGTGCCGGGGTACCAGCGGAAGAGCTTCACGGTGACCTCGGTGATGTAGGCCAGGGTGCCCTCGTTGCCGATGAGCACGTGCCGGATGTCGGGACCCGCGGCTCGGCGGGGCACGTTCTTGATCCGGGTGACATGGCCACCGGGGAGCACCGCCTCCATGCCCACGACCATGTCCTCGACGGCGCCGTACATCGTGGAGAACTGCCCGATGGAGCGCGTGGCCACGAGCCCGCCCATCTGGGCGATCGGCTTGGACTGCGGCGAGTGCCCGGTCGTCAGGCCACGCTCGCGCACGGTGTCCTCCAGGACCTGCAGGGGGACGCCGCACTGGACCGTCACCATCATGTTCTCGACGTCGAGGTCGAGGATCCGGTCCATGCGTGACCCGTCGACGACCAGCGCGTCCTCGACCACTGTCTCCAGGCCACCCTCGGTGCTGGTACCGCCGGTGCGGGGCACGATGGCCACCTGCTCGCGCTGGGCGAATGCGAGCAGCTCGGCGACCTGCTCGGTCTCCGTCGGGTACACGATCGCGGCCGGGAAGGGACCGTCGAAGACTCCGTGCGCCGCCGTGTACTTCCGGAACCGGTCCACGCTGCTCTCGCGCAGACGCGTCTCGTCGGTGTCCACCTGCTCGGGCCTGAGGAGGCCGGTCACGGCACGGACGACGTCCTCGCGGCTCAGCGAGGAGCGGGAGCTGACCATCGGGAGGACCTTTCTGATGTCGTCTGATGTCGGGGCAGCCGGCGAGCGCGGCTAGCGGACCAGGTAGCCGCCGTCGACGACGAGCACGTGGCCGTTGACGTAGTCGGAGGCGGAGGACGCCAGGAACACCGTGGCGCCCATGAGGTCGGCGGGGTCGCCCCATCGCCCCGCTGGGATGTGCTCGACGATGCGGCGGCTGGCGTCGGCGTCGCCACGGGTCGCCGCGGTGAGCGCGGTGGCGAAGTAGCCGGGGGCGATCGCGTTGACCTGGACGTTGTGCTCGGCGAGCTCGTCGCAGTAGGCCTTGGTGAACCCGACGATGCCGGCCTTGGTGGCGGCGTACGCCGGTGACTGACGGCCTCCCAGGAACGCGAAGAGCGAGGCGATGTTGATGACCTTGCCGTGCCCCTGCCGGCTCATCTCCACACTCGCGTGGTGCGCCATCTCGAACGCCGCGGTCATGTTCAGCGCGACCATCGGGTCCCACTGTGACCTGTCGAAGTCGGCGACGTCGGCGAGCACGCAGGTGCCGGCGGAGTTGACCAGGATGTCGATCCCGCCGAGCTCGGCCGTGCAGCTGGCCACGACCTCTGCGGGCACGCCCGGCCGGGTGATGTCGGCCTGTACGAAGACGTAGCGCCGGCCGCAGTCCGTCACGAGCTTCTCGGTCGTGCCGTCGTCCTCGACGATGCTCGCGACGATGACGTCCGCGCCCGCCCGGGCGAGCGCCACCGTGAAGGCACGGCCCAGGCCGGTGTTTCCCCCGGTGACCAGGGCACGCCTGGCAGTCAGCGAGAACGCGTCGAGGCTGAAGTCGGTGATCTCCATCTCTCGCCTCCGCCAACCGCTTTCGTCGCGGTGGACGACCATGCCAGCGACGGGGCAATCTGCACAACGACTGTTGTTCATATGGCAACGCCTCTAGGCTCCCGCCATGTCGACCTCCGCTGCCCCTCCCCCGGTACCCGCGCGCCGGAACACCTCCGGGCTGACGCGCGACCTCGAGATCCTGGAAGTCCTGGCCAGTCCGCAGGTGCTGCGTGAGGGCGGTCTCCGGGTGCTGCGGATCGCAGAGCTTCTCGGCAGGGACAAGGCGACCGTGTCGCGCGCACTGGCGACCCTGGTGGATGCCGGCGTGCTCGAACGTGACCCGGACCGCCGCACGTACCAGCTCGGTTGGCGCCTGTACGCGCTGGCCGCCAGGACCGGCGAGTCCGCCCTCGTCCAGCGCGCACGACCCCTCCTGCGGCAGGTGGTTCAGTCGCTGCGCGAGACGACCCATCTGTGCGTGCTTCGTGGGGGCAACGTCCTCACGCTGGTCAGCGAGCTCAGCCCCCGCGAAGTCGCCACCGCGGGCTGGGCGGGGACGACCACCGCGGCGTGGCGGACACCGTCCGGCAGGGTGCTGATCAGCGACTGGGACTCCGCTTCCGTGGACTCCTGGTACACCGAGCACGGCGACGACGAGGCATTGGTGAACCCCCATGAGGCGCGGTCGGCGGGCACCTTCTCGGTACTGGTCGAACCGCGCCCCGACAACGTGGTTGTGCGTGACCTCGACTCCCTCCACGCCGAGCTCGACCGCATCCGCCGGCAGGGCTACGCCACCTCCGACAACGAGCTCGAGCACGGTGTCGTCGCTGCGTCAGCCCCGGTCCGGGACGCCACGGGGACGGTGGTCGCGGCCCTGAACGTCAGCGCGCCGAAGGCGCGGGTCGGTCAGCGGCTCGAGGATCTCGGTGCCTACGTTGCGCGCTGCACTGCAAGGCTCTCTGCCGAGGTCGGTGGC
>CBFGZI010000064.1:0-20291 GCA_965653225.1 uncultured Propionibacteriales bacterium | reverse complement strand
CTCGATGCCCAGCGACAGCTGGGTCACGTCGAGCAGCAGGACGTCATTGACCTCACCCTTGAGCACGCCGGCCTGCAGGGTCGCGCCGACCGCGACGACCTCGTCGGGGTTGACGCCCTTGTTGGGCTCCTTGCCGCCGGTCAGCTCCTTGACCAGCTCCACCACCGCGGGCATGCGGGTCGAGCCGCCGACCAGGATGACGTGGTCGAGCTTGTCCAGCTTGAGGTTGGCGTCCTTCATCACCTGCTCGAACGGCTTCCGGGTGCGGTCGAGCAGGTCGCTGGTCATCCGCTGGAACTCGCTGCGGCTGAGCTTCTCCTCGAAGTGCAGCGGGCCCTCGGCGCCGGCGGTGATGTAGGGCAGGTGGATGGTGGTCTCGGAGGTGCTGGACAGCTCGATCTTGGCCTTCTCCGCAGCCTCCTGCAGACGCTGCAGGGCGATCTTGTCCTTGCCCAGGTCGACGCCGTGGGCGTTCTTGAACTTCGTCACCATCCAGTCGACGATCCGGTTGTCCCAGTCGTCGCCGCCGAGGTGGTTGTCACCTGAGGTGGCCTTGACCTCGACCACGCCGTCGCCGATCTCCAGCAGCGACACGTCGAAGGTGCCGCCACCGAGGTCGAACACCAGGATGGTCTGGTCGTTCTCCTTCTCCAGGCCGTACGCCAGCGCGGCCGCCGTGGGCTCGTTGACAATGCGCTGGACGTTGAGGCCGGCGATCTCGCCGGCCTCCTTGGTCGCCTGGCGCTGGGCGTCGGAGAAGTACGCCGGGACGGTGATCACGGCGTCGGTGACCGGCTCACCGAGGTAGGCCTCGGCGTCCCTCTTCAGCTTCTGCAGCACGAACGCGGAGATCTGCTGGGCCGTGAACTCCTTGCCGTCGAACTCACGCTTCCAGTCCGTGCCCATCTCACGCTTGATGGAGCGGATGGTGCGGTCGACGTTGGTCACGGCCTGTCGCTTGGCCACCTCGCCGACGAGGACCTCGCCGTTCTTGGCGAAGGCGACAACCGAGGGCGTCGTGCGCGATCCCTCGGCGTTGGAGATGACGGTGGGTTCGCCACCTTCAAGAGCGGCGACGACGGAGTTCGTCGTGCCGAGGTCGATTCCGACCGCGCGAGCCATTGTGGTACCTCCACGAGTGAAGACTTAATTCCGTAACAGTTGTACCCGCGGCACGGACCGCAGGCAAATTACCTGAGCGTGCTCGACTCAACTGTCTCGATAGTGGTCAACGCAGGTTCTCGCAGGCTTGTTCCCGTGACCTGGGTCACACCGGTCCCCGTGCCGTCGAGTGGCGCGTGCTGGTCGGGTTGGCCGGCCCGGACCCCAGCCGTTTCGCGCCAGTCGAGCGGGGTCAGCCGACGACGGGGCGGCCGTCGCGCCACACCGACGCGACGAGGGGTACGCCGGGCCGGTAGGCGAGGTGGACGTAGGAGGGGGCGTCGAGCACGGTGAGGTCGGCCCGGGCTCCGGGGCCGAGCCGGCCGACGTCGTCGCGGCGGAGGGCCGCGGCTCCCCCGGCGGTGGCCGACCAGAGCGCCTCGGCCGGGCTCATGCGCATCTCGCGCACGGCCAGCGCGACGCACAGCGGCATGGACGAGGAGTAGCACGAGCCCGGGTTGCAGTCGGTCGCCAGCGCCACCGTCACCCCGGCCTCGAGCAGCCGCCGCGCGTCCGGGTACGGCGAGCGCGTCGAGAACTCCACCCCCGGCAGCAGCGTCGCCACCACACCGGCGTCGCGCAGCGACACGACGTCGTCGTCACTCAGGTACGTGCAGTGGTCGGCGGCCGCGGCACCCACCTCGCAGGCCACCAGCACGCCCGGGCCGTGGCCGAGCTGGTTGGCGTGCACCCGTGCCTCGAGCCCGGCGGCCAGCCCGGCCGCGAGCACCGCCCGCGCCTGGTCGGCGTCGAACGCTCCGCGCTCGCAGAACACGTCCACCCAGCGCGCGTGCGGTGCGCACGCGTGCAGCATCGGGCCGGTGACCAGGTCGACGTAGCCGCCCGGGTCGTCGGCGTACTCCGGCGCCACCACGTGCGCGCCGAGGAAGGTGGTCTCGGAGGTGAGCTGCCGGGCCACCGCGAGCGCCCGGGCCTCGTCGTGGGTGGTCAGGCCGTACCCGCTCTTGGTCTCGACCGTGGTGGTGCCCTGGCGCAGCATCTCGTCGAGGTGACGCGCGACCTGCGCGGCCAGCTGCTCGTCGGTGGCCGCCCTGGTGGCGGCGACCGTGGTCTGGATCCCGCCGGTGGCGTAGGGCCGGCCCTCCATCCGGGCGGCGAAGTCGGCCGACCGGTCGCCGGCGAACACCAGGTGGCTGTGCGAGTCGACGAAGCCCGGGATCACCGCCGCTCCGCCGGCTTCGACGGAGGTGTCGGCGGCCGGTGCGTCCGCCCGCGGACCGGCCCATGCCACCCGGTCGCGCTCCACGACCAGCGCGGCGTCGGTGACCACGCCGAGCGGCGAGCCGTCGCCCAGCTCCGGGTCGCAGGTGACCAGCTGGCCGATGCGGTCGATCAGGGTCGCGGTCACGCGCTCAGTCCTCCCACAGCCGGCTGAGCGTCCGGTGCAGCGTCCGGCCGACGCCGGGCGCGTCGACGACGCGGCCTCCGCCGACCACGTGCACCACGTCGGCGCCGGACGCGGCGAACACGGCCGACTCGGCGCCGCACCCGGTGCCCGCCGTACGCGCCGACTCCAGGTCGACGGTCACCAGGTCGGCCGCGGCGCCGACCTCCAGCTGTCCGGCTTCGCCGAAGCCGAGCGAGGCGTGCCCGGTGCCGGTGGCCGCGGTGAGCAGCTCGTCGGCCGACCAGTGCCCGCGCTGCTGCGTGGCCAGCCGCTCGTGGAGCTCCACCGCGCGCATCTCCTCGAACAGGTCGACCACCGCATGGCTGTCCGAGCCGAGGGTGAGCGCCGACCCGGCCTCGTGCAGACGACGCGACGGTCCGATCCCGTCGGCGAGGTCGCGCTCGGTGGTCGGGCAGAAGCACGCGTAGGTCCCCTGGCCGCCCAGCAGCGCGACATCGGAGTCGGACAGGTGGGTCGCGTGCACGGCGGTCGAACGCGGGCCGAGTGCGCCGGCCTCGAACAGCACGGTCGCGGGGGTCTGCCCGTACGCCTCGTGACACGCCTCGTTCTCGGCCACCTGCTCGGACAGGTGCGCGTGCAGCGGAGCACCGCGCGTGACCGCCCACTCCGCCACCGTCGCGACCTGCTCGCGCGGGACCGCCCGCACCGAGTGCACCGCCGCGCCGACGACGACGTCGGCATCGTCGGCGTGCTTGTCGGCGAGCGCGTCGACCCGGGCGGCCCAGCGGTCGGCGTCACCGTCGCTGAACCGGCGCTGCACCCCCTCGGGTGGTGCGCCGAACCCGCTGGAGAGGTAGCAGGCGTCGAGCAGCGCGATCCGGAGCCCGGCCTGGCGGGCGGCCGCGATCAGCGCCTCGCCCATCGCGTTGGGGTCGGCGTACGGCACGCCGTCGGGGTCGTGGTGCAGGTAGTGGAACTCGCCGACGCTGGTGACGCCGGTCGCCGCCATCTCGGCGTAGGTCGCGGCGGCAAGGTCGAAGTAGGAGTCGGGGTCGAGCCGCTCGGCGACGGCGTACATCTGCTCCCGCCAGGTCCAGAAGGTGCCCCGCTCGGTCTGGGTGCGACCGCGCAACGCGCGGTGGAAGGCGTGGCTGTGGCAGTTGGCCAGGCCCGGCAGCGTCAGCCCGCGCAGCCGGTGTGCGGGTGCCGGCGGCGCGGCCACGTCGGTGTCGAGGGAGGTGATGCGGCCGTCGGCGACGGAGAGCAGCACCTTGTCGGCGAGCCGGCCCGGCCCGAGCCAGGCGCGCTCCAGCCAGTACGAGGTGGCGGTGCCCGTCACCGGTCGCCCCCGGCGAGCTCGGCGACCACCTCGGTCAGGGCGTCGACACCGGCCACACAGTCGTCCCACTCGGCGTGCTCGGCGGGGGAGTGCGAGATCCCGGTCGGGTTGCGCACGAACAGCATCGCGGTGGGGATGCCGGCCAGAGACAGCACGCCGGCGTCGTGGCCGGCGCCGGTCGGGATCACCGGCGCGTCACCGAGGCGGGCCGAGAGCCGGTTCGCCAGGTCGGGGTCGAAGACCGTGGCCGGCGACACCGACTCCGCCTCCATCGCGACCTCGGTCTGCTCGGACGTGGCCACCGCCTTCGCCTGCTCGTGCACCGTGCGTACGAGCTGCTCCAGGGTGGCCTCGTCGGCCGCACGGGCGTCCAGCCACGCGCGCACGCTCGAGGGCACGGCGTTGGTGCCGTTGGGCGTGACCTCGACCCTCCCGAACGTGGCCCGGGCCTCGCCGGGACGACGCTGCTCGTAGCCGGACCGGAAGCCGGGTGGATGGGTGGCGCGTACGCCGAGCGCGCGGGCGACCTGGTTGGCGACGAGCGCGACGTTGGCGTAGGTGACCATCGGGTCGCGCCGGTCCATCATCGCCGTCGTGCCGGCGTGGTTGGCCTCGCCGGTGAAGTCGAAGCGGTACCGGCCGTGCGGCCAGATCTGGCTGCCCAGCCCGACCGCGGCACGCCGGTCGACCAGGTCGCGTCCCTGCTCGACGTGCAGCTCGACGAACGTTCCCACGTGGCGCAGCACCTCGTCGTCGCGGCCGAGGTGCCCGGGGTCGCGGCCGGCCCGGCGCAGCACCTCGTCCATCGCGCGCCCCTCGCGGTCGCGCAGGGAGCGGGCGATGTCGGGGGCCAGGCTCCCGGTCAGCAGCCGCGAGCCCGCACAGGCGATGCCGAACCGCGCCCCCTCCTCGTCGACGAAGTTGACCACCGCCAGCGGGCGGTCCGGCTCGAGCCCGCGCTCCCTCACGGCGTCGACGGCGGCGAAGGCCGACAGCACGCCCAGGGGGCCGTCGAACGCACCGCCCTCCGGGACCGAGTCGAGGTGGGAGCCCAGCACCAGGGCGTCGCCGGCGGTGGGGTCGCCCCACCACGCCCACTGGTTCCCGTTGCGGTCCACGTGCAGGTCGAGGCCGCGCCGTGCCGCCTCGCCGGCGAACCACTCGCGCAGGGTCAGGTCGGCGTCCTCCCACACGAACCGCCGGTAGCCGCCGGTGTCGCGGCTCCGTCCGACGTCGGCGATCGCGTCCCACATGGCCCTGAAGCTCACGAGCCCATCCCATCCTGTCCGCGCGCCGGGCGCCAACCGGGGTCCCCGGCGCGTTGGCCCCCGGCTTGGCACAGTGGGCGCGTGGAGCTCTCCGATGTCGTACGCCGCCGGCGGATGGTGCGCAGCTACACCGACGAGCCGGTGGACCCGGCCGCGGTCACCCGGATGCTGGAGAACGCGGTCCGGTCCCCGAGCGCGGGGTTCAGCCAGGGGTGGGCGTTCCTGCTGCTCGACGAGCCCGACGCCGTGGCGCGGTTCTGGGCCGCGACCACCCCCGACCCGGCGGCCGGCGGTGCGCCGAGCCCGTGGCTGGAGGGCATGCGCCGCGCACCCGTCGTCGTGGTGGCGCTGGCGTGCAAGGACGCCTACCTCGACCGGTACGCCGAGCCCGACAAGGGGTGGACCGACCGCGACGAGGCGCGCTGGCCGGTGCCGTACTGGCACGTGGACACCGGCATGGCGTCGCTGCTGATGCTGCTCACCGCGGTCGACGAGGGCCTGGGCGCGTGCTTCTTCGGCATCCCGGCCGAGCGGGTCGGCGCCTTCCGCGACGCGTTCGGCGTACCCGGCGACCACACGCCGGTCGGGGCGGTCACCGTGGGCCATCCCGCGCCGGACCGGCGTTCGCCGTCGCTGCGGCGCGGCCGGCGACCGCTGTCCGAGGTGGTGCACCGCGGGCACTGGTAGGGGTCTGGCCGAGGGTCAGCCCGCGACCGGGTCGACCGGCCTCAGCTCGTCGGCGTAGGACACCGAGGTGCGGCGCAGCACGCCGTCGGCGCCCACGACGTACTGGCCCATCCGCCACAGCGGCGGCGAGTAGGCGTGGATCGAGACGGCGCCGGCCGAGTGGCCGGTCAGCCGGTGGATGTGGTCGGGGCCGAAGCAGTAGGCGTTGCCGGCGCCGACGATGGTCTGCACGGCCGCACCGGCGAGCGAGAGGTTGCTCTCGACCAGCTCGCCCTCGACCACCGCGACCGCGCCGGAGGACACGTCGTGGTCGTGCCAGCCGGTGTCGTTCTGGGGCGTCCAGCAGAGCACCCAGATGTCGACGTGACCGTCCCGGTGCAGCGAGACGTAGTGACGGGCGTCGTCGCTGAACGCCACGTGCGGTGCCCACAGGTCCGGGCGAGCGGCCAGGGATGCCACCAGGTCGCGCAGCTCGTGCGCGTCGAGGTCGCGCTCGGGCAGCGGCCCCAGCCCCGCCGGGTCGAGTGGGTCGGGGTCGACCCGGCGGTCGGCTGGGCCGGTTCGGCCGGCGGTGCCGCCTGGCATGGCGGCCCTGCCGGCCCCGGCGATGGGGACCGCGCGCCGTGCCGGCAGGGGGTCGCCCGTGGGTGCGACCTGCCCTGCCGTCACGGGTGCTCCCCGGTCAGGAGCCGGTGCGGGTTGGTACGGCGGATCGCGCGCGCCGCCGCCTCCCCCATACCCGGGTCGGTCGGCTCGGCGTAGGGACGGTCCGACCCGAGCACGAGCGCATCGATGCCCAGGACCCGGACCAGCGCGTCGAGGCCCTGCGTCCCGTAGGACGAGGTGTCGACGAACACATCCCTGTCCACCCCACCGAACCGACCGCCCCGGGCGACCAGCCGCTCGCGGTGCACCGGCGCCAGCCCGGCACCGGCCGCGAAGCAGATCCGCAGCGTCGGCAGCAGCCGACGACCCGCCACGTGCCAGGACCACCAGGCGGCAGCCATCTGGCCGGTGTACTCGACCACCGCGGCCCACCACGCCGGCAGCTCCGGCTCGCTGCTCGCGGGGCCGGGGTGCACGAGCACGGGTACGTCGCGTTCGTCGCACACCACCAGCAGCGGCGCGAGGTGCTCCAGGCGCTGCGGAGTCGCCATGGCGTCCGCCGGCACCTGCAGGCCGACGCATCCGTCGTCGAGTGCGGCCGCGAGCGCGGCCGGGTCCGGGTCACGCACCGAGGCAGCGGCCCAGACCCGGTGCCGATCGCCGAGCGCCAGCGCACCCGCGTGCCAGGCGTCCAGCAGCGGCTCGGCGTCGTCGTGCGGGAGCCATTCGATGCCCAGCGGGCTGGACAGCGACAGGAGGGCGACGTCGATGCCCGCGTCCCGGTCGGCCGCCGCCCGCTTGGCCGGGTCGTGGTCGGCGGGGTCGACCTCGTACGGCGGCTCGCCGTCGGTCTCCAGCGTCCAGCCGCGCACCCGCGGCGTCGCGGTGCGGGCGCGCAGCGCTTCGAGCAGCGGCTCTGGCCACAGGTGCTGGTGGACGTCCACCACCTCGGGCTCCGGCATGTCCACCTCGCTTCGGGATCGGGTCAGGCACAAAAGTCTAGTTAGTTTGTGTACTTACTCTCTTTATACCAGACCCGTCCACCACACCCACCGCGACGCGCCAAGTTTTCTGCACACCCAGCTGGTGACGCGCCAATTCTTCTACGGGCGGCGGAGACGCATTGACGCCTCACGAGAGGGTCTTGGTGGTGACGCGCCAGAATTCCTGGGCGTGACGCGTCAGTCCGTCTCGCGCATGGGGACGCGCACGCCACGCGACTGCGCCACCTCCGCGGCCTCGTCGTAGCCCGCGTCGACATGCCGGATCACGCCCATCCCGGGGTCGTTGGTCAGCACCCGCTCGGCCTTGCGGCCAGCCAGGTCGGTGCCGTCGACCACGCATACCTGGCCGGCGTGGATGGATCGGCCGATGCCCACGCCGCCGCCGTGGTGGATCGACACCCACGACGCACCGGAGGCGACGTTGACCATGGCGTTCAGCAGCGGCCAGTCCGCGATCGCGTCGGAGCCGTCGAGCATGGCCTCGGTCTCGCGGTACGGCGAGGCGACCGAGCCGCAGTCGAGGTGGTCGCGCCCGATCACGATCGGCGCCGAGATCTCGCCGGAGGCCACCATGTCGTTGAACCGCATCCCGGCGAGGTGGCGCTCGCCGTACCCCAGCCAGCAGATCCGCGCCGGCAGCCCCTGGAAGTGCACCCTCTCGCCGGCCTGCTTGATCCAGCGCGTCAGCCGTTCGTTGTCGCCGAACATCTCCAGCACCGCGCGGTCGGTGGCCGCGATGTCGGCGGGGTCGCCGGACAGCGCCGCCCACCGGAACGGGCCCTTCCCCTCGCAGAACAGCGGCCGGATGTACGCCGGCACGAAGCCGGGGTAGTCGAACGCCCGACCGAACCCGCCCAGCTTGGCCTCCGCACGCAGCGAGTTGCCGTAGTCGAACACCTCGGCACCGGCGTCGAGGAACCCCACCATCGCCTCGCAGTGCCGCGCCATCGACTCGCGGGCCCTCTCGGTGAACCCCGCCGGGTCCTTCTCGCGGGCGCTGACCCAGTCGCCGAACTCCACCCCCGACGGGAGGTACATCAGCGGGTCGTGCGCGGAGGTCTGGTCGGT
The DNA here is from genome assembly GCA_965653225.1 of uncultured Propionibacteriales bacterium. Taxonomy (GTDB): domain Bacteria; phylum Actinomycetota; class Actinomycetes; order Propionibacteriales; family Nocardioidaceae; genus JALZDI01. The sequence continues at coordinate 11,789 of CBFGZI010000064.1, read as the reverse complement.
CACGATGTCGATCGGGGCACCCTTGGCCAGCAGCGCCGGCACCATGTCGGCCGCGTTGCCGAGCACGCCGATCGACAGCGCCCGCCGATCGTGCTGCGCCTGCGTCGCCAGCGACAGCGCGTGGTCGAGGGAGTCGGCGCGCACGTCGAGGTAGCGGTGGTCGAGCCGGCGCTGGATGCGGGACTCGTCGACCTCGACGCAGATGCACACGCCGTCGTTCATGGTCACCGCCAGCGGTTGGGCGCCGCCCATCCCGCCGAGGCCCGCGGTGAGGGTGATCGTTCCGGCCAGGGAGCCGCCGTACCGCTTCTCGGCCACCGCCGCGAACGTCTCGTACGTGCCCTGCAGGATGCCCTGGGTGCCGATGTAGATCCACGACCCGGCGGTCATCTGGCCGTACATGGTGAGGCCGAGCGCCTCGAGCCGCCGGAACTCCTCCCACGTCGCCCAGTCGCCGACCAGGTTGGAGTTGGCGATCAGCACCCGCGGCGCCCACTCGTGGGTGCGCATCACCCCGACCGGCCGGCCCGACTGCACGAGCATGGTCTCGTCCTGCTCCAGCGTCCGGAGCGTGCGCACCATCGCGTCGAAGCTCGCCCAGTCGCGCGCCGCCTTGCCCGACCCGCCGTAGACCACCAGCTCCTCGGGGTGCTCGGCGACCTCGGGGTCGAGGTTGTTCATCAGCATGCGCATCGGCGCCTCGGTCTGCCAGCTGCGCGCGCTCAGCTCGGTGCCCCGGGGACTGCGGATGGTCCGGCTCATGCTCATGCTCCTTCGGTTCGTCTGCGACGACTCGGTGTTTTCACGGAGACCCACCGCGGACGAGTCAGTCCAGGGGGCCGATGACGGACTCGACTGCGGACACGACCGCGCCGTCGTGCACCAGCTCGACGGCGGCGTCGATCTCGGGCGCGAGGTGCCGGTCGGGGCCGGGGCCGTCGACGCGCTCGCGGAGTACGCCGAGCACGGCGGCCGTCGCCGGCGCGGGCGTCAGCGGGTGGCGCAGCTCCAGCGCCCGCGCGGCGGTGAGGACCTCGACCGCGAGCACCCGCGTCAGCCCGTCGAGCGCCCGGCGCAGCTTGCGCGCGGCCGACCACCCCATCGACACGTGGTCCTCCTGCTTCGCGCTGGACGGGATCGAGTCCACGCTGGCCGGCGCCGCCAGCCGCTTGAGCTCGGACACGATCGCGGCCTGGGTGTACTGCGCGATCATGTGCCCGGAGTCCACGCCGGGGTCGTTGGCCAGGAACGGCGGCAGCCCGTGGCTGCGCGCCATGTCGAGGAACCGGTCGGTGCGGCGCTCGGACATGCTGGCCAGGTCGGCGACGGGGATGGCCAGGAAGTCCAGCGCGTAGCCCAGCGGCGCGCCGTGGAAGTTGCCGTTGGACTCGACCCGCCCGTCGGGCAGCACCACCGGGTTGTCGATGGCCGACGCCAGCTCGCGCGCGGCCACGTCGCGGGTGTGCTCGAGGGTGTCGCGGGCGGCGCCGGCGACCTGGGGCGCGCAGCGCAGCGAGTACGCGTCCTGCACCCGGTTGCAGTCGGGCCCGCGGTGACTCTCCATAAGCGCCGAGCCCGCGAGGATGCGCCGTAGGTTGGAGGCCGACGCGGCCTGTCCCGGGTGCGGCCGCAGGGCCTGCAGGTCCTCGGCGAACACCCGGTCGGTGGCCAGGATGGCCTCCACGCTCATCGCGGCGGCAACGTCGAACACCCGCAGCAGCGCGGCCAGGTCGGCCTGCGCGAGCACCAGCATGCCGAGCATGCCGTCGGTGCCGTTGATCAGCGCCAGCCCCTCCTTGGCGGCCAGCTCGACCGGCTCCTGGCCGATCTGGGCCAGCACCTCGGCCGCCGGGCGGAGCACGCCCTCGCGGTCGCGTACGTCGCCCTCGCCCATCAGCGCCAGCGCGCAGTGCGCCAGCGGGGCGAGGTCGCCGGAGCAGCCGAGGCTGCCGTACTCCCGTACGACCGGGGTCACGCTGTGGGTGAGCAGCGAGGCCATCGCCTGCGCGGTCTGCACCCGGATGCCGGTGCGCCCGGTGGCCAGCGTCGACAGGCGCAGCAGCATCAGCGCGCGCACCACCTCCGCCTCGACCTCGGGACCCGACCCGGCCGCGTGCGAGCGCACCAGCGAGCGCTGCAGGTCGGCGCGGAGGTCGGCCGGGATGTGCCGGGTGGCCAGCGCCCCGAACCCGGTGGAGACGCCGTACGTCGGGGTGGGCGCGGCCGCCATCTCGTCCACGGCCTCGCGGGACTTCTCGATCGCCGCGACCGCCCCGGGGTCCAGCTCCACACCGGCGCCGCCGCGCGCGACCGCGACCAGCTCCTCGGGAGACACCGGGCCGACGCCCACGACCACGCGTGCTCTGCTCATGGCGCCATTCCACCTCGCCGCGCGACGCGGTGCCACCACGCCCCCGGCCGAGGCCGCGCCACACAGCCCGGCGCGGCGACGCCTCGCACCCCTGTGGCGCGGTGCCACACGCCAAGTAACCGGGTGTTGCGGTCGCTGCCCGAGGCGTAGAACACAAGGGAAGCGACCGAATGCCGAGGAGAGGACGCCGGACGAGGTTCAACGGCTCGGGCCGCCACAAGCGGGTTCCGGGGCCGGATCCTAAGTTACCGATTGGTAGGGTGCGTCTCACATGGTCTGACTGCGGACGCAGCGACGCGTCCGCCCGTAGTCTCTGGGGCCGGAGACGTCACAGCACGACCCGGCGCCCCGCCGGAAAGTTGGAGTGAAGTATGCCCATCGTGTTGATTCTGGGGCTGGCGATGACCGCGGTCGTGCTGCCCATCGCCGGGCGACGGGTCTGGTGGCTGTACCGCCTGATCCACAGCGGGCAGCCCGCACCGGGCCGGGTCGACAACGTCAGGCAGAAGCTGGGCGAGGTGGTCAGGACCCAGCTGGTCGAGGTGTTCGGCCAGAAGAAGCTGCTCAAGTGGACCGTGCCGGGTGCCGCGCACTTCTTCGTGTTCTGGGCGTTCGTGATCCTGGCCTCGGTCTACCTCGAGGCGTACGGAACGCTGTTCGACTCCGACTTCCACATCCCGCTGATCGGCACCTGGGATGCGCTCGGGTTCTTGCAGGACTTCATCGCGCTGATGGCGCTGTTCGGCATCATCGCGTTCGCCGTCATCCGGCTGCAGAACGCGCCGCAGCGGATGGGCCGCAAGTCGCGGTTCAAGGGCTCGCATCTCGGCGGCGCGTGGCTCGTGCTGTTCATGATCTTCAACGTGATCTGGTCGATGTTCCTGTTCCGGGGCGCGGCCGTGAACACCGGGAACTTCCCGTACGGGAACGGCGCCTTCATGTCCCACGCAGTCGGGAGCCTGCTCGCGCCCCTGGGTGAGCAGACCAACGAGATCATCGAGGGCGTCGGCCTGCTGATCCACATCGGCGTGATGCTCTCGTTCCTGATCCTGGTGCTGAACTCCAAGCACCTGCACATCTTCATCGCGCCGCTGAACGTGCTGTTCGGACGCAACGCCGACCTCGCCCCCGCGCTGGGCGGGCTGCAGCCGATCGCGGTCGAGGGCAAGCCGGTGGACTTCGAGAACATCGAGGACCTCGACGAGGACGCCGCGCTCGGTGTCGGCAAGGTCGAGGACTTCACCTGGAAGAACATGCTCGACTTCGCCACCTGCACCGAGTGCGGGCGGTGCCAGTCGCAGTGCCCGGCGTGGAACACCGATAAGCCGCTGTCGCCCAAGCTGCTGGTGATGGGGCTGCGCGACCACGCGTTCGCGAAGGCGCCGTACCTGCTGGCCTCCTCCGACGAGGAGCGGCAGTCGCTGCCGGACGCGGTCAGGGCCGAGGCCGAGCGCGAGCTGGTCGGGGCCACCGAGGGCGACCCGTCGATGCCCAGCGGCGGCGCGGTCATCGACCCCGACGTGCTGTGGTCGTGCGTGTCCTGCGGCGCCTGCGTGCAGCAGTGCCCGGTCGACATCGAGCACGTCGACGAGATCATGGACATGCGCCGCTACCAGGTGCTGGTCGAGGCCAACTTCCCGTCCGAGCTGAACCAGCTGTTCAAGGGCCTGGAGAACAAGGGCAACCCGTGGAACATGTCCCCCACTGCGCGCATGGACTGGGCCAAGGACCTGCCGTTCGAGGTCAAGCAGGTGGGCGACTCCGTCGAGACGCTCGACGAGGTCGAGTGGTTGTTCTGGGTCGGCTGCGCCGGCGCGTACGAGGACCGCGCCAAGAAGACCACCCGGGCGGTCGCGGAGCTGCTCAACATCGCCGGCGTCGACTTCGCTGTCCTCGGTGACGGCGAGACCTGCACCGGCGACCCCGCGCGCCGCTCCGGCAACGAGTTCGTGTTCCAGCAGCTGGCCATGCAGAACGCGGAGACGCTGAAGGAGGCCAAGGCCAAGAAGGTCGTCGCCACCTGTGCGCACTGCTTCAACACGCTGAAGAACGAGTACGGCCAGCTCGGCGTCGAGCTCGAGGTCGTGCACCACACGCAGCTGCTCAACCGACTGGTGCGTGAGGGCAAGCTGACACCGGTCGCGCAGAGCGGCAACGGCGCGGCGGCTGGCCGCACGATCACCTATCACGACCCGTGCTTCATCGGCCGGCACAACAAGGTGTACGAGCCTCCGCGCGAGCTGCTGAACGTGCTGCCCAACACGGAGTTCAAGGAGATGCCGCGCAACTCCGAGCGCTCCTTCTGCTGCGGCGCCGGAGGCGCACGCATGTGGATGGAGGAGAAGCTCGGCAGCCGGATCAACCTGAACCGCACCGCCGAGGCGGTCGCCACCGGTGCCGACCAGATCGCGACCGGATGCCCGTTCTGCAAGGTGATGTTCACCGACGGCCTGACCGAGCAGCAGTCCAAGGGCGAGGCCCGCGAGGAGGTCGAGGTCCTCGACGTCGCGCAGATGCTGCTCGCCGCGGTCAAGCGCGACGGCGGCGGTGGCACGCCGGCCAAGGAGGAGAGCACCGAGCCGGTCGGCTGACCTGGGCCCCGGCCAGGAGACGGAGGGAACCGCGACCGTGCGCGTGGCCACGTGGAACGTCAACTCCATCGGCGCGCGCCTGCCGCGGCTGACCGAGTGGCTGGATGACACCCGCCCCGACGCGGTGTGCCTGCAGGAGACCAAGTGCGCCGAGGCGGACTTCCCCTTCGGGCCGGTCGAGGACCTCGGATACGAGGTCGCCGCACACGGCGACGGCCGGTGGAACGGCGTCGCGATCCTGTCCCGCGTCGGCCTGTCCGAGGTGTCCCGGGGTTTCGACGGGCAGCCCGGCTACGCAGGCGACCCGGCGGCCGCCGAGCCCGCGCTGCTCGAGGTCGAGCCGGAACCGGTGGTCGAGGCGCGCGCCGTCGGCGCCACCTGCGGTCCGCTGCGGCTGTGGTCGGTGTACGTGCCCAACGGGCGCACACCCGACAGCGCGCACTACGCGTACAAGCTGAAGTGGCTGGCGGCGCTGCGCGACGCCCTGGAGCCCGAGGTCGCCGGGGACCGGGCGTTCCTGGTGACCGGCGACTTCAACGTCGCGCCCACCGACGCCGACGTGTGGGATCCGGCAGTTTTCGTCGAGTCGACGCATGTCACCGCGCCGGAGCGTGAGGCGCTGTCGGCACTGCGCGCACTCGGGCTCGAGGACGTCGTTCCGCGCGCGCTGAAGCACGACACCCCCTACACGTACTGGGACTACCGCGCCGGCATGTTCCACAAGAACATGGGCATGCGCATCGACCTCGTGTACGGCAACCAGGCCTTCGCATCATCCGTCCGCGACGCCTACGTCGACCGGGAAGCACGCAAGGGAAAGGGCCCTTCCGACCACGCACCGGTGGTCGTCGACCTCGACCTGTGAGCCCGGCGTCCGGCCGAGACACAAGCGCCTCGACAGACGTGTGGGGCGACCCCGAAGGGCCGCCCCACACTGTCGGTTCCTACTGCACTCCGGTCAGTCGATAACCACCGTCGACGTCTCGGACTGGTACGTGCCGTTGTCGGTCACGACCTTCGCGTACAGCTTGACGTGCGCACCGTGGGCGAAGTCCTTGCTCAGGACCGTGCTCACCCGGCCGCTGTCGTCCAGCGTGCCCCGGTACATGACCGGGTCGTCACCGGCGACCTCGCGGTAGATGCGCACCGAGTCGCCCCCGGCCTGCGGCGAGGTCGTCACGGTTGCCCGTGCACGCTCACCGCGAGCGTTGCTGGCGGTCGTGTCGACGTTGGTGTCGTCATTGCGGATGACACCGTCGCCGCTGCCGTCAGCGATCGTCGCGTTCTGCGCGTTGTCGAGGTTCGTCGTGAACGTCTCGCGACCCTCACGAACCTTGTCACCGTTGACCGGCACGGTCACCGTCTGCTGCGTCTGACCCGCGGGGATCGTCACCTTCCCGCTGGTCGAGGCGTAGTCGTCCGGCGCCGTCGCCGTGCCGTCGGTCGTGCTGTAGTGGACGGTCACGTCCTGGTCGGACGGCCGGTCCAGGCTCACCGTGAACGACTCCTGGTTGGCCCCGCTGGTGTTGCCCTCGGCCGCGCTCGCATCGCTGATGCTCACGTTCGGCTGAGGCGGAGGCGTGGGCTGCGTGTCGTCGTTCGTGATGGTCCCGGTGGCGGAACCGTCACCGACCGTCGCGTTCTGCGGCTGCGACAGGTCGACGTTGAACTGCTCGTCCGGCTCGACGGTGGTGTCACCGTTGACCGGCACGTTGACGGTCGTCCTGGTCTGACCGGCCGGGATCGTCGCGGTCCCGTTGGACGACGTGTAGTCGTCCGGTGCCGTCGCCGAGCCATCGCTGGTGGCGTAGTCGACGGTCACCGCACGGTCGGCCGTCTTGTCCATGCTGATGGTGAAGCTCGCGTTGTGCGAACCGCTGTCACCCTCGGCGGTGCTCGTGTCGCCGATGTTCAGCTGCGGAGGTGCAGGCGCTTCCGGCCCGGGCTCGAGGTCGTAGTCGGTCCCCGAGACCGTGCTCGACGTCGCCTGGTCGGCCGTGGACATCGTCACGTCGTCGACGTAGTAGTTGCCGTTGGTCTGGCCGGAGCCGCCGGCGCCCACCTGGATGGTCAGACCGCCGCCGGACCACGACGGATCCGTCGAGTTGTTCATGATCGTCGCGTCCGGGTGCTCGGCCAGGTACTGGTCGAGCGTGAACGAGTTCGCCGGACCGTCGTCACCGTTGAGGTTCCACCGGCCCTCACCGGCGTTCCACGTCTGCCACGTGTCCGCAGCGACAGGCTGCTGGTCGGCGTTGTTCGCCGGGTAGAAGAACAGCACGCCGTCGCTCTGGCCGTCGCCGTTGTTGTCCACCCGCAGGTAGAGGTACGGCGGCTGCTGCGGCGTCGGGTTGCCCTGGAAGCCGTGCACGTACGTCGCGTACGACAGGTCGCGCACGTCACGCAGCAGGCGACCGTCCAGCGCGCCCGACCGGAACTGCTCGATCCGGTTCGGGTTGCTGTCGTCCGACACCGTGAACCGCAGGCTGCCGCGGTTCTTCGGCGGTGTGGCCGGACCGGGCACGAACGTCTGGTTCGACGTCAGGGTGTTGCCGGTCTGGTAGTCGTAGGCCTGGCTGGTCCAGGGCCCGGGGTGGTCGGGGTCCACCGTCTGCAGGGTGTTCCCCTGGTCGGTCTCCGCCGGCCCCTCGAAGTCGTACAGCGTGTCGCTGTTGTCGGCCCCGACGATCACGCGGTCGACGAAGTAGTCACCGTTGCGCTGCGAGTCGGTGTCGCCACCGTTGCCGCAGCCGGTGATCAGCGCGAGGCTTCCGCCGGACGCGCTGCCGTCGCCGTTGTTCACCAGCTTGGCGGCGGGGTGCGCGTTGGCGTACTGGGCCAGCGTCGTGGTGTCGCTGGGCCCGTTGTCGCCGTTCACCGACAGGTGACCGGAGTCGACGTCCCAGCTCTGCCACGCACCGTTGACGACCGGCTGCTGGTCCCCGTTGTTGGCGGGGATGAAGAACAGGCTGTCATCCGGCTGCGTGTCGCCGTCGGAGTCGACCGTAAGCCGCAGGTACGAGGGCTGCCGGTCCGGCTGGGTGGACGGGTCCTGCGCCCTGGCGAAGCTGGAGTACTCCAGCCGATCCAGCTGCGACAGCGGCGTGCCGTCGTACTTGTTGGTGCGGTACAGCTCGGTCTGCGAGCTGTACTCGTTGATCTGGATGTGGTGGCTGCCCGAGCCGAACGGCGCCCGCTGCGGCCCCTTCGCGTTGTCCTGCTGCGGGGTCAGGTAGGCACCGGTCGGGGTGCACTCGTAGGCCTGCTCGGCCCAGCTCGTGCTGCCGTCGTTGACCTCGACAACCTTGTTCTGGGGTGTCGCAGCCATCGCCGGGCTGCTCAACGCCACGCTTCCGGTGGTGACCAGCGCTGCGCTTGCCAGGCAGGCTGTCGCCGACCTCCACAGTCGGTTCCTCGGAAGGATCTTGGACGTATAACTCACAGTTCCCCCTGTTCTGTTTCGTCCTTGAATCTCCCTCCCGTCCTCCTCCGTACCACGCGACCCACCGGCCCAATCAAGGTGATTGAAGATTGTTTTTGCCTGAATTTTCGGACACCCTGCGCGCCGGCAATTGACATCAGGTTGCCCTTGCAATGACATCATCGTGATGTCATAGTGGTGCTCATGGACATCACGCCGTACGTCGAGGGTCTCCGCCGCGACCTGGCCGCCGCCGCCCAGTCGGCCGGGCCGGAGGTGGCCGACGCGGCGGAGAGACTGGCTCTGGCGCTCGACCCCGCGATGCGGATGGTGCTGCTGGAGGCGCTCTCGCACGCCACCGCCGAGATCACCACGTCCCTGGAGGGTGGCGCCGTCGAGGTGCGGCTCAAGGGCCGCGAACCACAGTTCGTGGTCACGCCGCCTCCGGCCGCGACCGCGTCACCGGAGCCTGCGGGAACCGGCGCTGCCACCGACGAGACCGAGGACGAGGAGCCAGACGGACCGGCGGCCCGCATCACCCTGCGCCTTCCCGAGGGCCTGAAGCAGCGCGCGGAGGAGGCCGCCGGCAAGCGCGGCCAGTCGCTCAACACCTGGCTGGTCAACGCGGTCCGCGCCGCCGCCCGCGAGGGGGCGATCAACATCGACCTCGACCTCAGCTCGATCCCGTTCGGACCCGGCGCCACCGGCAAGGTGCGCCGCGGGCCCGGCCAGCACATCTCCGGGTGGGCCCGCTAGCCGGCTCCCCCGCAACACCTCTCACCGCACCCGCGTCGCCGACGCGGTGGCCCAGCACGCCTTGAAGGAGGCGCACCATGCACACGTTCAAGACCACCAGCCCGCCCCGGATCACCATCGACTTCCGATCCGGCTCCATCAACATCGACACCCAGGACGTCGAGGAGACCACCGTCGAGCTGCGCGGACACAACGACGACAGCGCGACCCGCAGCCTGATCGACGACACCGTGATCGACCAGCGCGGCGGCGACATCGTGGTCCTCGTACCCAAGCGCACGCTCGGGCTGTTCGGCCGGACGCCCGACCTCCTGCTGGACATCACTGCGCCGCACGGCAGCCGCCTCAACGTCAAGAGCGACAGCGCCGACCTGTCCGCGCGCGGCTCGTACGGGCAGACCCGGGCGGCCTCGGGCTCGGGCGACCTCTCGATCGAGCAGCTCACCGGCTCTGCGCAGCTGCGCTCGGGCAGCGGCGACGTCACCGTCAACACCGTCGAGGCGGCGCTGACCGTGGGCACCGGCTCGGGCGACATCCAGGTCGACTCCGCCCACGCCGACCTCACCGTGCAGAGCGGGTCCGGCAGCGTCGTCGTCGACTCCGTGACCGGCTCGCTGAAGGCGCAGACCGGCTCCGGCGACATCGACGTCCACCGGGCCGACAGCGACGTCAAGGCGCAGACCGGCTCCGGTGACGTCGCCGTGAGGCGGGTCTCCCGCGGCCGGGTCAACGCCAAGGCCGCCTCGGGCGACCTGCACGTCGGGGTCGCCGACGGCGTCCCGGCCTGGCTCGACGTGAAGACCGTGACCGGCGGGGTCAGCAACGAGCTCGAGTCGTCCGACCCTGTCGGTGCCGGCGAGCAGTATGTGCGTCTGGACCTCAAGACCGTCAGCGGCGACATCGACATCGTGCGTGCGTGAGCCACCCCCCACCACCGAAGGAGACGACCATGGACCCGAACTACGAAGAGCTCGCCCTGATGCGTGCCCACGAACCCGGCCTCCGGCCGCCGCAGCACCACATCGAGCACCAGAGCCTGCCGCCCGAGCACCGCGCCCGGCGGCACCTCGCCAGCACCCTGCGACGGATGGCCAACCGGCTCGACGGCTGACCGTGCTGGGGCGCATGATCCCGACTCTGACCTCGGCGCACCCGCGCCGCGGTCAGACGTCTGTGCGGTGGAAGTTCAGGTTGGAGCGCGACGGCGTCGGACCCCGCTGGCCCTGGTAGCGCGAACCGTGCCGCTTCGAGCCGTACGGGTCCTGGGCGGGTGAGGACAGCCGGAAGAAGCACAGCTGGCCGATCTTCATCCCCGGCCACAGCTTGATCGGCAGCGTGGCCACGTTGGACAGCTCGAGGGTGACGTGGCCCTGGAAGCCGGGGTCGATGAACCCGGCCGTGGAGTGGGTGAGCAGGCCCAGCCGGCCCAGCGACGACTTGCCCTCCAACCGGGCCGCGATGTCGTCGGGAAGCGTGACCTGCTCGTAGCTCGACCCGAGCACGAACTCCCCCGGGTGCAGGATGAAGGGCTCGTCGCCCTCCGGCTCGACCCTGCGGGTCAGGTCGGGCTGGTCGGCCGCGGGGTCGATGTGTGGGTATCGGTGGTTCTCGAACACCCGGAAGTACCGGTCGATGCGTATGTCGACGCTGGACGGCTGCACCATCTCGGCGTCGTACGGGTCGAGCCGGACTCGGCCGTTGTCGACCTCGTCGCGGATGTCACGGTCAGAGAGCAGCACGGCGGCAACCTACCGAAAGCGGCGGCCCCGGCGCCGACCGCGGGGAGGCCGGCGCTCGGTCGGGGTGCCTCGCCGCAGGCGGCGGGCGGGGTCAGGCGCGGTGGGTGCCCTCGGTGGACTCACCCTCCGTACGCTGTTCCGGGAAGTGGTCATGGTCCGCCGGCGTGCCCTCGGCGTAGGCCCGCTCGTCGTACGTCTCCGCGGTCGGCTCGGATCCGAAGCGCCCAGCCTTGTGCCGTGAACCGTCGGTGTGCTCGCCCGGCACGTCCGGGTCGATCTCGTCGGCGCGGCGGAGCTTCTCGTCGTACTCAGCGCGCTCGCTGTCCGCGCGGTGCCGGTGCTCGCCGGCCACGGACTCCATCCGCTCCGCCTCGCGGGCCCGGGCGTCGGCCTCGGCACGCGTCTTCTCGGCGCGGGCCTCGATGCTGGCGGCCTCGGTCTCGCGCTCCTCGACGGTCTGGGAGTGCACCGACGCGGACTCCCTGATGTCGTGCGCGTGCGCACGCTGCTTCTGCAGCTTGCGTGTCTTGCTGCCGCGCATCACGGCGGCGATCACGGCCACCGCGACGAGCACGATGACCACTGCCACGACGATCCAGATGGTGGCCGACATGGGGCCCTCCTTTCCCCAAGAGCGCCGACAGCGCTCTCACGTCGGGCAGTGCCCCAAGTTCCCAGGGCCAAACGCCAAGAGTGCCTTATGGCTAGTATTGTGTCCGCTCGTCCCGGTGAGAGCCGGGACGATGTGCGGGTGTAGTTCAATGGCAGAACATCAGCTTCCCAAGCTGACAGTGGGGGTTCGATTCCCCTCACCCGCTCCACGACAAAGGCCCAGGTCAACGGCGAGATGCGACCTGGGCCTCATCTACGGTTGTCACCGTCTCCGCTTGGCGTGCCCGTTACGTGCCCGA
>CBFGZI010000063.1:0-20324 GCA_965653225.1 uncultured Propionibacteriales bacterium | reverse complement strand
TGGGGGGGGGTTGGGTGTGGGTGCCCGGTGCCCGGCGGCCCGTCCCCCCCCCCGCGGGGGGGGGCGCCCCCCCCGCCACCGCTCAGGTGGTGGCCCAGACCGTGACGTCGGTGGGCACCCGTCCGCGTGCGTCGAGGTCGCCGCTGCTCAGCAGCACCCGCGCGCCCTCGGGCAGCGCCGCCGGCTCGGTGCCGAGGTTGGTCACCACCAGCACGTCGGCCTCGGGCGCCGCGCTGCGGAAGGCGACGACGTCGTCGGCGTACCCGCTGTCCCAGACCAGGGAGCCGTCGCCGAGCCCGAGCTCCTTTCGCAGCCGCAGCGCAGCGCGGTACAGCTCGAGCGTCGAGCCGTCGACGCCGTGCTGTACGTCGGCGGCGTAGCCGGCGAACGACTCCGGTTGCGGCAGCCATGCCCGGCCGCTGGTGCTGAAGCCGTGCGCCGGCTCCCCGGCGCTCCACGGGATCGGCACCCGGCAGCCGTCCCGGCCGGCCACCGCGCCGTCGTGGCGGAAGTACGCCGGATCCTCCCGCGCGTCGTCGGACAGCGTGGTGTGCTCGGGCAGGCCGAGCTCCTCGCCCTGGTAGAGGTACGCCGAGCCCGGCAGCGCCAGCATCAGCGTGCTGGCCGCGCGGCCGCGGCGCAGTCCGAGCTCCTCGTCCGGCTGCTGGTCGCGGGGACCGATGCCCTGCGGCGGGTCGACGTCCAGACCGAGGCTCAGGCGGCTGGTGTGCCGGACCACGTCGTGGTTGCTCATGACCCAGGTGGTCGGGGCGCCGACGGCCGCGTTCGCAGCGAGCGAGCGGGTCACGCGCAGGCGCAGGTCCTCGGCCCGCCACGGCGACGTGAGGTAGTCGAAGTTGAAGGCCTGGTGCATCTCGTCATGGCGTACGTACCGGGCCAGCCGCTCGGACGGCTCCACCCAGGCCTCCGCCACCAGCATGCGGTCTCCGTCGTAGGAGTCCAGCACCTCGCGCCACCCGCGGTAGACGTCGTGCACGCCGTCCTGGTCCCACATCGGCGGCCTACGGCCGTCGCTGTCGGCGCCCTCGACGATCTCGCGGTCGTGGTCCCAGTCCGGCAGCCCGTCGGCCTTCACCAGCCCGTGTGCGACGTCGACCCGGAAGCCCGAGACCCCGCGGTCGAGCCAGAAGCGCAGGATGTCGTGGAACTCCTCCCGCACCTCGGGATGGCCCCAGTCCAGGTCGGGCTGCCGGGAGTCGAACAGGTGCAGGTACCACTGCCCCGGCGTGCCGTCCGGCTCGGTGACTCGCGTCCAGGCCGGTCCGCCGAACACGCTGCGCCAGGAGTTCGGCGGCAGCTCGCCGTGCTCGCCGCGACCGTCGCGGAACAGGTAGCGCGCGCGTTCGGGCGAGTGCGGTCCCGCCGCCAGCGCGGCGCGGAACCACGCGTGCTCGTCGGAGGTGTGGTTGGGCACCAGGTCGACGATGACCCGCAGCCCGAGCCGCCGGGCCTGGGCGAGCAGGTCGTCGGCATCGGCCAGGGTCCCGAAGCGGGGGTCGACATCGCGGTAGTCGGCCACGTCGTAGCCGGCGTCGGCCATCGGCGAGACGTAGAACGGCGACAGCCACACGGCGTCGACACCGAGGGCGGCGAGGTAGGGCAGCCGCGAGGTGATGCCGGCCAGGTCGCCCATCCCGTCGCCGTCGGCGTCGGCGAACGAGCGCGGGTATACCTGGTAGATCACCGCGGTGCGCCACCACTCGGCGCCGGGTGCGGTGGCGGCGGCCGCGGTGGCCGTGAGTTCGGTTGTGGGCAGGGTCTGCGTTTCGGTCATGGTGCTCATCCAGGGGTCTCGTGGGTGGGCAGCAGGTCGTACGCGGTCGAGGAGAAGGCTCTCGGCGGTTGGTGCGGCGGTCAGTCGGCGAGCCGTGCGGCGGCTCGGGCGAGCGCGGTGACGCCGTCCCAGTCGCCTGTGCGCAGCAGGTCGGACGGCGTGAGCCACGAGCCGCCGACGCAGCCCACGTTCGGCAGCGCGAGGTAGTCGGGAGCGCTGTCGGCGGTGATCCCGCCGGTGGGGCAAAAACGCGCGCCCGGCAGCGGTGACACCAGCGACTTGAGAAAGGCCACGCCGCCGGAGGGCTCCGCGGGGAAGAGCTTCATCTCGGTCAGTCCTCGCTCCAGCAGCGCGAGCGCCTCCGAGACCGTGGCCACGCCGGGGAGGCGCGGCAGTCCGGTCTCGGCCATCGCGTCGAGCAGCCGCGGTGTGCTGCCCGGCGACACCAGGAACCTGGCGCCGGCCTCGGCCGCGGCCAGCGCCTGCTTCGGCTCGACCACGGTGCCGGCGCCGACCAGCGTCTCGGGGACGTCGCGGGCCACGCTCTCGATGGCCTCGAGCGCCGCGGGGGTGCGCAGGGTCAGCTCGATGACGGGCAGGCCGCCCGCGGCGAGCGCCCGCGCGACCGGTACGGCGTGCTCGACGTCGTGCAGCACGACGACCGGTATCACCGGCGCCACGTCGAGCAGCGACGAGTCCGGGTGTCCCGCGGTCATGCCGGTGCCCCAACCCGGGTTCCAGCCGGGGCTTCGGCCTGTGCCGCGGTCTGGCCCGCGAACACGCTGGCGCCGAGCTCCGCCGGCCCGACCGTGGCGCGCATGGCGGCGAACAGGTCGCGCCCGGTGCCCGACCACTCCGCGGCCGTCGGCGCGCTGCCGGTGGCCTCTCGGCCGGCGAGTTCGTCGGGTTCGACGTGCAGGGCGAGGGTGCCCGCCGTCGCGTCCACGGTGACCAGGTCGCCGTCGTGCACCCGCGACAGCGGTCCGCCCGCGGCCGCCTCCGGCGTCACGTGGATCGCCGCCGGAACCTTGCCCGACGCGCCCGACATGCGGCCGTCGGTGACCAGCGCGACGCGGTGCCCGCGGTCCTGCAGCACCCCAAGCGCCGGCGTGAGCTTGTGCAGCTCGGGCATCCCGTTGGCCTGCGGGCCCTGGTAGCGCAGCACGGCCACGAGGTCGCGGTCGAGCTCGCCGGCCTTGAACGCCTCCTGGAACGCGTCCTGGTCGTCGAAGACGCGAGCCGGCGCGGTGATCTTGCGGTGCTCGGCAGCGACCGCCGACACCTTCATCACGCTGCGGCCGAGGTTGCCGTCGAGCACCCGCAGGCCGCCCTCGCCGTCGAACGGGTCGCGCAGGTCGCGAAGCACGGTGTCGTCGTGGCTGTGGTCGGCGCCGTCGCGCCAGACCAGCCGGCCGTCGTCGAGCACCGGCTCCTGGGCGTAGCGTCGCAGCCCGCGTCCGGCGACCGTCTGCACGTCCTCGTGCAGCAGCCCCGCGTCCAGCAGCGACCGGACGACGAGCGCCATGCCGCCGGCGGCGTGGAAGTGGTTCACGTCGGCCGGTCCGTTGGGGTAGATGCGCGCCAGCAGCGGCACCACCGCGGACAGCTCGCTGATGTCGTCCCAGGTGAGCGTGATGCCCGCGGTCCGGGCGATCGCCACCAGGTGCAGCGTGTGGTTGGTGGACCCGCCGGTGGCCAGCAGCGCGACGCAGCCGTTGACCACGGCACGCTCGTCGATCATCTCGCCGACCGGGGTGTACTCCTCGCCGAGCGCGGTGAGCCCGGTGACCCGGCTGCCCGCCTCCTTCGTCAGCGCCTCTCGCAGCGGCGTGCCCGGGTTGACGAAGCTGGCGCCGGGCAGGTGCAGCCCCATGACCTCCATCAGCAGCTGGTTGGAGTTCGCGGTGCCGTAGAAGGTGCAGGTGCCGCTGCTGTGGTACGACGCGGCCTCGGCGTCGAGCAGCTCCTCCCGGCCGACCTTGCCCTCGGCGTAGAGCTGGCGCACCTTCGCCTTCTCGCCGTTGGGCAGCCCCGAGGTCATCGGGCCGGCCGGCACGAACACCGTCGGCAGGTGGCCGAACGACAGCGCGCCGATCAGCAGGCCCGGCACGATCTTGTCGCACACGCCGAGCATCAGCGCGGCGTCGAACATGTCGTGCGAGAGCGAGATGCCGGTGGCCATCGCGATCACGTCGCGGCTGAACAGCGACAGCTGCATGCCCTCGCGGCCCTGCGTGATCCCGTCGCACATCGCCGGAACGCCGCCGGCGAACTGCGCGATGCCGCCCGCCCGCAGCACCGCCTGCTTCAGCAGCGGAGGGTAGGTCTCGAACGGCTGGTGCGCCGACAGCATGTCGTTGTAGGCCGACACGATCGCCACGTTGGGCTTGGTGAAGCCGCGCAGGGCCTCCTTGTCGGGCTCACCGGCGGAGGCGAAACCGTGCGCGAGGTTGGCGCAGGCGAGGCGTCCGCGCGCGGGTCCGCGCTGCGCCGCGCCGCGGATGCGGTCGAGGTAGGCCGACCGCTCCGGCCGGCTGCGCCGGACGATCCGGTCCGTGACCTCTTCCACCACGGCGTTGAGCGTCGTAGTCATCGATCTGCCCCTTCGTGCCAGGCGCGTCCGTCGCGCTCGATCAGGGTGGTGGCGGCAGCGGGCCCGCTGGTGCCCGCCGGGTAGCGGCGGGGCTCCCGCCCCGGCCGCGACCACGCGGCCAGGATCGGCTCCACCCACTCCCAGGCCGCCTCGATCTCGTCGCGGCGCATGAACAGCGTCGGGTTGCCCCGCACCACGTCCATCAGCAGCCGCTCGTACGCGTCGGGGAACCGGCGCTGGAACGTCTCCCCATAGCTGAGGTTCAGCGACACCGGCCGCAGCCGGATCCCGCCCGGGCCGGGCTCCTTCGCGGTCATGTGCAGGCGCATGCCCTCGTCGGGCTGCAGCCGGATCACCAACCGGTTGGGGGCGCTGTCGGCGTCGGTGTCGGGGAACATCGCGTGCGGCACCGGCTTGAACTGCACCACGATCTCCGAGCAGGCGCGGTCCATGCGCTTGCCCGTGCGCAGGTAGAACGGCACGCCCGACCAGCGCCAGTTGTGCACCTCTGCGCGCAGCGCGGCGAACGTCTCGGTGCGGCTGGCCTGGTCGTCGATCTCGTCGCCGTAGCCGGGGACGGGCGTGTCGTCGACCAGGCCGGCGGTGTACTGCCCGCGCACGGTGGCGGTGTCGACGTCCTGCGCCGTCATCGGCCGCAGCGCCTGCAGCACCTTGAGCTTCTCGTCACGTACGGTCTCCCGGCCGATGTAGGTCGGCGGCTCCATGGCCACCAGGCACAGCAGCTGCAGCAGGTGGTTCTGCACCATGTCGCGCAGCGCGCCCGCGCTGTCGTAGTAGCCGCCGCGGTCGCCGACGCCGAGCGACTCCGACACGGTGATCTGCACGTGGTCGACCCAGCTGGAGTTCCACAGCGGCTCGAGCAACGTGTTGGCGAACCTGGTCACGAGCAGGTTCTGCACGCTCTCCTTGCCGAGGTAGTGGTCGATGCGGAAGATCTGCGACTCGTCGAACACCGCGCCGACGGCGTCGTTGATCTCGCGCGCGGACGCGAGGTCGTGCCCGATCGGCTTCTCCAGCACGACCCGGGAGGTGTCGTCGACCACGCCGTGCCCGGCGAGCCGGGAGCAGATCGGCCCGAACAGGCCGGGCGAGCAGGCGAGGTAGAAGACGCGCACGACGCCGGGTCGCTGCCCCGCCCACTGCGCCAGCTGCGGCCAGCAGGTGTCCTCGGAAGCGTCGAGGGTCAGGTGTTCGAGCCGGCGCAGGAAGCGGTCCTGGCAGTCGTCGTCGAGCTCCTCGGCGGGCACGAAGCGGGCGAGCTCCCCGCGCACCTTCGCGCGGTACCCCTCGCTGTCCAGGCCTGCCCGGGAGGTGGCCAGGACACGGGTGCCCTCGGGGAGCTGACCGTCGCGGTCGCGCAGGTACAGCGCCGGTAGCAGCTTGCGTACGGCCAGGTCGCCGGTGCCGCCGAACACGACGAAGTCGCACGGCTCGACGGGGGTTACTGGTGACATGGGCTGTCCTTCGGGCTCATCGCTGCTCGAGGGTCGGGTGCGGATGTTCCGCGTGAGGTCCCGACCTTACTGATAGTTTGGCGCTTCGCCAAGACATACTTTCGTATTTTGAAGTCCAGAAGTGTGCGGTAAACATGGAGTCCATGTCCTCAAGTCCCGTCTCCGCGGCGCAGGGAGTCTCCGGGGCGGCACCGGTGGGCGGCCCGCGACGGCCCGAGCCGGAGGTCCGGAGCCCGCAGGCGCCTCCCAGCGCCGGCGAGGTGTTCGCGCTGGTCCGGGACGGCGTGGCGCTCACCCGTCGCGAGGTCGGCCGCCGTACCGGCCTGTCCCGGACGGCGGTGACCGCCCGGGTGTCCTCCCTGGTCCGCCACGGCTTCGTGGTCGAGGTGGCCGAAGGCCCGTCCACCGGCGGGCGTCCGCCCGCGCGGCTGGCGCTGAACGCCGGGGGCGGCGTCGTGCTCGCGGCCGCCCTTGGCCGCAGCCGGACCCAGGTCGGCGTGTGCGACCTCGCCGGAGAGGTGCTGGCGAGCAGCGAGATGGACCAGGAGGTGGGCCTCGGCCCGGCCGAGCTCATGCCCAAGGTGGCGGCCGCGCTCGAGACCCTGCTGCGGGAGGCCGGCCAGACTCCCGAGCGCGTGCGCGGCGTCGGGCTGTCCATCCCCGGAACGGTCGACCAGGAGGCCGGGTGCAGCCTCGACTCACCGGTGATGCCCGGCTGGGACGGCGTCGCGCTCGCGCCGTTCTTCGCCACGTCGCGCCGCGCGCCGGTGCTGGTGGACAACGACGCCAACGTGATGGCGCTTTCGGAGCGCCGCGGTCACCTCGAGACGTTCGCCGACCTGGTGATGGTCAAGGCCTCGACCGGGCTCGGTGCGGGCATCGTCTCCGGCGGCTCGCTGCAGCGCGGCGCGCTCGGCGCTGCCGGGGAGATCGGGCACACCAAGGTCGCCGAGGCGGGCCACGCCGCCTGCCGCTGCGGCGACCGCGGCTGCGTCGAGGCCGTCGCGGGTGGCTGGGCGCTGGTGCAGACGCTGCGCGAGCGGGGCCGCGATGTCGGGCACGTGCGCGACGTGGTCGCGCTGGCCCTGGGCGGTGACGGCGAAGCCAGGCGGCTGATCCGGGAGAGCGGCCGCACGCTGGGCGACGTCCTCGCCGGCGTGGTCAACCTGCTCAACCCGGGGGCGCTCGTGCTCGGCGGCGACATGGCCGGGGCGTACGACATGCTGGCCGCCGGCCTGCGCGAGTCGGTGTACGGCAACGCGACAGCGCTCGCCACCCGCCAGCTGCAGATCGTGCCCGCCACCCACGGCAACCGGGCGGGGGTCGTCGGCTGCGCGGCCATGGTGCTGGAGCACGTGCTCAGCGCCCGGTCGGTCGACCACGTGCTGGCGGGCGGCTCGCTCGCGTCCGAGCCCCCTCGGTGAGGTCTGTGCGAATTGGTAATGTTTGGGAGGTTTGACGGCCTTCGCCGGGGACATTAAAGCGAGCATGCACCCGCAGCGCTCCCGGCAACGTCGTTCAGCTGGGCCGGGTGCACGCCAACGGGATGCCCGGTCAGCAGCAGTTCACGCTGTCGCTGGGCTTCGGCAAGGACGACGCGGGCACCCCGGTGGAGACGCCGCAGGTGGTCGCCTGCCGCTACGGGAGCGAGGCCTGCAACCGCTAGGGCGAAAGGCCTACTCCCAGTCGGGGCGCAGCGGGAAGTCGGCGGCGCCGTCCTCGTGCGTGCGTACTCCGAGCACCTGGTGCAGCTGGATCTCGTTGCGCTCGAAGCCCAGGCGGGAGCCGGCGAGGTAGAGGCCCCAGATCTTCGCGGTGGGCTCGCCGACCTCGGCCACGCACTGGTCCCAGTTCCGGACGAGGTTCGCGCACCATGCCCCGCAGGTGCGTGCGTAGTGCTCGCGGAGGTTCTCCTCGTGCCGGACCTCGAACCCCGTGTTCTGCATCGTCGTGATGATGGTGCCCGACCCGGTGAGCTCCCCGTCGGGAAAGACGTACCGGTCGATGAAGCTGCCGGCACGTGCGCGTTGGCGGTTCTCCGGCCGGGTGATGCAGTGGTTGAGCAGGCGGCCGCCCGGCCGTAGGCGGTCGCGCAGAAACTGGAAGTACGCCGGGTAGTTGCGCACGCCGATGTGCTCGGTCAGCCCGATCGAGCTGATCGCGTCGAAGTCGCGCTCGCGCACCTCGCGGTAGTCGAGATGGCGCACCTCGGCGAGGTGGTCGAGCCCCCGGCGCTTGATCTCGGTCTGTGCCCACTGCGCCTGCTGCTGCGACAGCGTCACGCCGAGCGCGCGCACGCCGTGCTCGGCGGCCGCGTGCATCACCATCCCGCCCCAGCCGCAGCCGACGTCGAGCAGCCGCATGCCGGGCTGCAGCGCCAGCTTGCGGGAGACAAGCTCGTACTTGTACGCCTGCGCCTCCTCGAGGGTGGCCTCCTCGGTCGGGTAGCAGGAGCACGTGTAGGTCATCGACGGCCCGAGCACGAGCTCGTAGAAGCGGTTGGACACGTCGTAGTGGTGCGAGATCGCGTCGGAGTCACGATGACGCGAATGCCGGCGGCCCGACAGCAGCCGACGCCAGTCGGGGGCCGACTCCTGCGGGGGCGGCGGGGGAGGCGGCACCAGGTTGCGCATGCCCAGCGTGTGCGCGATGCGCCTGAGCTCGCGAGGGCTGGGCCGGTGCAGGTGCAGGCAGTCGCCCAGCACGCGTAGCGCGTCGTACGGGTCGCCCGGGTGCACCCCGGTGACCTCGAGGTCACCGGACACGTAGGCCCGTGCCAGACCCAGGGAACCGGGGGCAGTGGCGATGTAGGCGGCACCGCGCGCGTTGCGCAGCCGGAACCCGATTTTGGCGTCCGGCGGTCCGGCGCTGCTGCCGTCGTAGCCGTCGAACCGGAACCCCAGCGGAGCGTCGCTGAGCAGATTCAGCACACCGGCGAGCGTGAGCGGCCGTTCCTCGGGCCGCACGGAGGTGTTTGCCTCGTACATGCTTCGGCTCACGCGCCCACCCTACGCCGGGCTCAGCGACGGCCAACCGCTTTTTCGTACAACCCGAGCAGACGACCGTCCGGGTCGTACCGCTGCTTGAGCCTGTCGTAGGTGTCGCCACCGTAGGCGTCGTGGAACGTCTTCTCGTCATAGTAGGCGTCCGAGTACAGCGACTTGTGCCCGCCGAAGCCGGTGAGTGCCTGCTCGATCCGCCGGTTCACGTCACCGTCGCGTTCGCCGTCGCGAATGGGCACGGTGCCCCAGAAGCCCACGTTGACGTACACCTGTCCAGCACGCAGCGGGTACAGCGGCCACGGGCGGTCGCCGTCAGCGACGGTGCCGGCCGGACCACCGGTACTGCGCACGCGAAGGGGGCACAGCCACACCGGGGACATGCCGACGTTGTCCGCGAACCAGCGCAGGAACGGCGCGGTCTGCTCGACCGGCACCTCGACGTCCTGGATGACACGTTCGCTGGGCGGCCGGCCGCGGAGCCGGTCGACGCGTGCGGCCACCTGGTAGCGGTTCTCCAGCCGCACCAGCCGGTGGTAGACGTCACTGCGACGCCAACGGCGCGGCCACACGCGCCGCACCATCGGGTGCTGCGCGCCGAACGCGCGCGAGCACCAGAACCAGTCGGTGTCCCACCGCCACAGGTAGTCGTGGACGGTGAGCACGTCGTGCTCGCGCTCGCGGATGGACCGGTAGAACACCCCCTGACCGGTGTAGTCGCTGGCGCCGTCGGCGTGCTCGTCGAACCGGCCGAGCGTCAGGTAGAGCTCGTCGGTCGTGAACATCACGCCGTCGACGAAGTCTGCCGGCTCGCCGTCGAGCTCGTCGCTGGCCGCAATACTCTGCACCGCCGCGGCCAGCGACTCCGGGTCGCCGAAGCGCACGTGCCGCAGCCGGACGTACGGCGAGACCGGCTGCAGCGCGATGCGCAGCCGAGTGGCGTAGCCGAGCGTGCCGTAGGAGTTGGGAAAGCCGCGCAGCAGGTCGTCATGCTCGCCGGGTCGCACGGTGAGCAGCCGACCGTCGCCGGTGAGCACGTCCATCTCCAGCACCGACTCGTGCGGCAGCCCGTTGCGCAGCGACGTCGACTCGATGCCCAGACCGGTGACCGCGCCGCCGAGCGTGATGGTGCGCAGCTGCGGCACCACGTACGGCATCAGCCCGTGGGCAAGAGTCGCCTCGACGAGATGTTCGTACGTGCACATGCCCTGCACGTCGGCGGTGAGCGCGTCGCGGTCAACGTGCAGTACCCCGTCGAGCCCCGACACGTCGAGGCCGGGGGCGTCGGTGCCCGTCCGTGGCCGGAACAGGTTGGAGGTGCGCTTCGCCAGCCGCACCGTCGACGACGCGGGCACCGCCCGGTAGCTGTCCAGCAGCCGGCGCACGGCCTCCTCGTGCTGCTCGGCGGTGCGCGTCGCCGGCGGGCTGTGCGGCTGCTGGGTAGTGCTCACCGGCTCAGGCTATCCGCCTGACCGCGGTCGTACATTGGCCGTATGAGCAACCTGGAGACGCATCCGGGCGAGGCCACCTGCGGCGGCCAGGCTCCGGGCGAGGTGGTGGCCGAGCTGCTCGAGCCGCGCAAGGTGTGGCTGGGCAAGACCACGCAGGTGCGCCGCCTGCTGCCGCACAAGGACCGCCGGATGGTGGGCGCGTGGTGCTTCGTCGACCACTACGGTCCCGACGACATCCGCGACCGGAAGGGCATGTGGGTGCCGCCGCACCCGCACACCAGCCTGCAGACGGTGAGCTGGCTGTTCGACGGGGAGGTGCTGCACCGGGACAGCGTCGGCTCCGAGGCCTTCGTGCGACCGGGCGAGCTCAACATCATGACCGCGGGCAACGGGATCGCGCACTCGGAGGAGTCACCCGGCGACCACGACCCGATCCTGCACGGCGTGCAGCTATGGGTCGCGTTGCCCGACTCCGACCGCCGCACCGCCAAGCCCACGTTCGCGCAGCACCGCGACCTGCCGGTCGTCGAGCTCCCCGGCGCGCGGGCGACCGTGCTCGTCGGCGAGGTCGCCGGCACGCGCTCGCCCGCACACGCCTTCACCCCGCTCGTCGGCGCCGAGGTCAGCCTCGAGCCCGCCGCGCGGGCGCGGGTGCCGCTCACGCCCGCCTTCGAGTACGCCGTCCTCGTCGTCGACGGCCCGGTCACCGTCGAGGACCAGGTCCTCGACCGCGGGCAGATGCTGTACGTCGGGCACCGACGCGAGCACGTCGACCTCTCGGCCATGGGCGAGGGCCGGGTCATGCTGCTCGGCGGCGAGCCGTTCGAGGAGCAGCTGGTGATGTGGTGGAACTTCATCGGCCGCACGCACGAGGAGATCGTCGAGGCGCGCGAGGAGTGGATGGCCGGGCTCGCCGCGGGCCACGACGAGCGGTTCGGCGTGGTGCGCGGGTTCCACGGCGACCCGCTGCCGGCACCGGAGATGCCGAACACCCGCCTGCGCCCACGGGGGCGCACCCGCGACGCGCAGTAGTGGCTCGGTAGTAGTCTTAGCGCTGCAAACGACAGGGGAGCGCCTCCGGGCGCTGAGAGTGCGAACAACCGCAGACCCTCGAACCTGATCCGGTTAGGACCGGCGCAGGGAGTCGAGCTTTCAAGCCGCGGACCCGCGGCTTCCCCTCCTGTACTCCGCGGGAGGAACACCGATGGCATCTGTGATCGTCGAGACCGGTCGGCGCAGAACCCCGAGCCGGCCGGCCGAGCCGCCGTTGCGGCGCTGGCGTACGCACGACCTGGTGACCGCCGCGCTGCTCGCCGTGGCCACCGGCGTTGTGTTCTGGGTCTGGAACTTCGCCTACCAGCTGCTGTCGCCGGCGCTGAGCACCCTGCTGACACCGCTCACCGCGCTGCTGGGCGGCACCTGGTTCCTCGCCGGTGTGCTCGGCGGGCTGGTGGTCCGCCGCCCGGGCGCGGCGCTCTTCTGCGAGCTGCTGGCGGCGCTGGTCTCGGCACTGCTCGGCAACCAGTGGGGCTGGACCACGGTGCTGTCCGGAATCGTGCAGGGCCTCGGTGCGGAGATCGTCTTCGCGGTGCTGCTCTACCGCCGGTTCGGCCTGCCGGTCGCCGCGCTCGCCGGTGCCGCGTCCGGCGCCGCGGGCGCGGTCTACGAGTGGTTTGCGTACTGGCAGGGGTACACGTGGACCTTCAAGCTGGTCTACCTCGGCAGCTACGCACTGTCCGGCGCGGTGATCGCCGGCGTCGGCGGCTGGCTCGTCACCCGCGCCCTGGCCCGAGCAGGAGCACTGAACGCGCTGCCCCCCGGACGGGAGGCGCTCGACCATCGGGCCGTCTAGGCCGCCCAGCAGACCGCCCTCCGGACCGGCCGCGCGGGTCGACGTAGGCGCGCTCACCTGGCGGCCCGCGGGGCGACGCCGGCCGGTGTTCGACCGGTTCGACCTGACCATCGAGCCCGGCGAGCGGGTGCTGCTGGCCGGACCCAACGGCGCGGGCAAGTCCACCCTGCTGCGCGCGATCGCCGGTGTCCTGCTCACCGCGGACGTCGGCGACCTGTCCGGCACAGTGCACGTGGACGGGCGCGAGCCGCAGGCCGCCCCGGGAGACGTGGCGCTGCTGCTGCAGGACCCGACGTCCGCCGTCGTCGCCGAGCGGGTCGGGCGCGACGTCGCGTTCGGACCGGAGAACCTCGGCCTGCAACGACGCGAGATCTGGCGGCGCGTGCACGCGTCCCTGAAGGCCGCCGGCTTCCCGTACGACGTCGACCACCCCACCGGCGCGCTGTCGGGCGGCGAGTCGCAGCGGCTGGCTCTCGCCGGTGCGCTGGCGCTCGAGCCCCGGGTGGTGCTGCTGGACGAGCCCACGTCGATGCTCGAGCCGCACGCCGCCGACGAGGTGCGACGGGCGGTGCTCGACGTCGTCCGCGAGCGAGGCACGACGATGGTCGTCGCCGAGCACCGGATCGAGCCCTGGCTGGACCACGTCGACCGCCTGCTCGTGCTCGACGAGCACGGCGACCTGGTAGCCGACGGCGAGCCGAGCTCCCTGCTTGCCGCACACGCGGGCCGGCTGGCCGGGCAGGGCGTCTGGGTCCCCGGCCACGCGGCGCCGCCGCCGGTCGAGGTGCCCTCGGAGCTGGTCGAGCCATGGGCCGGGCCCAGGCCGGCCGGGGACGTTCCGCTGGTCAGCGCACGCGAGGTGTCGGTACGCCACCGGCGCCGGCTCGGTGCGCGCGGTGAGGCCACCACCACGCTGGCGCTGGACCGTGTCTGTGCCGACCTGGCGGCCGGGCACGGGCTCGCGGTCACCGGGCCGTCCGGAGCCGGCAAGTCCACGCTCGTCTCGCTGCTGGCGGGTCTGCGCGCACCCGACTCCGGCGTCGTACGCGTCGCCGCCCCGCTGGCCGCCCGCCGCGGCCGGGAGCCCGCACGATGGTCCTCCGCCGCCCTCGCGCGCCGGATCTCCTGGGTGCCACAGACACCCGAGCACGCCGTCGTGGCGCCGACCGTGCTGGACGAGGTGCTGACCGCTGCGCGCGCGGTCGGACGCGACCCCCGACGTGCCGAACGCAGGGCCGGCGGACTGCTGGAGGGGCTCGGCCTGTCCGCGTTGAGCGGGCGCAGCCCGCACCACCTCTCCGGTGGCGAGCAACGCCGCCTGGTACTGGCCGCCGCGCTCGCCCACGGCCCCGACGCGCTGCTGCTCGACGAGCCCACCGTCGGGCAGGACCGTCTCACCTGGGCCGCCGTGCTCGGCTGCTGTCGCGCGGCGCGCGCGGCGGGCGTCGCGGTTGGGGCCGCCACCCACGACGACCTGCTGGTCGGCGAACTGGCGGACACCCGGCTGCGGCTCTCCCGGGGCCGGGAGGTGGCCGCGTGAGTGCCCGCTCCTCGTTGGCCGCGCACAGCGGGCCGCTGTCGCTGCTGGCCGTGGCGCTGCTGCCGTTCGCCGGCGCGGTCGCGATCTCGTCGGTGCGGGTCGGGCTGCCCAGCATGCTCGGCGTCGCCCTGCTCGCCGCGCTGGTGACCCGAGACTGGCGCAGCACGTGGTGGCGGGTCGCCGTCGTGCTGTTCGCGGCGGCCTCCGTCGCGGTGTCCACCTGGCTGTACGGCGGGCAGGACCTGGACTCGGCCGGCGGCTCGGCGCTGCGCATCCTCTACCTCGTGCTGCCCAGCGCACTCGTGACTCCGTACCTCGACCCGATCGCGCTGGGGGACCACCTGGCGCAACGGCTGCGGCTGCCCGCGCGGTTCGTGGTGGTGTCGGTCGCGGCCCTGCAGCGGCTGGACCAGCTCGCCGACGTCAGGGAGCAGGTCGCCCGTGCCCGGCGGGCACGGGGGCTCGGAGGCGAGGGCGGTCCCGTCGCCCGTGTGCGCGCGGCGGCGTCGGTGCTGTTCGGGGTGCTCGTGGCCACGCTGCGGGGCAGCGGGCGGATGTCGGTAGCGATGGACGTCCGCGGCTTCGCCGGCGCACACCGCCGTACCTGGGCCGAGCCCGCGCCCTGGAAGCCCGCCGACTCGTTCCTGCTCCTGGTCGGAGTCGGGTTGGCCGCGCTGCCCTGGCTGCTCAGGTGACCCGTTTGGGTGATGGCGCATGTCGGAGCGCGGTGCTTGGCTGGTCCGCGGCACGTTGCCTGGCAGGGGTGGGACGGCCGCTCCTGTGGTCCGACGACCGACCGATGACAAAGGAGTCACCGATGACGACACGCGAGACGCCCTGGCCGCAGGGCACCCCGAGCTGGGTCGACCTGATGGTCCCCGACACGACGGCGGCCGGCGAGTTCTACCGCCAGCTGTTCGGCTGGGATATCCAAGACCTCGGTGAGGAGGCGGGCGGTTACCGGATCGCCCAGAAGTCCGGACGGTCCGCGGCGGGCATCGGCCCGGTCCCGCCGGACCAGCAGGCGCCTCCGGTGTGGACGACCTACATCGCCGTCGACGACGTCGACGCCATCGTGGCCAAGATCAGCAGCGCGGGCGGTCAGGCCCTCATGCCGGCCATGGACGTGATGCAGGCCGGTCGCATGGCCATGGTCGCCGACCCCGCCGGTGCGGTGTTCGGGCTGTGGCAGGCCCGCGAGCACAAGGGGGCCGAGATCGTCAACGAGCCGGGTTCGCTGACCTGGAACGAGAACATGACGCGCGACTACGACGGCGCCCGCAAGTTCTACGCCGACGTGTTCGGCTACGAGTACGAGGACGTCGGCGACGAGAACTTCAAGTACTCCGTGATCAACCTGTCCGGCAGCCCCGTCGGCGGCATCGGCGAGATCGGCGCCGACGTGCCGGCCGAGGTCCCCCCGCACTGGATGCCGTACTTCTCCGTGGCCAACACCGACGAGACCCTCGAGCGCGCGCAGGCGCTCGGCGCCCAGGTGCTCATGCCGGCCCAGGACACGCCGTACGGCCGGATGGCGACCCTGCTGGGTCCGCAGGGAGAGCGGTTCGCGGTGATCGCGGGCTGAGGCCCGGCGACCACCATCTGGACGACCGCCGGTGCCTCAGGCGTCGGCGGTCGCCAGCGCCTCCGCCTCCTCCTCGCTGTGCGGGCGAGGGCGGTCGATGTGTGCGATCCAGCGGTGCCCGACCGCAAGCGTGACCACGGCCAGCGCGGTGGCGCCGGCGCCCATCCAGAACGGCACGTGCACGTTGATCTCCTCACCGAGCTTGCCGGCCAGCCACGGCGCGATCGCGCCGCCGGAGAAGCGCACGAAGCTGTACGCCGCGGACGCCACACCGCGCTCCACCGGCGCGACGCCCATCACGGCCTCGGTCACCAGGGTGTTGTTGACGCCCAGGAACAGGCCGGCGACCACGACACCGGTGGCGAGCACGGCCTTGGAGTCGGTGAACAGTGCCATCACGGCGAGGTCGACGGCGAACAGCCCGAGCACCGTCATGACGCTGGGCAGCGTTCCCCAGCGCCGCTGCAGCATGGGCGCGACGAACACGGAGGTGAACGCCAGGCACAGGCCCCAGCCGAAGAAGATCAGCCCGATCGCGTGCTCGTCGAGGTCGAGCGGGAACGGGGTGAACGCCAGCAGCGTGAAGAACCCGAAGTTGTAGAACAGCGCGGCGATGGCGACCGTGAGCAGGCCGCGGTGCCGCAGGGCGCGGAACGGGTCCGCGAGCGTGGTGCGCCGCGGTGCCGGAGGCGTCGGCGGCAGCAGGAACGCGGTCGCCACCAGCGCGACGCTCATCAGCACCGCAACGCCGAAGAACGGCCCGCGCCAGGAGATGCTGCCCAGCGCTCCGCCGAGCAGCGGGCCGGAGGCGATGCCGATGCCGAGCGCGGCCTCGAACAGGATGATCGCCTGGCCGACGCTGCCGCGCGCCGACATGACGATCGTGGCCAGCGCGGTGGCGATGAACAGCGCGTTGCCCAGACCCCAGCCGGCGCGGAACCCGACGATCTGCCAGACCGTGTCGGAGGAGCCCGCGAGCGCGCTGAACACGATGATCAGCACCAGTCCGGCGATCAGCGTGCGCTTGGCGCCGAGCCGGCTGGACACCACGCCGGTCACCAGCATCGACAGGCCCATCACCGCCATATAGGAGGTGAACAGCAGCGACACCTCGGACGGTGACGCGTGCAGCTGCTCGCCGATGGGCTTGAGGATGGGGTCGACCAGGCCGATGCCCATGAAGGCGATGACACAGGCGAAGGCCACCGCGAAGACGGCCTTGGGCTGACGCAGCAGGTCTCGGTTCACGTGTTCTTCCTCGGGTTGTCGTCGTCGAGCAGGCGGCGAAGTACCGCGACCGCGTCGGCGGCCCGGCGTACCTCGTCCTCACCCAGCTCCCGCAGCCGCGCGGCCACCGGTGCCGCGGCGGCGATACGGGCGTCGTGCAGGGCGCGCCGCCCGGCCTCGTTGAGGCTGATCAGGCTCGCGCGGGTATCGGCGGGGTCGACGCTGCGGTCGACCCAGCCGTGCTCCTCGAGACGCTGCACCAGCACCGACATCGTCGGCTGGGCGCACCGGTCGACGGTGGCCAGTGCGCTGATCCGGGACGGTCCGAGGTCGTCGAGCTGGGAGAGCACGCGCAGCTGGGCGTGCGGGATGGTCGTGCTCGACTGGCGGCCGGCCCAGCGGGTGACCCGGGCCGTGGTGGCCACCAGCGAGATGCCGACCGTGCCCGGGTCCAGCGTGCCTGGGTCCAGCGCGGCCGGACCGGTGCTCGCGGCGGGTTCCTCGGGGGTCGCGGCTCCGGCGTCGGGGGACGCGGTGGGCGGAGGAGCGGACATGTCCACCATGATAGATAGTTCACCTATGCATCTGCCAGTCGCCGGCACCGTTAGCCTCGTCACGTGACCACCAAGCGCCGACTCCCACGCTGGTCCGAGCTGCGCCCGCTGCTGCAGATGGAGCCGCTCGGCGTCGGGCCGGCCGCGCGGGTGGCGCGCGCGCACGACGTGGCCGACCTGCGCCGGATGGCGCGCCGTCGCACGCCGCGCGCGGCGTTCGACTACGTCGACGGCGGGGCGACCGACGAGGTCTCGATGCGCCGGGCGCGCGACGCCTTCGACCGGGTCGAGTTCTCCCCGCGGGTGCTGCGCGACGTGGCCGCGATCGACACCTCGACCACGATCCTCGGGCGCCGTGCGTCGCTGCCGCTCGGCTTCGGCCCGACCGGGTTCACGCGGATGATGCAGCACGAGGGCGAGCGTGCGGTGGCCGCGGCCGCCGCGCGGGCAGGCATCCCGTACGCGCTGTCCACGATGGGCACGACCTCGATCGAGGATCTCGCCGCGGCCGCGCCGAAGGCCGACCTGTGGTTCCAGCTCTACATGTGGCGCGACCGTGTCCTCAGCCGCGAGCTCATCGCGCGGGCGCGTCAGGCCGGCTACGGCGCGCTGATGCTGACGGTCGACGTGCCCGTCAACGGCGCCCGGCTGCGCGACTCGCGCAACGGCCTGACGGTGCCGCCGTCGCTGAGCCCGCGCACGCTGGCGGGGATGGCGCGGTTCCCGTCGTGGTGGTTCAACAAGCTGACCACCGAGCCGCTGGCGTTCGCGTCGCTGAAGCCTGGCTCGCCCGCCGGCGTGATGGAGCTGATCGCGTCGCTGTTCGACCCCTCGGTCACCTTCGACGACCTGGAGTGGATGCGCGCGGAGTGGGACGGGACGCTGGTGGTCAAGGGCATCCAGCACGCCGACGACGCGCGCCGGGCCGTCGGCATGGGTGCGGACGCGGTGGTCGTGTCCAACCACGGCGGCCGCCAGCTCGACCGCGCGGTGACCCCGCTGGAGGCCCTGCCCGAGGTGCTCGACGCGGTCGGCGACGACGCCGAGGTGCTGCTCGACGGCGGCGTGCGCAGCGGCGGGGACGCCGTCGCCGCGGTGGCCCTGGGTGCGCACGCGGTGCTGCTGGGCCGGGCGTACCTGTACGCGCTGATGGCCGGCGGCGAGGCCGGCGTCGACCGGCTGTGCGCGCTGCTCGAGGGCGACGTACGCCGGACGATGGCGCTGCTCGGCGCCACCTCGGTCGACCAGCTCTCACCGAGCATGGTGCGTCTCCGCCGGCGCTGACCCGGTCTTCGGCTCACGCCCGCACGGACGTAAGGACAGGCCGCGCGCAGTGTCCGTCAGGGTGAGCGCGATAGCGCACGTACTCGCGGACGTAGCGTCCCGTGGGAGAGGCCTGAGTTGCGGTCGGGGCCGGGTGGGTCTCGGGGTGCAAGCGGGCCCGGGGTTGGGTTGTTGGCAGCCAAGAGGAGGCTGGGCCGGGCCTTCGCTGGGCGGCGCCGTTTCCGCTGTGGTGGGTCAGGGCAGCGGTGAGCGCGGGCGTCAGGAGGTTGCGCGCTCGACTGCCTCGCGCGTTCGGACTGGCCCGCCGCCGGGGGTGTACGTCTTTTACGCATGTGTGAACCGCGGCGCCGCCACGATCCTTTTGGGCGTGCCTCTTTCACGCATGTGTGAACCGCGAGCTCGGCGCCGGCCGGCGTGACCCGTCGTTTGGCACGAAGTGTTGGCAAACGGCCGCGTTCGGCCGCGATCGGGTGCCGTCCTCCACGAAGTGTGGGCGAACGTTCCTCGGCTCGGCTGCGGTGCCGCCTCGCCGCCGTTCAAGCAACAGGTGCGAGCGGTCCGCAGACCCAGGGGGCCGAGCCAGAAGCCCACCAACAGCGGCCTGCAACGCCCGAGACCACGCGGCCCAACCTCCTCTTAACTGCCAGGAACGCAACCCCGGCCGAACCGGCGCCCAGGGCAAAACTCGGCCTGAGCCCAAAGCCAGGACCCAACCCCAGGCCAGACCTGCGCGCCCACAGCCAACCCGGCCCTCATTGCCGGCCCAGGTCCGCCCAGGCCCATCCCAGGCCACCGCAGCCCACCTCGAGAGCGGCCCGAACAGCCCGCGTAAGCCACAACGAACGAATTACAACCATGTCATCTGTCAAGCCGACGCGCCATGTTACTCATGTTTTTCATGTGAAAACTGTTCCCTCTGTGACACAAGATGACTACGGTCGGCAGTGAAAAGGTGCGCCATGTCGCAGATCGACGCCTTTGGGAAGGGGTCGAGATCGGCGAAAGGGCGGGCCACCGGATGCGTCTCCAGGTGGCGGGACGCGTGAGCGAGAAGGGGAACCACGTGCACTTCGAGTCGGACAACCGACTCGACCCGCGGAGAACCGGCGAGGGGAAGGCGCCGGTTCGCATCCACGGCTCGAGGTGGAACAGAGGTCGTGGGGGGATCGCAGTGGTGACCGTCGGGTTGCTGCTGCTCGCAGGATCGCCGGTCGCGCACGGTTCGCCGTCGGACCCGTCGTTCCCGTCGCAGCGCCAGGTCAACGCGGCGCGGCAGCACGTCCAGGACACCGCGAAAAGCGTCTCGGAGATCCAGTCCGAGTACCAGGCGGCCGACCAGCAGCTGCAGAGTCTCGGCGTCGCCGCGTCGCAGGCTGCCGAGGCGTACAACGGCGCGAGGTGGCGGCTGCAGCAGGCGCAGGCGGAGGCGAAGTCGGCCCGGCAGAAGGCCGACCGGGCGAACGCCCGGATCACCCAGCAGCGTGCCGGCATCGGCGCACTCGTCGCGGACACCTACCAGGGCGGCGCGGATCTGAGCCAGGTCAGTGCCTACCTCGTCGCGAAGAACCCCGACGCGTTCCTCAACCGGTTCGCCGTCTTCAAGGGCGCCTCGTCGATCATGCAGGCGAGGCTCGACCGGTTCCGTGCGGCGTACGCCATGAAGCAGGTCTTCCAGCGCGAGGCCCGGACCGCGGTCGCCAAGGCCGACCACGCCCAGCAGGAGGCCGCGGCCGCCCGGCAGCAGGCCCAGGAGGCCATGGCCGCCCAGCAGGCCGCGGTGTCGCAGATCTCGGCGCGCAAGGACGCGCTGGTGCAGGAGCTCGCCGACGCGCAGAACGTGTCCGTCCAGCTGGCCCAGCAGCGTCAGCAGGCACTCGAGCGCCAGGCCGAGCTACGCCGCCAGCGAGCGGCGAAGCGGGCCGCCGAGCGGGCGGCCGAGCTGGCCCGGCAGCGCGCCGCGGCCCAGGCG
>CBFGZI010000062.1:0-20365 GCA_965653225.1 uncultured Propionibacteriales bacterium | reverse complement strand
AGCCGACCGTCGCCCAACCGAGCCTTCAGCCGATCGCCCAACCCAGCCGAGTCACTCTGCGGTGAGCGCGTCGAGGAACTCCTGCGCCCACCGGTCGATGTCGTGCTCGAGCACGTACTTGCGCAGGGCCCGCATCCGCCGCTGCACGTCACGCGGGTCGGCGCGCATCGCCCGCATGAGGGTCCCCTTGAGCCCGTTGATGTCGTAGGGGTTGATCAGGTAGGCCTGCTTGAGCTCGGCGGCGGCGCCGGCGAACTCGCTGAGCACGAGCGCACCGTCGTCCTGGAAGCGGCAGGCGACGTACTCCTTGGCGACCAGGTTCATGCCGTCGCGCAACGGCGTCACCACCATCACGTCGGCGGCGCGGAACAGTGCGGCCATCTCGTTGCGGGAGAACGACGTGTGCATGTAGTTGATCGCCGGCGTGCCGATCCGGCCGTAGTCGCCGTTGATGTTGCCCACCAGGCGCTCGATCTCCTCGCGCAGCACGCGGTACTGCTCGACGCGCTCACGCGACGGGGTAGCGACCTGGATGAACACCGCGTCGTCGACGCTGACGTCCTTGTCCCGCAGCAGCTCGCCGAAGGCACGCAGACGCTGGCGGATGCCCTTGGTGTAGTCGAGCCGGTCGACGCCGAGCAGCAGTCGCTCGGGGTTGCCGACCTCGTCGCGCAGCTCCTTGGCGCGTGCCTCGGTCTCCGGCGACTTCGACAGCTCGACCAGGCCGCTGGCGTCGATGGAGATCGGGAAGGCCCGCGCCCGTACGGTGCGTCCCTCGGGCATGTGTACGACGTCGCGATGGGTCTTGTTGCCGGTCAGCGAGCGCACCAGCCGGGCGAAGTTGGCCGCGTTGGCGGGCACCTGGAACCCCACCAGGTCGGCGCCGAGGAGCCCCTCGATGATCGCCCGGCGCCACGGCAGCTGCATGAACAGCTCGGTGGGCGGGAACGGGATGTGCAGGAAGTAGCCGATGCGCAGGTCGGGCCGCATCTCCCGCAGCATCTGCGGTACCAGCTGCAGCTGGTAGTCGTGGATCCACACCACGGCGTTCTGGGCTGCGACCTCGGCGGCCCGCTCGGCGAAGCGCCGGTTGACCCGCACGTACGCCTCCCACCACTCGCGGTGGAACTCCGGTGCGACGATCACGTCGTGGTAGAGCGGCCACAGCGTGCCGTTGGAGAAGCCCTCGTAGTACTCCTCGACCTCCGTCGTCGACAGCGGGACCGGCACCAGCGTCAGCCCGTCCTGCTCGAAGGCCGAGGCGTCGTCGATGTCACCGCCGGGCCAGCCGATCCAGGCGCCGTGCTGCCGGCGCAGCACCGGTTCGAGCGCGGTCACCAGACCGCCGGGGGACGGACGCCAGGTGGTCGTGCCGTCGGGCTCCTCGACGCGGTCGACCGGCAGCCGGTTGGCGACCACCACCATGTCGCTGGTCTCGGCACCGCGTCGGCGTGCCGACGTGGCTCGGCCGGCGGCGCGTTTCTGGGCGCCCGACGCTGACTTCTTGGTGGTCGGCTTTGGCACGGTCCCCTCCCTAGCGGCTTCGCCTTGACCCTAGCCGCCGTGCGGGGTGCGTGCCCACCTCGGTTAGGGTGCGGGCGGCACCCAGCCGCGCGGGAGGCGCAACACGCCGCCGCGCGCCAAAATGACACCGTTGTGGTTCTCGCATACGCTGACCCGGAGTTGACCGCGAAAAACTGGGGGATCGAGGGCTCATGGCAGGCAGTGACGCTGCAAGAGACGCAGCCGACGCCGACGTCGGCATGGTGACGTCCGGCGAGGCGGCGCGCGCTGCGCAGGCGCTGTCCGAGCGTGACCGTGAGATCCTCGGCTTCGAGCGCCAGTGGTGGAAGTACGCCGGTGCCAAGGAGCACGCGATCAGGGAGAAGTTCGACATGTCCGCGACGCGGTACTACCAGGTGCTGAACGCCCTGATCGACACCGAGGCGGCAATCGCCTTCGACCCGCTGCTGGTCAAGCGGCTGCGCCGGCTGCGGTCGGCACGCCAGCGTGCCCGGTCCGCCCGCCGCCTCGGCTTCGAAGTCTGACGCGCTGATGTCCGGCGTGCAGGCACCTCGACCAGGCCGCCGGGCGAAGCACGGCCCGGAGGCCGGACAGGCGACACCCTCGGTCGTGGCCGTGGCGAGCGTGGTCGCGATCGTGGTCGCGATGGTGGCGTTCTTCGCCAGCGGCAACGACGGCACCAGCCAGGCGCAGAGCGCGTCCTCGACGAAGAACTTCGGCCCCAGCGCTGCGCCCGCCGGTCCGGTGACCGCGGCACGCACGCCTGCGGCGGAGAAGCCCGACACCGCCAACCACGCCAAGCAGGCCAAGAAACACCACAAGCGCGACCAGCAGAAGAAGAAGCCGCGCAAGCAGAAGCGGGCCGAGCCGACCCCCGAGGTCCCGCAGGTCTACGTCGAGGTCTTCAACAACACCTCCATCGACGGCTTGGCGGCGTCCACGGCCGCGGAGCTGCAGGACGCGGGCTGGCAGGTGGTCGGGGTCGACAACTGGTACGGCGACATCCCGGCCAGCACGGTCTACCATCCCGACGGTATGACCGCCGAGGCCAACCAGCTCGCCGAACAGCTCGGCATCCACCGGGTCCGGACCGCCGTCGCGCCGATGCGCTTCGACCGGCTGACCGTGATCCTCACCGAGGACGCGTACTGACACCAGCTCTCTGCCCGTGGTGACCCCCATGGTGATCGAGTGACAACAGTCCAGCCCCGCACCGAGGAGGGCCGGGCCGCCCTGCGTGCCCTGGCCGAAGACCCGGCGTCGGCGCTGGTCGCGCTCGACTTCGACGGCACTCTCGCCCCGATCGTGTCCGACCCCGCGCAGGCCCGCGCACACCCCGAGGCGGCCGAGGCGCTCTCCGGGCTGGCCGGCCGGATCGGTCACCTGGCCATCGTCACCGGGCGCCCGGCGGCGGTCGCGGTCGAGTACGCCGGCCTGCGCGAGGCGCCTGACCTGAGCGGCCTGGTCGTACTCGGCCACTACGGGCTGGAGCGCTGGGACGCCCGCAGCGACGAGGTGTCGGCGCCGGCACCGCCTCCCGGCGTCGAGGAGGCCCGCGGTCGCCTGCCCGGCCTGCTGCGCGAGCTCGACGCCGAGGACGCGTACGTCGAGGACAAGGGCGCCTCGCTGGGCGTGCACACCCGCCGGATGAGCGACCCGCCCGGCGCGCTCGAGCGGCTGCGGGTGCCGCTGCAGCGGCTGGCCGACGAGGTCGGCCTGGTGGTCGAGCCCGGCCGGATGGTGCTCGAGCTGCGTCCGCCAGGGGTGGACAAGGGCGGCGCGCTGTGGGCGCTGGTCGAGGAGCTGGGCGTGCGCACCGTGGTGTTCGCCGGCGACGACCTCGGGGACCTCGCGGCCTTCGACGCGGTCGACCAGATGCGCGCGCAGGGGATGCAGGGTCTGCTGGTGTGCTCGGGCTCGACCGAGGAGAACGCGCTCGCCGAGCGCGCCGACGTGCTCGTCGACGGTCCGGACGAGGTGGTGGCCCTGCTGCGGGCGATCGCGGAGATGCTGGCCCGCAGGTGACGCGGGCCGCTGCTCAGCGGCGCATGGCGATCGGCAGAGCCGGCCAGGTGCGCGCCGACAGGCGCGCGGTCACGAGGACCGGCCCGTCGCAGAACCAGCACCGGGGGTCGGCCTCGGGGGACCGACCTGTCACGTCGCACCGGTGGCACTCCCACGCGGCCATCGGCTGTTGGCTCATCCCGGCATTCCTCTCAGCGTGAGGCGTCCAGGCCAAGAACCGGCGCGACGCCACCTACCGGGAGTGTTCCTCCTTCTACCGCCCGGTAAACGCAGGCGGCACCGAGACGGGCGGTCCCGGATGCTGGACCGAAGTGACGCCATTCGAGACGAATGGCTAGGCTGAGCGGAGCTCATCCAGAGGGGCAGAGGGACACGGCCCGACGAAGCCCCGGCAACCCGTCGGTCCACCGTATGCGCGCGAGGCCCCCCTCGTCGGACCGATCAGGTGCCACGTCCGTCCTGCACCGAGAGCCGGTCAGGGAAGATGAGGAGGAGGCCTCGTGAGCGTCACCGTGCAAGACTCCCAAACCGGCCTGCGCGAGGGCGCGTTCGGCAACGCGACCGCCCTGGTGTGCCGGGAGTGCCGGCACCAGCAGCAGCTCGGCCCGTTCTACGCCTGTGAGGAGTGTTTCGGCCCGCTCGAGGTGGGCTACGACTTCCCGGCCGTGACCCGCGAGCAGATCGAGGCCGGGCCGAAGAACATCTGGCGCTACCAGCCGCTGCTGCCCGTCCCGGCCGACGTCACCACGTTCCCGCAGATGGACCCCGGGTTCACCCGGCTGCTGCGTGCCGACAACCTCGCCCGTGAGCTCGGCCTGCGGCGGCTGTGGGTCAAGGACGACTCGGGCAACCCGACGCACTCGTTCAAGGACCGGGTGGTCGCGATGGCGCTGTCGGCCGCCCGCGAGCTCGGGCTGACCGTGTTCGCCTGCCCGTCGACCGGCAACCTGGCCAACGCCGTGGCGGCCGCCGCTGCGCGCGCGGGGATGAAGAGCGTCGTGTTCATCCCGCACGACCTGGAGACCCCGAAGGTGGTCACCACCGCGGTCTACGGCGGCACGCTGGTCGCGGTGAAGGGCAACTACGACGACGTCAACCGGCTCGCGTCGGAGATCGCCGGCGAGGAGGACGGCTGGGCGTTCGTCAACGTCAACGTCCGCCCCTACTACGCCGAGGGCTCCAAGACGCTGGGCTTCGAGGTCGGCGAGCAGCTCGGCTGGCGGCTGCCGGAGCAGGTGGTCATCCCGGTCGCGTCCGGCTCGCAGCTGACCAAGGTCGACAAGGCGTTCGGCGAGCTGGGCCGGCTCGGCCTGGTGGAGGAGACGCCCTACAAGATCTTCGGCGCGCAGGCGACCGGCTGCTCGCCGGTGGCCGCCGCCTTCAAGGAAGGCCACGACGTCGTACGCCCGGTCAAGCCGAGCACCATCGCCAAGTCGCTGGCGATCGGCAACCCGGCCGACGGCAACTACGTGCTCGACGTCGCCCGCCGCACCGGCGGCGTGGTCGAGGACGTCAGCGACGACGAGGTGCTCGAGGGCATCCAGCTGCTGGCCCGCACCGAGGGCGTGTTCGCCGAGACCGCCGGCGGCGTCACGGTCGCGACGCTGAAGAAGCTGATCGAGAGCGGCAAGCTCGACCCCGACGCGGAGACCGTCGTGTTCAACACCGGCGACGGGCTGAAGACACTGGATGCCGTCGCCGGGCGGGTCGGCCCGGCCGCCACGATCGAGCCGACCTACGAGGCCTTCAAGGCCGCGATCTAGCATCGGAAACCCCGCCGAGCCCCGAGGAGGAGCCCCGCCCATGAGCGTCAGCGTCCGCGTGCCCACGATCCTGCGCACGTACACCAAGGGCGAGTCGGAGGTCAGCGCCGAGGGCGCCACGCTGTTGGAGGTGCTGGACTCTCTCGACTCGTCCTACCCGGGCATCAAGGGGCGCGTGGTCGACGAGCAGGGCAAGCTGCGCCGGTTCGTCAACGTCTACGTCGGCAACGAGGACGTGCGCTTCACCGACGGGCTGGAGACCACCACGCCGGACGGCGCACAGGTCTCGGTGATCCCGGCCGTCGCCGGCGGCTGAGCGGGCCGGGAGGCTCACAGACAAGCGAACGGGGCACGGATCTCGTCCGTGCCCCGTTCGAGCCTCGTCGCACCCACGAGGTACTGAGAAGTGTTGTTGGGGCGCTGCCGTGGGGTCAATAGTCCGAACGGGCCACTCCATGGCCTCCCGGGTCCCCTGGCCGCTCCCTCTGCCCAGCCGACGGCGGGTTCCGAACCCCACACCGCCGTCCCCTCGGGGCATAGGTGAAGCGGCAGCCCGGACCCCCCTGCGGTCCGGGCTGCCGCGTTATCAGCCCCGGTCTTCCCGGTATCACGGACCGTAGCCCCTCGCTTACGGTCAGGTCAAGCGGGCGCGGAGGATGCTTCTAGACGGCGATAGGGGCGAGGAGCAGTGTGGAAGCGGAGCGTTCCGGGTCATGGAGGTGTGCGATGGACGCGCGCGGACAGGTCATCGTGTGTGGCATCGACGGGTCCCCGGGCTCGCAGCGGGCGCTGGAGTGGGCGGTGGCCGAGGCGCGCTACCGCAGCTGCAGCCTGCGGGCGGTGACGGCCTGGGAGTGGGACGGGGTCGAGGGCATGATCGCGCCGGCAACTCCGGAGGAGGCGCACGCCCAGGCCGAGATCGTGCAGCGGCGGGCCCTGATCGCCGCGCTCGAGGGCATGATGAACCCGCCCGAGGTGGAGCGTCGCCTGGTACGGGGCCGGCCGAGCGAGGCCCTGACCACCGCGTCCCTGGACGCCGAGCTGCTCGTCGTCGGCGGCCGCGGGCACTCGGCCATGCACGACGCGCTGGTGGGGTCGACCAGCCAGCGGGTGATCCGGCACGCGGGCTGCCCGGTCGTCGTGCTCCCCGACCCCCAGCACGTCGAGGCGAACGAGCACCGGCGGTTGCGGCACCACCGTTCGGCGGAACCGCCGCGGGCCACCCCCATGTTCTGAGCCAGTGGTCTGAGCGAAGTGGTCTGACTCCGGTGGTCTGCGCGCGTCTCTGACCGCGGTCGGCTGGCTTGCACTCGGGGGGTGCGAGTGCTAATACTGGGCGTTGGCACTCTCGGGGTGAGAGTGCCATCCAGGGCCTGGACCGACGAGGCCTCGGCGGCAGCGGGAAGGGACCGCGACGCACCGGGGCCGTCCGTCGCGGGCGTCGAGCCGGGTCATCAGAGCCTTAGCGGGAGGACTCGCAGGAGTTATGCCCAAGACCATCGCATTCGACGAGGAGGCGCGGCGCGCCCTCGAGCGTGGCATGAACACGCTCGCCGACGCCGTGAAGGTGACGCTCGGCCCCAAGGGCCGCAACGTCGTCCTCGAGAAGAAGTGGGGCGCGCCGACGATCACGAACGACGGTGTGTCCATCGCCAAGGAGATCGAGCTCGAGGAGCCGTACGAGAAGATCGGCGCCGAGCTCGTCAAGGAAGTCGCCAAGAAGACCGACGACGTCGCCGGTGACGGCACGACGACGGCCACCGTGCTGGCCCAGGCGCTGGTCCGCGAGGGCCTGCGCAACGTGGCGGCCGGTGCCAACCCGATGAGCCTCAAGCGCGGCATCGAGGCCGCGGTCGAGGCCATCAGCGAGCAGCTGCTGGAGATGTCGAAGGAGGTCGAGACCAAGGCGCAGATCGCGTCGACGGCGTCGATCTCGGCGGGCGACTCCAGCGTCGGCGAGATCATCGCCGAGGCCATGGACAAGGTCGGCAAGGAAGGCGTCATCACCGTCGAGGAGAGCAACACCTTCGGCCTCGAGCTCGAGCTCACCGAGGGCATGCGCTTCGACAAGGGCTACATCTCGCCCTACTTCGTCACCGACGCCGAGCGCATGGAGGCCGTGCTCGAGGACCCGTACGTGCTGATCGTCAACTCCAAGATCAGCAACGTGAAGGACCTGCTCCCGCTGCTGGAGAAGGTCATGCAGTCCGGCAAGCCGCTGTGCATCGTCGCCGAGGACGTCGAGGGCGAGGCCCTGGCCACGCTCGTCGTCAACAAGATCCGCGGCACGTTCAAGTCGGTCGCCGTCAAGGCCCCCGGCTTCGGCGACCGTCGCAAGGCCATGTTGCAGGACATCGCGATCCTGTCCGGCGGCCAGGTCGTCAGCGAGGAGGTCGGCCTCAAGCTCGAGAACGCCGGCATCGAGCTGCTCGGCCAGGCCCGCAAGGTCGTGGTCACCAAGGACGAGACCACGATCGTCGAGGGCTCCGGTGACGCGGACCAGATCGCCGGCCGGGTCAACCAGATCCGCACCGAGATCGAGAACAGCGACTCCGACTACGACCGCGAGAAGCTGCAGGAGCGCCTGGCCAAGCTGGCCGGCGGTGTTGCGGTGATCAAGGTCGGCGCCGCCACCGAGGTGGAGCTGAAGGAGCGCAAGCACCGCATCGAGGACGCCGTCCGCAACGCCAAGGCTGCGGTCGAGGAGGGCATCGTCGCCGGCGGCGGCGTGGCCCTGACCCAGTCCACGGCGCGGGCGTTCGAGAAGCTCGACCTCGTCGGCGACGAGGCCACCGGCGCGACGATCGTCCGGGCTGCGGCGGAGGCTCCGCTGAAGCAGATCGCGGTCAACGCCGGCCTCGAGGGCGGCGTCGTGGCCGAGAAGGTTCGCGGGCTCGAGGCCGGGCACGGCCTCAACGCGGCCACCGGTGAGTACGTCGACATGGTCGCCGAGGGCATCATCGACCCGACCAAGGTGACCCGCTCGGCCCTGCAGAACGCCGCCTCGATCGCGGCGCTGTTCCTCACCACCGAGGCGGTCATCGCCGAGAAGCCCGAGAAGGCACCCGCCGGTGGCGGCGGTGCGCCTGACATGGGCGGCATGGGCGGCATGGACTTCTGAGCCTGCCGCTCTGAGGTTTCCCGCCGGTCAGCCGGCCGGAGAGCCCGGCTGGAGAGCAAAGCGAAGGGGCGGTCCCGAGTCATCGGGACCGCCCCTTCGTCATGTGCACGTGGGGTGAAGGGTCACATCCCCGGTGGGTGCTCACCCATCTCGCGCGCCTCGGGGTCGTCCTCAGGCTCGACCGGCACCAGCACCGGGCGTACGCGGGCCCAGACGATGAAGATGACCGAGGCGATGATCAGGCAGATCCCGGTCCACAGGTTGAGGTTCTCGCCGTTGACCTTGGCGAGGTCGGCCTCGCTGGTGAACGCCAGCCCGTAGATCGTCAGCACCACACCGTAGATGCCGAGCAGGGTCCCGATGATGAATCGGACGTCGAACAGGCCTGCGCGCGTCCGCCGGGGCGTGCGGCCCGAAGGGTCAGATTGCTGTGCGGACATCACCGGTCTCCTATCAGCCGAAGATGATGTTCAGGATGATGATCAGGGTCAGGGAGATACCCGCCAGCAGGCCCGGCTTCTGGTACCACGCCTCGTTGGCGTCGCGCGGGTCGTGGAAGGTCTCCCTGGGCGTCAGCGAGTAGACCAGGCCGACCAGCTGGGGCTCCGGCTTGGGCTGCGTGGCCATCGACACGACGTAGCTCACCGCGACGTCGACCACGAACGCTGCGCCCGCGCCCACGAAGCTGGCGCCCTGGCCGCTGAGCGGCAGGACACCCAGCGATGCGGCGCCGAACGCGTCCTCGCTGAGGAACGCGACGAGGACTGCGGCGACCGTTCCGCTGACCAGGCCGACCCAGCCCGCGGTCGGCGTCATGCGTTTCCAGAACATACCGAGGATGAACGTCGCGAACAGCGGTGCGTTGAAGAACGAGAACAGCTGCTGCAGGTAGTCCATCAGGTTGGAGTACTGGGACGCGATCAGCGCCGTGAAGACGGCCGCGACCGTCGCCAGCACGGTCACGGTGCGCCCGACGTTGAGGTAGTAGCGGTCGGGCCGGCCCTTGACGACGTAGTCCTGCCAGATGTCGTAGCTGAACACCGTGTTGAACGAGCTGA
Organism: uncultured Propionibacteriales bacterium; assembly: GCA_965653225.1. GTDB lineage: Bacteria > Actinomycetota > Actinomycetes > Propionibacteriales > Nocardioidaceae > JALZDI01. Next base: position 10,874 of record CBFGZI010000062.1, on the reverse strand, counting down.
TGTTGGCCGCCATCCCGGCCATGAACGAGGCCAGCAGACCCGCGATCGCCAGCCCGAGCATGCCGTTGGGCAGCAGGTCGCGCATCAGGAACAGCAGCGAGTTGTTGAAGTCGAAGTCGCCTCCGGCAGCCTTGCCCTGCCGCACCTCAGGCACCAGCACGGCGGCCAGCATGCCCGGGATGATGACGATGAACGGTACGAACATCTTCGGGAAGGAGCCGATGATGGGGGTGCGGCGGGCGTTGTTCATGCTCTTGGACGCCATCGCCCGCTGGACCTCGACGAAGTTGGTGGTCCAGTAGCCGAACGACAGCACGAACCCGAGGCCGAAGACCAGGCCGATGACCGACAGCAGCGGTGAGGTGAACCCGGTCAGCTCGGTGCCTGGCCAGGCGCTCATCTGCTCGGGGTCGCTGATCTTGTCGGTCAGCCCCTGCCAGCCGCCCACCTTCACCAGCGCCGCGATCGTCAGCGGGGTCAGCGCCGCGACGATGACGAAGAACTGCAGTACCTCGTTGTAGATCGCCGCGCTCAGGCCGCCGAGCGTGATGTAGCTGAGCACGATGATCGCGGCCACGATCAGCGCTACGTACAGGTTCCAGCCGAGCAGCACGTTCACGATGGTGGCCAGCAGGAAGAGGTTGATGCCGGCGATGAGGACCTGGGCGACGGCGAAGCTGATCGCGTTGACCAGGTGGGCTGTCGGACCGAACCGGCGCAGCATGAACTCCGGCACGCTGCGGACCTTGGACCCGTAGTAGAACGGCATCATCACGATGCCGAGGAACAGCATCGCCGGGACGGCCCCGATCCAGAAGTAGTGCACGGTCGGCATGCCGAACTCGGCGCCGTTGGCGCTCATGCCCATGATCTCGATCGCGCCCAGGTTGGCGGAGATGAACGCCAGCCCGGTGATCCAGGCCGGCAGCGAGCGGCCGGACAGGAAGAAGTCGAGGCTGTTGGAGATTGCCCGGCGGGCGATGAGGCCTATGCCGAGAACGAAGACGAAGTAGACCGCGATGATGCTGTAGTCGAGGAAGTTCGCATCGAGTCGCAGGCCTGATTCCTGTGCGAGTAGCACGACGTGCTCCCGAAGGGTCGTAGTGACGCTGAGCGTTCGGCAGGCTACTGCACTTTCCCGCGTCGGTGTGTCGTGCAACACGCTACCGCCGTCTCAGGGTCTCGGCAGGGTCACACCAGGGAGAACCGGAGGCGCAGGGGCGTCCGTCCTTAGGCTTCTGTCCGAGTTCACGAAGGACTAGGGAGGGGCTGAAGGCGATCACGACCGAGTGAGCCGACCCGGCTCCGGCCCGGTTCCGCCGCGGGGTCCCCTACGCCGATAGGTTCGGCGCAAGGGGACCCTCGTGCGGGCTGTCGCATCTTGACGACGACCGGTGGCGGGGCCACATTCGACCCAACGGCCCGGAACCTCCCGAGCCTGACGGGGTGGGGTGGGGAGCATGGGCGGGGTGTCCCGGGTGTGGCAGTGGGGCGTTGTCGCGGTGATCGGAGCGGCGCTTGCGGGGCTGCTGCTGCTCCTCGCCCTGAACACCTCCGCGGAGGTCGCGTTGGGACCGGTCTTCGGGCGGCACACCGAACGCGTGTCGGTCAGTACCTCCGGAAGGCAGGCTGACGGCTGGTCTGAGTTCGTGTCGGTCTCGGACAACGGACGCTGGGTGGCCTTCGACAGCATGGCCACGACGCTGGAGCGCCCTGACGCCAACGGTGACTTCGAGGACGTCTTCGTCCACGATCTGGTGACCGGGCGGACCGAGCGTGTGTCGCTCAGCACCACCGGTGTGCAGGGAAACGCCGAGAGCCGTGACCCCGACATCTCCGCCGACGGCCGGTTCGTCGCGTTCGACTCCCACGCCAGGAACCTCGAGCGACCGGACACGTACGGCGCCTGTGACGTCTGGGTCCGTGACAGGCTCCGAGACGTCACCGAACGGATGAACGTCATCCATGGCGCCGAGACCAGGCGCAGCTGCAGCTACGAGCCCGCCATCTCCGCCGACGGCCGCTACGTCGCCTTCACCTCGGACTCCCGCGACCTGGTGGAGCCTGCGACGGTTCCAGGCCGCTCGCACGTCTACGTGCGTGACCGCCTTCTCGGGGTCACCGAGCTCGTCTCCGTGGCCACCGACGGGGAGCGCGGCAACCGGTCCAGCGGGTTCCCGGCGATCTCCGCGAACGGCCGGTTCGTGGCGTTCCACTCCCGGGCGAGGAACCTCGTGCCGGGCGACACCAACGGGACCTCCGACATCTTCGTGCACGACCGGGCCACGGGAAGGACCGAGATGGTGTCGATCTCCTCCGACGGCCGGCAGGCCGACCGCAGCAGCCTCTGGCCGGTCATCAGCGGGCACGGCAACCTGGTCGCGTTCAGCTCGGGCGCCTCCACCCTGGTTCCCGGCGACGACAACCACGCGGGCGACGTGTTCGTGTACAACCGGGCGACCGACCGCATCCGGCGCATCTCCGTCGGCCTCGACGGTGAGGAGAGCAGGTACGACAGCGTCGTCGGCGACATCTCCGCCGACGGCAGGTTCGTGGCGTTCAGCACCCCGTCCGGGAAGCTGGTTCGGGGCGACACGAACGCGCACGAGGACGTGTTCGTGTACTCCATGCGCACCGGCCGGACCAAGATGGTCTCGGTCGGGCGTCACGGTCTCCCGGGCAACGTACTCAGCCTTGGAGGAGCCCTGTCCGCACACGGCAACGTCATCGCGTTCGAGTCGCACGCGCGCAACCTCGTGCGCGGCGACACCAACGCGGAGTGGGACATCTTCGTTCGCACTCGCTAGGACCGCCCCCATTGCGCGGGTGCCACGATGTGCGCATGACATCGGAGGAGAACGCTCGCCGCCTGCTCGCCGACGCCCCGCTGGTCGACGGGCACAACGACCTGGCGTGGGCCATGCGCAAGGTGTGCGACTACGACCTGGACGCGGTCGACCTCGCCGGGGGAGAGCCGAGGCTGCACACCGACATCCCCCGGCTGCGGCAGGGAGGGGTCGGCGCCCAGTTCTGGTCGGTGTACGTGCCGTCGGCACTGCAGGGTGACTCCGCGGTGACCGCGACCCTGGAGCAGGTCGACTTCGTGCAGCGCCTCGTGGCCGCGTTCCCGGACCACCTCGGGCTGGCCGACTCGGCCGCGGACGTGCGTGCGGTGTTCGGCTCCGGGCGGGTGGCGTCGCTGATGGGCATGGAGGGCGGCCACTCGATCAACGGGTCGCTGGGCACGCTGCGGATGATGCGCTCCCTGGGCGTGCGGTACATGACGCTGACCCACAACGACAACGTGCCGTGGGCCGACTCGGCCACCGACGAGCCGGTGCTCGGCGGGCTCAGCGACTTCGGCGAGGACGTCGTCCGGGAGATGAACCGGATCGGCATGCTGGTCGACCTGTCGCACGTCTCGGCCGACACCATGCGGCACGCGCTGCGGGTCTCCTCGCGTCCGGTCGTGTTCAGCCACTCCTCGGCCAGGGCGCTGTGCGACGTGCCCCGCAACGTCCCCGACGACGTGCTGCAGACGCTGGCCGGCAACGGCGGGGTCTGCATGGTGACGTTCGTGCCCGCCTTCGTCTCCCCGGCCGCCGCGGCGTGGAAGGACGAGACCGTGGAGCGGGCGGAGCAGCGGGGCGTCGACGGGCGTGACTTCGCGGCCATGGGGGCGCTGATGGACGAGCGCGCCCGCACGGACCCGCCGCCCGACGCGACGCTGGACGACGTGGTTCGGCACGTCGAGCACGTACGCGAGGTGGCCGGGGTCGACCACGTGGGCCTGGGTGGCGACTACGACGGGTCGTCGTTCATGCCGGTGGACATGCCCGACGTGGGGGCGTACCCGCGGCTGTTCGCTGCGCTCGCCGACCGGGGCTGGAGCGAGGCCGACCTGGCCGCGCTCGCCGGAGGCAACGTGCTCCGCGTGCTCGAGGCCGCCGACGACTAGGTGAGCCCGCCGGACACGTCAGAGCCGGCCGAGCGGGGCGATCACCGTCGAGGACTTCTCGCACACCCAGTGCGGGTCGGGGCCCAGCTCGGGGTGGATGTAGAGGCCGTGGCCGTCGTCGTCGTGGCAGCGATGGCAGACCGGCCACCGGCCGATCCGGTCCACGATCGCGTCCTGCACGTCCTGGGCCACCAGCCCGGCCACGAACTCGACGCCGCGCGGCCAGTGGCTGACCCACCAGCGGCGCTGCGAGACGGACTCCTCCAGCGCGGACACCGTCTGCGGGTCCGCGAGCTGGCAGGACTGCAGGTCGGCGAGCACCAGCGCACGCGCAGCCAGCAGCGGGTCGGTCACCCCATCACGCAGCGGGTCGGTCACCCCACCATGTTTCCCGCGCGCCCCCGCAGGTTCAAGCCGACGGTCGATGGCACTCTGGTCCGGTGGACGTCACCGGCTCCTCCGGCTCACCGCGGCGCGCGCAGGCATCGAGCGGCCTGCTCGAGGTGATCGCGCTGCACCCTGCCGACGCGGAGGCGGCCGAGGCGGGCGGGGCCGACCGGCTCGAGCTGGTCGGCTCGATGGAGCACGGCGGTGTGTCCTGCGTGACCGCGACGGTCAGCGCGGTGACTCGCGCGACCGCACTGCCGGTGCGGGTGATGCTGCGGCTGCGCGAGGACTTCAGCACCACCGGCGGCGAGCTGGCGCGGCTGGTCGGCCTCGCCGGCGACTACCTCGCGGCCGGGGCCGAGGGGGTCGTCTTCGGGTTCCTCAACCACGACCTCGACATCGACATCCCGGTGTGCGAGGCCATCGTCGACGGGCTCGACGGCGCGCCGTGGACGTTCCACCGTGCGGTCGACAGCTGCCTCGACCACGACCGGGCGTGGCGCCACCTGCGCCAGCTCGAGGGCCTCGACGCGGTGCTGACCGCCGGGTCGTCGCTGGGTGTCGCGCACGGCCTCGACGAGCTCACCCGGCGGGCCTCCGACCCCACCGCGGTCGGCCTGCTGATGGCCGGGGGCGGGCTGGTGCCCGAGCACGTGCCGTGGCTGGTGCGCGCCGGCGTCCGCTCCTTCCACGTCGGCAGCTCGGTACGCCCCGACCGGTCCTGGGACAAGGCCTACGTCGACCCCGCCTACGTGCGCTCCTGGCGCCTGCTGGTCGACGACCACACCGCACGGATGTCGTCATGATCCTGGTCGACCCGCCGCAGGTGCCGATGCGCGGTCGGCTGTGGTCGCACCTGGCCAGCGACACGTCGTACGAGGAGCTGCACGAGTTCGCCCGCGCGTGCGGCATCCCGGCGCAGGGGTTCGACCGGGACCACTACGACGTTCCCGCCGAGTGGTACGACGCCGTCGTCGCAGCCGGTGCCGAGCCGGTGAGCAGCCGCGACCTGGTCGCCCGGCTGCGCCGCCGGGGCCTGCGCCGGCCCAAGCCGGAGTTCAGGCGATAGGTCTCCGCGCGCTCACGTCGTCGTCGCCGCCGTCTCCTGCTGTGGCTGCGGCTCGCCCCGGAGTCGCCCCTCCCAGCGTTCGAGCTCCTCCGCGGGCATCGGGCGGGTCAGCAGGCTGACCACCACGAACACCACGAGGCTGGTGAGCATGCCGTAGATGATCGGGTCGTTCGACAGCAGGCCCTGTGTGACCAGCAGCACGACCACCACGACGCTGCTGACCGCGATCGAGACCAGGGCGCCCATGGTGGTGGCCCGGCGCCAGAACAGCGCACCCATGATCGGCACGAACAGCGCGCCGGTGAGCAGGTCGTAGGCGACCGTCAGCGCGCCGACGACGTCGCTGACCGCCACCGAGATGCCCAGCATGACGATGCCGACCAGCAGCATGGTGATGCGGTTGGCGCGCACCCGGTTGTACTCGCCACGCACCAGGAAGCCGCCGTACACGTCGTTGGCGAGGGTCGTGGACGACGCGATCAGCCCGGCGCTGGCCGTGGACATCACCGCGGCCATGGCCGCGGCGAGCACCAGGCCGCTCACGCCCACCGGCAGCACATCGGTGACCACACGGGCGAACGCGTTGCCGGTCTCCTTCAGGTCGGGGAGCAGCACCTTCGCGGCGGCCCCGACCAGCGCGCCGGCCACGCCGTACAGCAGGCAGTAGACGCCGGTCACGACGCTGCCCCAGCGCGCCACCGAGGGGCTTCTGGCCGTGAACACCCGCTGCCAGATGTCCTGGCCGATCATCAGGCCGAAGAAGAACAGCAGGAAGTAGGTGAAGATCGTCTCCGCGCCGATCGCACCGATGTCGAAGTACGACGCGGGCAGGGCGTCGGCCATCCCGTCGAAGCCCCCCGCCTCGAACACCGCCAGCGGCAGCAGGGCGAAGAAGATGCCGATCGTCTTGATCACGAACTGCACCACGTCCGTCAGCGTGATCGACCACATGCCACCGGCGATCGTGTAGATGGTCACCACGCCGCCCGAGAGCAGGATCGCCAGCGTGGGTGACAGGCCGATGACCACGTCGATGACCGTGCCGATCGCGATCGTCGACGTCACCGCGATCATCAGTGCGTACATCGCCATGATCAGTGCGCTGAGCAGCCGCGCGGTGTCGCCGTACCGGTGCTGCAGCATCTCCGAGACCGTGTATACGCCCAGCCGCGACATCCGGGTGGAGACGAGAACGCCGAGGGCGATCATCCCGAGCCCGATCATCACGACCAGCCACATCCCGGAGATGCCGTTCTCGTAGCCGAGCTGGACGCCGCCGATGGTCGAGGCGCCGCCGAGGACGACGGCGGCCATCGCGCCGGTGTACATGAACGGGCCAAGCCGCCGGCCGGCGACCAGGAAGTCGTCGGCGGTGCGTGTGCGGCGCAGTCCCCAGTAGCCGACTCCCAGGATGAGCACGAAGTAGAGGACGATCACCACGACGTCGGCCAGGCGTTCCACGAGACCACTCCTGTCGGTGCGGGCGGTGCAGGGCGAGCGAGCTGGCAAACGAGACTCACCGCGCGTCGCGCATTTGTCAACCCTTGTTTCATAGAGGTGTGGTGTAGTTTCATGACCGTTCCGACTCCACCGGTCGTCTGCTCGTCTCCGGTCGCCAGAGGAGAAGCCGTGCCCCAGCCGTCCGTCCCTGCGGGGGAATCCGACGACGGCTCCGGGTCGCCGCACCTCGGTAGGCGGCTGCGCGAGGCGCGGCGGGCGCAGCGCAAGACGCTCGCGCAGGTCGCCGAGCAGAGCGGCCTGACCAAGGGGTTCGTCTCCAAGCTGGAGAACGGCCAGGCGAGCGCGTCGGTGGCCAGCCTGGTGCGGCTGTGCGAGGCGCTCGGCGTGCCGGTGGGCGCGCTGTTCGAGCCGACGTCGGGCCAGGTCGTCCGGCACGACGCCTACCCGCCGATCGAGTTCGGCGGCGCCGGGCTGAACGAGTTCCTGCTCACCCCCGGCTCGGAGCGGCGGGTGCAGGCGATCCTCAGCGAGATCGAGCCGGGCGGCGGCAGCGGCGACGCGACCTACACACTGCCGACCGACGTGGAGTTCGTGTTCGTGCTGGCCGGCCGCGTACGCATCGACTGGGCCGACAAGACGGCCGGCCCGGTCGAGCTCGGTGCCGGCGACGCGTTCACCTTCCCGGCCGTGAACCAGCACGCGTTCCGCGCCGTCGGCCACGACCGCGCCCGCGTGCTGTGGGTGGTGACCCCCGCGCTGCCCGACCGCGACTGGCAGCGGCCGACCGCAGACAACACATCGAAGGAGTCCCGATGACGCACACCCCACGCACCGGCTCAGCCGACGGTCCGGTCGGACCGGTCGACGCGACCCGCGTCCCGCGCTTCGCCGGTCTGGCCACCTTCGCGCGGCTGCCGCGCCTCGACGAGGTGCCGCGCGCCGACGTCGCGGTGGTCGGGGTGCCGTTCGACTCCGGGGTGTCCTACCGGCCGGGGGCGCGGTTCGGGCCGGCTTCCGTACGCGAGATCAGCCGGCTGCTGCGGCCGTACCACCCCGGCCTGGACGTCTCGCCGTTCGACGCTGCGCAGGTGGTCGATGCCGGCGACTTCGCCTGCAACCCCTTCGACATCGGCGACGCGGTCGAGAGCATCGCGGAGCAGGCCGGCGAGCTGATGGACACCGGCGCGCGGCTGGTCACCATCGGCGGCGACCACACCATCGCCCTGCCGTTGCTGCGCGCGGCTGCGCAGCGGCACGGCCCCGTCGCGCTGCTGCACTTCGACGCCCACCTCGACACCTGGGACACCTACTTCGGCGCCGCGTACACGCACGGCACGCCTTTCCGGCGGGCGTTCGAGGAGGGCCTGCTCGACACCGACGCGCTCAGCCACGTGGGTATCCGCGGCCCGTTGTACGCGCGCGGCGACCTCGACGACGACGCACGGATGGGGTTCGGCATCGTCACCGCGGCCGACGTGATGCGCCGGGGTGTCGACGAGGTCGTCGCCGGGCTGCGGGAGCGGATCGGCGACCGGCCGCTGTACGTGTCGATCGACATCGACGTGCTCGACCCGGCGCACGCACCCGGCACCGGCACACCTGAGGCCGGCGGGCTGACCAGCCGCGAGCTGCTGGAGGTGCTGCGCGGGCTGCGCGACGCCCGGCTGGTGGGCGCCGACGTGGTCGAGGTCGCGCCGCCGTACGACCACGCCGACATGACCGCGGTAGCGGCGAGCCACGTCTGCTACGACCTGGTGTCGTTGCTGGCGGCGCGCTGCGGCGAGGGAGCGAAACCGTGACGTCGCCCCGGCGCGGCGGTGACCTCGTCGTCGAGACCCTGGCCGCGCTCGGGGCCGAGCAGGTCTTCGGCCTGCCCGGACAGCACGCGCTCGCCATGTTCGAGGCGATGCGCACGGGGCCGCTGGAGTACGTCGGCAGCCGGACCGAGACCGGTGCGGCGTTCTCCGCCGACGGCTACGCGCGGGTCTCCGGCAAGCCGGCGCCGTTGCTGGTGTCCACCGGACCGGGTGCGTTGTTCACCCTCCCGGCCCTGATGGAGGCCTGGTGCGCGTCGGTACCCCTGGTCGGGATCAGCAGCCAGGTCCCCGCCGCGGGACTCGGTGGTGGACGCCGCGGCTTCCTGCACGAGATGCCGGACCAGGCGGCGGTGTTCGGCGAGGTGGCCAAGTCGGTCGAGGTGGTGCGCTCGGCATCGCAGATCCCGGACGCGCTCGCGGCCGCGTGGCAGCAGGCGCTGTCGCCGCCGTCCGGGCCCACCTGGGTGGAGGTCCCGCAGGACGTGCTGCTCGCGGAGACGTCGCTGCCGCCCGTCGGTTCGCTCGACGTACGCCCCACACCGCTGGCGCCGCGCGAGGAGCTCGTCGCCGAGGCCGTACGCCTGCTGGACGGCGCGCAGCGGCCGGCCATCGTGGCCGGCGGCGGTGTGCTGCGGGCGGGGGCGCACGAGCCACTGCTGCGGCTCGCGGAGCGGCTGCGAGCACCGGTGGCCACGACGTTCGGCGGGACGGAGGTGTTCCCGCGAGACCATCCGCTGGCACTGCAGTCGTGGATGGAGGACCGGTCGATGACCGATGTCCTCGAGGACGCCGACGTGCTCCTCGTGGTCGGGTCGGGGCTGGGGGAGCTGTCCAGCAACTACCACTCGTTCTCGCCGCGGGGCCGGGTCGTGCAGGTCGATGCCGACCGGGGTGTGCTGGAGTCGAACGTGCCTGCGCTGGGCATCCACGCTGATGCGCGGCTGGCACTGGAGGCGCTCGCGCAGGCGGTCGGGTCGCGTGAGCCCGACGGCGAGGCCGAGCGTCGGGTCGAGGGCATGCTGCAGACGATCGGGAAGCGCCTGGAGTCGCAGGGGCTCGACACCGAGCAGCAGGTGCTCGCCGCGGTCCGGGAGGCGCTGCCGGACGACGCGACGAGCGTGTGGGACATGACGATCCTCGGCTACTGGGCCTGGTCTGCCTGGGACTGCCGCGGCGGCTCGATGATGTCGGCGCAGGGGTCCGGCGGGCTGGGGTACGCGTTCCCCGCCGCCCTCGGCGCGGCCGTCGCGCACCGTGCGCGTCTTCGGGGCGGCGCGGCGGGTGACTCCCCCGGGCGGAAGCCGGTGCTGGCGGTGTCCGGCGACGGCGGCGCCATGTACGGGCTGGCGGAGCTCGCCACTGCTCGTCAGCACGAACTCGATGTCACCTGGCTGGTCATCGACGACGGGGGCTACGGCATTCTGCGGCAGTTCATGAACTCGGCGTTCGGTGCCACGCACGGGACGGAGCTCGGTCGTCCGGACTTCGTGTCCCTGGCGGAGTCGTTCGGTGTTCCGGCGGTGCGTAGCAGTGTGGCTGGGCTGTACGACGATCTCGTTGCTGATCTGGCGCGGCCGGGTCCGGGTGTGGTGGTGCTTCCGCAGGTGCTGCGGATGTTTGCGCATTCGTAGGTGAGTCTCGCTGAGGTTCACAGCTGTCGGCGTGAGGTTGCGGTGGGCTCGGGTCGGTCTGGCATAGGGCAGTTAGAAGGCCGGTCTGGGCTGTGGTGGCGTGCCGCCGGGATGCGCCGGCTGCGCTCGGGGCGAGCCTCGCGCCGAGATTGCGGCTCATTGCGGAGCAACCGACATTCTTGCGTGCTTGGGCATGGGATCTGGTCGGTTGCCTGTGAGGTCGCGCCGGTCTTGAGCCGGGAGTAGTTAAGCGTCAGCTGGTAGCTGGGCTCGCGTGGGAAGTGGCGGAGGATTGTGCGGGCGGGCGTATGGAGGATCTTCCGCTGCTTCCCGCGGTGCCTGTTGGCGCTGGGTCAGGCGACGTGAGGGCGCTGGTAGTACAGCTCGGTGCCCGCTTCCGGCGGCACGATGTCGATGGCGATGTCCGGCATCGTGTTCCCGGTTTCGGTTCGGCCGAGGGGTCGGGTGCCGGTGTGGTCGACCAGGTACATGCGGCCGTGGGGGTCGCGCCACAGGTAGAGGCCGGGGAAGGGTTGTTTGACCTGCCAGTG
>CBFGZI010000061.1:0-20474 GCA_965653225.1 uncultured Propionibacteriales bacterium | reverse complement strand
CCGGTGAAAACACGCGTGCTCCTTCCGCCGGCGGCCGCGCTTGACGGCCCTCGGGGCTCCTGTAAGCATGTGACCTCGGTCGTCCATGCAGCGGGTGTTGGTTGCGGAGGAGGTCCACGACGAGTTCGTGGAACGGTTGCGGGCGCAGGTGGAGAAGTTCGTCGTCGGCGACCCCCGCGACGCCCCCGGTCCAGTGGTGCTCGCCGACGTGTCCGACGGTGACCCGCTGTGGGACGAGGAGGTTTTCGGACCGGTCGTGTGCGTGCGACCGGTGCCCGACGTCGAGACCGCGTTCGCGCAGGTGAACCACAGCCGGTACGGCCTGCATGCGAGCGTGTGGACGAGGTCGTTGGACACGGCCATCGCGGCCGTCCGGACCCTGGAGGTCGGCGGGGTGATCGTCAACGACGTGCCAGGGTTCCGGGCCGACACCATGCCCTACGGCGGCGTGAAGGACTCCGGCATCGGCCGCGAAGGCCCTCGGTTCGCCATCGAGGAGCTGACCGTGACGCGGATGGCGGTCGTACGACCGAGCTGAGGAGGGAACGGATGGACTACACAAAGCTGTTCCGGCTCGACGGCAGGCAGGCACTGGTCGTCGGCGCCGGAGGCGGCATCGGGCGTGAGGTCGCGCTCGCGCTTTCAGGCCAGGGTGCCGAGGTCGTGTGCAGCGACGTGGACGAGGCGGCCGCGGAGAAGACCGCGGGCGAGTGCGCCGGGACGGCCAGGTCCGTGCGGCTCGACGTGACGGACCCGGCTGGGGTGCGGCGGGTCGCCGACTCCCTGGACCAGCTGCGGATCCTCGTGTTCACGCCGGCGGTCAACGTGCGCAAGCGGATGGCCGACTACACGGGTGAGGAGTTCGACCGGGTCGTCGAGCTGAACCTCCGCTCCTCGTTCGAGCTGCTGCGCGTGTTCGCGAGCCGGTTCGCCGAGCGTGGCGGCGGCAGCATCGTGTGCTACTCGTCCATCCGCGCCCGGACGGTGGAGCCTGGCCAGGGTGTCTACGCGGCCACCAAGGCGGGGCTGGAGTCGCTGGTGCGCTCGGCGGCCTGTGAGTTCGGGCCCGCCGCTGTGCGGGTCAACGCGGTTCGGCCCGGCGTGGTGGAGACCGCGCTCACCGCACCCATCCGGCAGAACGCCGAGTGGGAGCGTGCGTACGCCGAGAAGTCGGCGCTCGGTCGCTGGGGGCGGCCGGAGGAGCTCGCCGGCGCGGCGGTCTTCCTCGCCGGAGACGCCGCTACGTTCGTTACCGGGTCGGTCGTCACCGTCGACGGCGGATGGATGGCCCAGGACGGTCGCTACACACCTCCGGAGGCGACATGACCGACGAGCATCTGGCCGACCTGAGCGCCGTCGACCTCCTGGAGGCTTACGCCGCCAGAACGCTCAGCCCGGTCGAGGTCGTCGAGGCGGTGACCGAGCGCATCGAGCGGGCAGAGCCGGTACTGAAGGCGCTATACGCCTACGACCCCGAACGCGCGCGCAAGGCCGCCGCGGCGAGCGAGCGGCGGTGGCTCGACGGCGCACCGTGCGGGCCGCTGGACGGTGTGCCGATCACGCTGAAGGAGAACATCGCCACGGCCGGAGAGCCCGTGCCGCTCGGGACGGCGGCGACCCCGCTGGTACCGGCCGCTGAGGACGCGCCGGCGGCCGCGCGCGTCCGCGAGGCGGGTGCGGTGCTGCTGGCCAAGACCACCATGCCCGACTGGGGGATGCTGTCGTCGGGTGTCTCGAGCTTCCACCCGCGCACCCGCAACGCGTGGAACCCAGACTGGAACCCCGGCGGCTCGAGCGCCGGGGCCGGTGCCGCGGCAGCGGCGGGGTACGGGCCACTGCACCTGGGCACCGACATCGGCGGCTCCGTCCGGCTGCCGGCCGCGTGGAACGGCGTGGTGGGGCTCAAGCCGAGCTTCGGTCGCGTGCCGGTCGCCCCGGCCTACTACGCCCGTGTGGTCGGCCCGCTGACGCGCACGGTCGCCGACGCCGCGCTGCTGATGTCGGTGGTCTCCGCCGCCGACCGGCGTGACCCTCTGAGCCTTCCCCCGCAGTCGCTGCCCTGGGCGGACCTCGACGGCACGCATCCGCGCGACCTGCGGGTCGGGCTGCTGCGGGAGGCGGGCTGCGGCATGGCCGTTGACGACGAGGTCGCCGGCGGGCTCGACAGCGCGGCCGCGATCTTCCGGGACGGCGGCGCCGTCGTCGAGGACATGGACCCCTTCATGTCGCAGGACCTGCTCAGCCGGCTCGACCTGTTCTGGCGCACGCGCAGTCTCGCCGACTTCGAGAAGCTCGACCGGGAGCAGCAGGAGCTCGTGACGCCGTTCATCGCGGCCTGGTGCCGTGGAGCCGAGGGGGCGTCCGGCACCGACGTCGTCCGTGGCGTCAACGCGATGCTGGAGATCAGCCAGGCCGCGCTGCAGGCGACCGAGCAGTACGACCTGGTGCTCTCACCGGTGGCGCCGGTCGTGACCTTTCCCGAGCACTGGCCGATGCCGAGCAACGACGTCGACAAGGCGATGGCGCATATCGGCTTCACCCTGCCGTTCAGCATGTCGGGCCAGCCCGCGGCGTCCGTGCCGTGCGGGTTCAGCCAGGACGGACGGCCACTGGCTGTCCAGATCTCCGGGCGTCGCTTTGACGATATTGCTGTGCTCCGCGCGGCGCGGTGGTTCGAGAACCACGCGCCGCACGACGGCCGTTCGTGGCCGCGGGTGTGGGAGTAGCGGAACCCCTACGCGAGTCACCGGGTGCGTCGAGGGTCACCCGCGTCCGAGTTTGTCGATGCAACAGAGGAGTGATAGAAAGTGCTCTAAGTCAGTAAACATTGGAGAGATAGCGTGGGGAAGCAGATCCACTTCAACGCGTTCGCGATGGGATGCGCCGGTCACCAGTCACCGGGACTCTGGCGGCACCCCGACGACCGGTCGTCGGAGTACACCGACCTGGAGTACTGGTCCGACCTGGCCCGGCTGCTCGAACGTGGCTGCTTCGACAGTCTCTTCCTGGCCGACGTTCTTGGCCAGTACGACGTCTACGGCGGGTCCGCCGCTGCCGCCATCCGCGCCGGTGTGCAGATACCGAACCTCGACCCGACCTGCGCGATCGCGGCGATGGCGGCAGTGACCCAGCACCTCGGGTTCGGTGTCACGGTGTCCCTGACCTACGAGCAGCCGTACTCGTTCGCGCGCCGCATGACCACCCTCGACCATCTGACCAAGGGACGGGTCAGCTGGAACATCGTCACGTCGTACCTGGACTCGGCCGCCCGCAACCTCGGCCTGGCCCAGCAGCTCGACCACGACGAGCGCTACGAGCTGGGGGAGGAGTTCCTGGAGGTCTGCTACCGGCTCTGGGAGTCGTCCTGGGAGGACGACGCGGTGGTCATGGACGCCAACCGCGGCGTCTTCGCCGACCCGGCCAAGGTGCACCCGATCCGGCACCGCGGGCGGCACTACCAGGTTCCGGATGCGTTCCTCGCTGCTCCGTCCCCCCAGCGCACGCCGGTCCTGTTCCAGGCCGGCGCAAGCAAGCGCGGACGCCGCTTCGCCGCCACGCATGCCGAGGCCGTCTTCGTGAACGCCTCCAGTCCCGGTCAGCTGAGGAGGCTGGTCGAGACGCTCCGCGCCGAGGCCGAGTCGGTGGGGCGCGACCCGGAGTCGGTCAAGATCTTCGCGATCATGACCGCGGTCGCCGGGCACACCGACGAGGAGGCACGCGCCAAGCTCGCGAGCTACCGCAGCTACGCCGACCCGGAGGGGGCGCTGGCGCTGTTCGGTGGGTGGACGGGCATCGACGCGTCCGCGTACGCCCGGGACGAGCCGTTGCGCAGGATCGAGACGCAGAGCATGCGGTCCGTGGTCGAGCTGATGACCGACGGCAGCCGCGACAGGGAGTGGACCTGGGCCGAGATCGCCGAGGACCTTGGCGTGGGCGGGCGTGGGCCGGTGATCGTCGGCTCCGGCCAGACCGTGGCCGACCAGCTCGAGGGGTGGGCCGACGAGTCCGGGGTGGACGGCTTCAACTTCGCGTACGCGGTGAGTCCGGGCACCTTCGAGGACCTCGTCGAGCATGTCGTCCCCGAGCTTCAGTCTCGCGGCCGCATGCGGACGAGCTACCCGGGAAGCACGCTCCGTGAGTCTCTGTACGGCTCCGGTCAGAAGCGCCTTCGCCACGACCACCCTGCCTTCCGGTACACCTGGGCGGCTGCGTCGCGGGAGCCAGAGGTGCAGACCGCATGACGAGCCTCGAGGTCACCGATGCGCCGACCACGGCGGTCAGGATCATCGCCGACGACGCCGAGGCGGTCGAGGCGGCCCGCACGATGGGCGGACGCCTGGCCGCAGGGTCTGCCGAGCGCGACCGAGAGCGCCTGCTGCCCTTCGCCGAGATGGACGCGCTGTCGGAGTCGGGGCTGCTGGCGATCACGGTGCCGAAGGAGCACGGAGGCGCCGGCGTCTCCACCCGGACCCTCGTCGAGGTCATCAGGTTGCTGAGCTCGGGGGACGCGAACGTCGGCCAGATCCCGCAGAACCACTTCTACTTCGTGGGAATCCTGAAGGAGCAGGCCTCCGCCGCGCAGCAGAGGTTCTTCTACGCCGAGCTCCTGGCAGGAAGACGGTTCGGCAACGCCATCGCCGAGCGCAGTACGGCCGCGGTCAACCAGTACGACATCCGTTTCAGCAAGGACCGGGACGGCTGGCTCCTCGACGGCTCGAAGTACTACTGCACCGGCACACCGTTCGCCGACTGGATTCCCGCCTACGCCAACGACGACCGGGGACGTCTGCACGCCGCCTTCGTCCCCGCGGACACACACGGCGTCGAGGTCCACGACGACTGGCCGGGGATGGGGCAGCGCGTCACCGGCAGCGGCACTGTCCGCTTCTCGCACGTGCGGGTCCCGGACCGGTTCGTGGTCCCGGTCTACCCGCTGTTCGAGCGCACCGAGGTGTTCGGTGCGTTCGGCAACGTCCTGCACGCGGCCATCGACGCCGGCATCGCCGACGCCTCGCTCCGTGACGCGAAGCACCTCATCAGGACGCTGGCGCGTCCATGGTGGGAGGCCGAGGTCGACAGCGCGTCGGCGGAGACCGGGGTGATCGACCGCTTCGGCGAGCTGGCTGTCGACGTGCGCGCCGCGAACGGGCTGCTGTACCAGGCCGCTGAGCGCATTGACGAGGCCTACCGGGTGCTCACGCCGCACGCGTCGGCCGAGGCGTCGGCGGCGGTCGCTGCGGCTCGCGCCGTCGCCGACCGCGCGGCGCTGCGCGTCTCGAGCGAGATGTTCGAGCTCGTCGGAAGCCGTGCAGCCGCGGACGACCTCAACCTGCACCGGCACTGGCGCAACGCACGGACGCACACACTGCACGACCCGCGCCGCTGGAAGGTGCACCACCTCGGCAACTACGAGCTCAACGACGTCCCTCCTCCCCGGAACAGGATCGGCTGAGCGACATGACCGGCACTCTGCACGAGGAGGCGGCGACGGCCGTGGAGCCGTTGCCCGACACCACCACAGCTTGGCTCGAACGCGCACGCGAGGTGGCCTGCACGTTGCGGCCGAGTGCGGTGGAGCGAGACCGGCCGGACCGTGAGCCGCACCCGGAGGTCGACCTGCTGAGGCGCAGCGGCCTCCCCGCACTGCTCGCTCCCCGGCGGCACGGCGGGGGAGGTGAGGACTTCGCCACTGCCCTTGCGGTGGTTCGCGAGGTCGCCAGGGCGGACGCGTCGGTGGCGCAGCTGATCGGCTACTCGTACGCCAACCAGGCGAAGCTGTGGTTCAACGGCACCCCCGAGCAGCAGGACCGGTTGCTCGGCGCAACGGCGGAGCACCGGTGGCTGTGGGGAGGGGCCGTGAACCCGCTCGACACCGCTGTGGAGTTCGAGCCCGCCGTCGACGGCTTCCGGATGCACGGCCGCCGTACGTTCACCACCGGCTTCTCCGTCGCGGACGCCAACGTGGTGAGCGGGGTCAGGTCGGACAGCCAGGAGGCCGTCCAGGCCATCCTCGTGGGGAAGCCGGACGACGTCGTGCTCGGAGGTGACTGGGACAACCTGGGGATGCGGCTGTCGGCGAGCGGTTCGGTCACCTTCAAGGGCACACATGTCGCGACCCGCGACATCCTCTCGGCCACCGACGGCGCCGACCCGAGCCCACGGCAGACACTGCTCACCCCGACGATCCAGTCGATGTTCTGCCACCTCTACCTCGGCACCACCGAGGGCGCCCTGGACACCGCCGCGGAGTACACGCGTACGCACAGCAGGCCGTGGTTCCTCTCCGACGAGGACAGTGCAGCGCAAGACCCGTACACCCTCCAGACCTACGGGCAGCTCGTCGCGCAGACGCAGGCCGTCGCCGCCCTGGCGGAGAAGACAGCCACCGAGGTGGCCGATGCCATCGCCGCGGGCGACCGCATCACGTGGCAGCACCGAGGTGAGGTTGCCGCGCGAGTCGCGGCGCTCAAGGTGGTGTCGACCCGCCTCGCCATCGACGCGACCAGCCGCATCTTCGAAGTGACCGGAGCCCGCGCCACGGCCAATCGGCACGGCCTCGACCGCTTCTGGCGCAATGTCCGCACCCACACACTGCACGACCCGGTCTCCTGGAAGGAGAACGAGGTCGGCGCCTTCTTCCTGACCGGCCGGCTCGCCCAGCCGACGCTCTACACCTGACCCCGCCCTCAACAGAACAGGTACCTCCCCATGACGTCCCCACCGGCCCCCGCCGCGCCCGATGATCGGCTCGCACGCCGTGCCACCGTCGCGGCGACGATTGGTACCGCGATCGAGTGGTACGACTTCTACGTCTACGCCCTTGCCTCGACGCTCATCTTCCCGCAGCTGTTCTTCCCCTCGTCCGACCCGCTTGCGGGCACGATGCTGGCGCTGTCCACGTTCCTCGTCGGGTTCGTGGTCCGGCCCGTCGGCGCCGCTCTCTTCGGTCACTTCGGCGACCGGATCGGGCGGAAGTCGACGCTGGTGGCGACGCTGCTGCTGATGGGAGTAGGAACCGCACTCGTCGGAGTCGTCCCGACCTACGACGCCATCGGGATCTGGGGCGCGGTGGCCCTTGTGGTCCTCCGCGTCGTCCAGGGGCTCGGGGTCGGAGGCGAGTGGGGCGGTGCCGTGCTCATGGCCACCGAGTGGAACGACGCCAACGGCCGGCGCGGTCTTCGCGGGTCGTGGCCCCAGTTCGGCTCACCACTTGGTCTGCTGCTGGCCTCGGGCAGCATCGGCGCGGTGCAGGCCTTGCTCTCGGAGGAGGCGTTCGTCTCCTGGGGCTGGCGGCTGCCGTTCCTGGCCAGCATCGTCCTCATCGCCGTCGGCCTGGTGATCAGGCTCGGTATCGCGGAGTCGACGGCGTTCCGCAACGTCCGGAGGAAGGACGAGGTGCAACGGGTCCCGCTGGCCACCGCGGTCCGCGGCCACTGGCGCCCGATCCTCGCCACCTGCTTCATGCGCGCCGCTCAGACCGGGCCGTTCTACATCTTCGCCACGTTCGTCATCACCTATGGCAGCGAGCAGCTGGGCATGGACAGCGGGTTCCTGGTGAACGCGGTCCTCGTCGGGGCTGCCGTCTCGTTGCTCAGCACACCCTTCTGGGGCTGGCTGTCCGACCGCGTGGGCAGGAGGAGGCTGCACCTCATCGGAACCGTGGTGATGTTCGCGTTCGCGCTGCCCTACTTCGGCTTGCTCAACACCGGGCTCGGCTGGGCTGTCGTCGTCGCGACCGTACTGGGCCTTGTCATCCACGACATGCAGTACGCACCGCAGGCCTCGCTGCTCGCGGACTCGTTCCCCCCGGAGGTCAGGTACACCGCGTCCTCGCTCGCGTACCAGCTGGGCTCGGTGCTCTGGGCAGGCCCGGCCGCCCTGATCGCGACGGCGCTGCTGAGCGCGACCGGCAACTCGTTCGCGATCGCCGCCTACATCATGTTGCTTGCCGTCGTGGGGTTCGTGGCGACGCTGCTCGTCCACGACGGGCAGACCGACCACGCGGGTGCGCCGGCCGAGCGGGAGCTCGTCGAGGAGGCGGCGTAGCGGCGGTACGTGCCGCAGCCGACACGGTCACGCCTGGGCCGGGCTCCTGTCTGCGCCGTGCCGGGTGAGGAAGTCGCGCACCGTCTTGGTCCACAGCTCGGCCTCCTCGACCTGCGGTGAGTGACCGGACTTCTCGAACACGACCAGCTCCGCTCGCGGAACCAGTGCGGCGATCACCTCGCTGTGGTGCACCGGCGTGATCCAGTCGGAGCGGCCGACCGTGACGAGGGTCGGACAGTCGATGGCCGGAAGCTGCGCCTTGATGTCGTACTGCGGCATGTTCACGGCGAACCCGTGGTTGTGGGTCTCGTAGCGGTACCACGTCTGCTCGACCTTCCGCTCGACCGCCTCGGGGTCATAGACGTGGTCGTACAGCGGCAGGATCTCTCGCCAGCAGTCGCGCAGGTCGTCGTTGTCCCGGACCCTGCCGGACATGATGCGGTGGAACTTCACCCAGTCGATGTCGACGCGCGTGTTGTTCTCGGCGTTCGTGCGTGCGGCCTTCAGGTTCTCGTGGTCGGCGGAGGTGTCCCGCAGCACCAGGGCCGAGACACGGTCGGGGTAGCGGATGGCGTACTCCATGGAGATGAAGCCGCCGTACGAGCCCCCGGCCATGATGATGCGCTCGGCGCCGAGCCACTCGCGCAGCGCCTCGACGTCGGCGGCCCACTGGTCGTGGCTGAAGGGCGGGTTGCCCTCGCTCTGACCACTGCCCCTGGCGTCGAACACGACCACGCGGAAGGTGTCGGCGAGCCGCCCGAAGCTGTCGCGAGGTTCGGCGTGCGAGCTCAGCCCCGGCGCGCCGTGGTGCGCGACCAGCACCGGCCCGTCCTCAGGTCCGAGGACCTCCACGAGCAGTCGGTTGCCGTTGATGGTGACGAACACCCCGAGTCCTTTCGTCGGTGACGGTCGTGCGTGCGGACCTCGCCCATCGTGCTCCGGTCGTCTCGAAAACGACACCGCACCCAACGGTGGTCGTTGCGGGCAAACGGGGCCCGACCCCTTGACGGCTGGGCGTCCACGTTCGACTATGGGCTGCCATGAAACGGAAACACGGTTTCCGTGACGTGGAACCTTCGACCTTGGCGACCCGGGTCTGGGGCCCGCAGCTGGCCAGCCCGGTCATGCCGGCGTCAGGCTGCTTCGGCCCGGAGCTCGCAGAGGTAGTGCCGGTCCACGGGCTCGGAGCGGTGGTGACGAAGACGGTCTTCGCGGCCGCCCGAGCGGGCAACCCCGCTCACCGGCTCGCCGAGACCCGGGACGGCATGCTCAACTCCGTCGGCATCCCGTCGGTGGGGGTCCGTCGGTGGCGGCGCGAGGTGCTGCCGCGCTACCTCGAGCTCGGTCCGCCGGTCGTGGTGAGCATCGGTGGGCTGACCGAGGAGGACTTCCTCGAGGTCGCCGAGGGACTGACGGGTGTGGACGTGGCCGCGGTCGAGGTCAACGTCTCCTGTCCCAACCTCGAGGCCGGCGGTATCGAGCTCGGTGCCGACTCCGATGCCGTGGCGCGGGTCGTCGCCGGGGTCGTCGACCGTGTCGAGCATCCGGTGATCGCCAAGCTGACGCCCAACGTGACCTCGGTGCCCGCGTTGGCCCGCGCGGCGGCTGCCGCCGGCGCCTCTGCGGTGACGGTCGCCAACACCTTCGTGGGGATGGCGGTCGACCTGCGCACCCGGCGCGCGGTGCTCGGCAACACGACCGGTGGCTGGTCCGGCCCGGCCGTCAAGCCGCTGGCGCTCCGCCTGGTGTGGCAGACCGCGCGATCCGTCGACGTTCCTGTCATCGGCTGCGGAGGAGTCACGTCGGCGCGCGACGTCGTTGAGTACATGCTCGCCGGCGCCACGGCCGTCCAGGTGGGCACGGCGACCTTCACCCGGCCCCAGACCATGTCCGAGATCCTCGCCGAGCTGCCCGTCGTGCTGGGCGAGATGGGGGTTCGCGACCCTGCCCAGCTGGTGGGCGGGATCGACGAAGTCGACGTCAACCAGCCCTTGGCCCAATAGACCGACCCCGAAAGGCCCTTGCCATGTCCGAGACCGTGAGAACCGACCAGAGCACACTCGACGCGGTAGCTCCCGAGGAAGCCGGACCTACGACGTACGGGAAGAAGGCGGTGTTCGCTTCCTCTGTCGGCTACGCGATGGACGGCTTCGACCTGCTCATCGTCGGCTTCGCGCTCACGGCGATCACCTCCGGCCTGGGGCTGTCGGAGACCGCGGCGGGTTCGGTGGCCAC
Organism: uncultured Propionibacteriales bacterium; assembly: GCA_965653225.1. Lineage (GTDB taxonomy): Bacteria > Actinomycetota > Actinomycetes > Propionibacteriales > Nocardioidaceae > JALZDI01. The sequence continues at coordinate 10,193 of CBFGZI010000061.1, read as the reverse complement.
GTTCACGCTGGTGGGGGCCGTGCTCGGTGGGTTCGTGTTCGGGGTGATGTCGGACTACCTGGGACGCGTGCGCGTGCTGACGTGGTCGATCCTGGTCTTCGCCGTCTTCACCGGGCTCTCGGCGGTGGCGTGGGACTACTGGTCCCTGGTGGTGTTCCGCTTCATCGCCGGGATCGGCCTCGGCGGGGAGTTCGGCATCGGGATGACCCTGGCGGCCGAGGCGTGGCCCGACAGGATGCGCGCGAGGGCAACGGCGTGGGTGGCCAACGGATGGCAGGTCGGAACCCTGCTCGCCGCCGGGCTCGCGGCAGTAGTGCTTCCGATCGGCGGCTGGCGGATGCTCTTCGCGATCGGTGCCATCCCCGCGGTGCTCGCCTACGTGCTGCGCAGGAAGCTGCACGAGCCCGAGATGTTCGAGGAGCTGCGGTCGAAGGGACGCCGGCAGAGCTTCCCCGTTCGCAGGCTCGTCGAGGACCGGCAAACCACCAAGACCAGCCTGGGCGTCGTGATCCTGGCCTGCGTGCAGAACTTCGGCTACTACGGGATCATCATCTGGCTGCCGAGCTACCTGTCCGACACGTTCGGCTACTCCTACAGCCAGTCGGCCGCCTGGACCGCGGTGACCGTGCTCGGCATGTTCTGCGGCGTCTTCGTGTTCGGCCGGCTCGCCGACACCATCGGCCGCCGTCCCAGCTTCCTGATCTTCCAGATCGGTGCGGCGATCTCGGTCGTGGCGTACGCCAACCTCAGCGACCAGTTCGCGTTGCTGGTCGGCGGCGCCGTGATGGGCCTTTTCGTCAACGGGATGATGGGCGGCTACGGCGCGCTGATGGCCGAGCTCTACCCCACCGAGGCGCGGGCCACGGCCCAGAACGTGCTGTGGAACATCGGTCGCGGCGTTGCCGGCTTCGCGCCGCTCGTGGTCGCGGCCATTGCGGCGTCCGCCGGGTTCGGCGTGGCCATCGGGTCCCTCGCGGCGCTGTACCTGCTCGACATGTTCGCACTGCTGCTCATCCCCGAGCGGAAGGGTGCAGAGCTGCCCGCGTAGCAGGCAGCGTCGACCGACCTGGAAGGAACAGCATGCAAGTCGTGGTACGCGCCCTGGCGGTTCTGCGCACGTTGGCGCCACGGACGGAGGGCCTGTCGCTCGCCGCGCTGGCCGACGAGCTGGGGGTCCCGGCGGGCAGCATGCACCGCATGCTCGCGGTACTGGAGGCCGAGCACTTCGTGACGCGCTCGCCGTCCAACCGCCGCTACTTCCTCGGCCCTGCCGCACGGCAGCTCACCGAGGAGAACTCCCGTCGGCACGCACTCCTCGTAACCCCGCACCGCGCCCTGACGGCAGCGGCACATACCAGCGGCGAGACCGTCTTCCTGACCGAGCTGGTCGGTGACCGGGCGGTGTGTGTGGCCCTGGTCGAGAGCGAGCACCCGCTGCGGATGTTCGTGCGCATCGGGCAGGAGATGCCCCTGCACGCGGCCGCGTCCGCGCGCACGCTGCTTGCAGACCTCGACACCGACGACGTGCGGCGCCTGCTTGCGACGAGGCCCCTGCGCGCCTTCACCGACGAGACGTTCACAGAGCCCGAGCAGGTGCTCGACCATCTGGCGGTCGTCCGCGCACGTGGCTACGACGTGTGCGACGACGAGCTCGACCGCGGCGTGTGGGCCGTGGCCGCACCCGTCCGCGGCTCGACGGGGCGGGTCGTGGCCTCGGCGACCCTGGCAGCACCCGCGTACCGCGTCGCCGACCCCGACCGCCGGCAGGAGTGCCGTACCGCGGTCGAGACCGCCGCGGCCGCTATGTCCGCCGACCTCGGCTGGACGGAGTCGGCCCTGCCACCCCCCGCGGACGATCCCGCACCCCGCTCCACGAGAGGTACCGGCCGGGACGCGTCGGCCCGCCAGCGCACATCGCGACAGCGGGACCCCCGATGACCTCGCCGACACTCCTCGAGGCGCTGGCCGGCCACGGGACGCACCCGTTCCAGCCGGCCGACGAGCGGCGAGAAGAGGTCGCGCGCGACATCGTCGCGGCGTCCCACCTGCGCGGCCGGTTCGTGCTCTCTTCCGGGCAGGCCACCGACTTCTACTTCGACAAGTACCTCTTCGCGACCAAGCCCACGGTGCTGCGACGGCTGGCCTCGCTGCTGGCCGCACGCATCCCGCCGCAGGTCGACCGCGTCGCAGCAATGGAGCTCGGCGCCGTACCGATCGTCGCGGCCCTCTCGCTCGAGACCGGCCTGCCGTTCGTGATCGTGCGGAAGACCCCGAAGACCCATGGCGTCGTCTCGGCCGTCGAAGGCGAGCTGCACCGCAGCGAACGCGTTCTGCTGGTCGAGGACGTCGTCACGACCGGCAGCCAGGCGCTCCGGGCGGCCGGTGTGCTCGCGGATCTCGGGGCGAGCGTGGCCCGAGTGCTCGCGGTCGTCGACCGCGAGCAGGGAGGCGAGGCCGCGGTCGCCGCGGCGGGTCTGGCGTTCGACGCGCTGTTCCGGCTCAGCGAGCTCCCCGTACCCGATCGTCCAACCGACAGCCTCAGTGAGGAGCACTCCGATGACATCGACAACCGGACCTGAGATGACCGCACCGCGCCGGATAGGCGACCCGGGGGTCGTCGAAGAGACGGGCCGAAGGCTGGCCGCCGAGCTGGCCCGCCGGCTGGCCGAGGACAAGCCCAGCGCGGTGGCCTGCTGGGAGGTCGCCGACGACGCCGTGCTCGCGCACGTCGTGGCCCGGGAGCTCGGTGTCCCGGTCTGGTACGCACTGGAGGTCGAGGGGATCGTGGCGCTCGACCGAGACCTGCAGGGACCCGCCGCGATGGTGCTGGTGCTCGAGCGTCTCGAGTCGCCGTCCGACGTCGCCGGCCTCGCCGGCGTCGTCGCCAACAGCGGTGGTCGCGTCGTCGCCGTCGCGGCGGCCAGTGGTACGGGCTCGGCTACGGGGACAGACGCGGAGGCCGCGCCTCTGGTCAGAGGGACCCAGACCTGATGGTCGATCCCAGGGAACTGGCTCCCGACCCGGCGAGACTGACTGCGCGGCTGGACTCGCTCGCGGCGCTGACCGAGAGCGACGCACCGGCCGTGACCCGGCTCGCCTACACCAGGCTCGAACGTCAGGCCCACGAGATGTTCACGGACTGGATGCGGCAGGCGGGCTGCAAGGTCCACACCGACCCGGCCGGCAACACGATCGCCGAACGGCCTGGGGCGAGCGAGCGCGGTCCGGCGTTGGGGACGGGCAGCCACCTCGACACGGTGTACGGCGGTGGCCGGTTCGACGGTATGGCCGGCGTCGTCGCCGCGGCCGAGGTGGCCGACCTGCTCGCCGACGGCAACGTCACGACACACCACCCGGTGCGGTTCGTCGCCTTCGCCGCCGAGGAGGGCGCCCGGTTCGGCCAGGCCTGCATCGGCTCGAAGCTGGCGGCCGGGCTGTCCACCCTGGACGAGCTGCGGGAACGCACCGACCGCGACGGCGTCCGGCTCGCGGACGCCATGGCGGCTGTGGGCTTCGACCCCTCCCAGGCCGCCCAGGTTCCGTGGCGCGCGGAGGAGTGGGCAGCGTTCCTGGAGCTGCACATCGAGCAGGGCAGCGTGCTCGAGCGTGAGGACGTGAGCGTCGGCGTCGTGGACCTGATCTCGGGGTCCACCAGGCTCGAGCTGACGCTGACCGGGCAGGCTTCGCACACCGGCGGGACCCCGATGCGCGGTCGGTCGGACGCGCTGGCGGCTGCCGCGGAGGCGGTGCTCATCGCCGAGGAGATCGCGCTCGACCCCAGGCACCACGGCACCCGCGCCACCGTGGGACGGCTGTACGTCGAGCCAGGCTCGATCACCACGATCCCCGGCCGGACCCGGCTCAGTGTCGACGTGCGTGACGTAGACGCGGACCGGCAACGGTTCAGCGCCGCCGAGATCGTCCGCCGCACCCAGGCGGTCTGTGACCGGCGGCAGGTGAGGCTCGAGATCAGACTGCTGGCCGACACGTCACCGGTGGTGCTTCCTGTCTGGGTACGTCAGGCGATCACCGAAGCCGCGGACCAGCAGGGCGTGAGCTACCGGGTTCTCACCTCCGGTGCGAGCCACGACGCGCAGATGATCAACCGGGTGACGCCGACCGGCATGGTGTTCGTGCCCAGCAAGGCTGGACTCTCGCACGTTCCGGAGGAATGGACCGCCTCGACCGACCTCGCGGTGGGGGTCGGGGTGCTGTTCGGCTCCTTGCTCGACCTCGACGCGCGCCTCGCCAGACTCGACACCGCCTCCCCGGTGGGGAGTGCACGGTGACCCTTGCGGAGGCTGCCGCCACCCCGGTGTGCGCAGGTGAACCGGCTCGAGGCTCGCGCCGGCTGCGGCCGCTTCCCCGCGTGCCCGGAACACCGGCGGCTGCTGTCGACGCGGCCGTCGTGCTGAACCGTCCGCTTGCCGACCGCTATCGGCTGCTGCGCCTGAAGGCGCCCGAGATGGCCGCCGCCACGCCGGGCCAGTTCACGATGGTCACGGTCACGAGGGACCCGAGCCGAGGGCCCGTCCTTCCGCGACCGATGGCGGTCTACGACGTCGACCGTTCGGCAGGTTCGGTCGACATCGTCTACTCGGTCGGCGGCGAGGGCACCCGGTCGCTCGCCGAGTTCACGACCGGCCAACGGCTGGGGGTGGTCGGCCCGCTCGGGCGTGGGTTCGACCTGCCCGAGCAAGGACGACGTCTGCTTCTGCTCGGACGCGGGATCGGGACGTGCTCGCTCACGCTTCTCGCGCGGCGAGCCGGTGAGTCCGGTCGCCGCGTGACGGCCGTCGTGTCCGGCCGGCATCCCGGTGCGGTCGTCGGTGCCGACCTGCTCCGGCAGATAGACGCCGACGTGATCGCCGTCGACGACGTTGCCGGGACGTCACGTCCGGATGCGTTGTGGCGCCACCTGACCTCGAACCTGGGCGGCAGCACGCCCTCGCTGGTCGCGACCTGCGGGTCGGCGCGGCTGGAGAACCTGGCGATCCGCCTGGCGCGCCGGTGGGCCGCAGATGTGCAGGTCTCGGTCGAGGCGCACATGGCCTGCGGTCTCGGTTACTGCCACGGCTGCTCGACCGGTGAGACCGGCGCGGAGACCGAGGCGTCGCTGGTGTGTCGGGACGGCCCGGTCTTCAGGCTGCTCCCCGACGACACGACACACGAACGGGCCACGGCGCTCGCATCGGACGGCGACCGGCCCGCCCAGGAAAACCCAAGCCCGCAACCGCTCAGGAGCTGAACATGAGACTGCTGGTAGCCAATGGTTCCGTCGTCACACCGGCGGGCGTCCAGATCCTCGACGTCCTGTGCGAGGACGGGCAGATCGCCGCGCTGCTCGACCCCGGGATCGACGTCGGAGCAGACGAGGTCCTCGACGCGAGCGGCAAGCTCGTCTTCCCGGGTTTCATCGACCCGCACGTACATTCGCGCGACCCCGGTCTCACGGAGAAGGAGGACTTCCACCACTCCACGATGGGTGCCCTTGCCGGCGGCGTCACCACCATCCTCGAGATGCCCAACGCGATCCCGCCGGTGGACTCGGCGGAGGTGTTCCAGCAGCGTCGTGAGCAGCACGAGCAGTCGGCATGGGTCGACTTCGGCCTGTGGGGCATCTCGATCGGCGAGTCCAACCTCGACCAGCTCGGGCCCATGATCGACGCAGGCGCAGCAGCGATAAAGATCTTCTGGGGCTATGCGCTGCGGCGCGACACGCGTCAGCTCGTCTACAACGTGGCCGACGAGCCTCCGGAGAACCTGCTGCCACCACCCGACAACGGCATGGTCCTGCGGATCTTCAAGGAGATCGCGAGCGCCGGTGGTCTGCTGGCCGCGCACTGCGAGGACCGTGACGTGCTCGCCGCCAGCGAGCAGGCGCTCGGCCACCCGATCGAGACCTACGAGGACCTTCTCGCCGCCCGGCCGGACACGGCCGAGTCGACCTCCATCGCCATCGCGGCGGAGTTCTCCCGTACGACCGGCTGCCCCTTCCACGTCGTGCACATGGCGTCCGCGATGGGCGTGGACACAGTCCGCAGCGCCCGCCGGCGTGGAATTCCCGTCACGGCCGAGACCTGCCCGCAGTACCTGACGCTCACCGACGCCGACTACGAGCGGATCGGGCCGATGATGAAGGTCTACCCTCCGGTGCGTACCTCCCTCGACCAGCAGGCTCTCTGGGAGGCGGTGAACGAGGGCACCATCGTCTCGATCGGCTCCGACCACGCACCGCACACGGTCGAGGAGAAGGGCCGCGGGTTCGCCACCCAGCCGGCCGGGGGCGTCGGCGCGGAGACGTTCGGCCCGGTCATGCTCGACGCGCTCTCGCGCGGACTGACTACGGTCGAGCGGTTCGCCGAGGTGATGTCGACCTCGACCGCCAAGCTGTACGGCCTCTATCCCCGCAAGGGTGTCATCCGGGTGGGCAGCGACGCCGACCTGACCCTCGTGGACCCGGCGGCGGTCCGCGTCGTACGCAACGAGGAGCTCGTGGCCAAGCAGCCCATCAGTGCCTGGAACGGATACACGCTGAGCGGTCAGCCGGTGGCCGCGGTTCTTCGCGGCGAGGTCGCCATGCGCGACGGCAAGGTGGTCGGCGAACGCCGAGGGCGGTTCGTGCCCGCCAGGCACCTGGAGCGGGCGGCCGTCTCCGCATGATCGCGCACGACCTCGGCCGGACCGTCCGGAGTGCGGCCGACCTGGAGCTCGGTCGTGTGCCGGAGGCAGTGCTCCGGCACACGGAGCTCGTCATCGCCGACACGGTCGGCGTGATCCGCGCGGGAGCCCGGTCTCCGGAGGTGAGGGCCGCCCTCGACCTCGACATCGAGGAGGGGATCGCGTCGGAGCACGGCAGTGCCGCGGATCGGCGAGAACCGGCCACGTGGCGGTCGAGCGTTCTCACCACGCCCATGGCGCGTACCTCCACGGCGAACGCCGCCTTCTGGAACGCCACGGCGGGCACCTACCTGGAGCTCGACGAGGGCATGCGCCCAACCGGTCATCCCGCCATGCACGTCCTTCCGGCCGCTGTCGCCGTGGCCGAAAGGCGCCGGCGTGCAGGCGCCGAGCTGCTGCGAGCCGTACTCGCCGGCTATGAGGTCGCCAGCAGGCTCTTCCGAGCCATCCGGCTCCGTTACCCCGTACACCCCCATGGCCACCTCGGCGGCATCGGTGCGGCGGTGGCAGCCGCCATGCTCGACGAGGTCGACGTCGTCGAAGCCGCCATGGTCGCGGCGACGACGCCGGTGCTGTCGGTGTGGGACGCATGCTTCGAGGGCGCCACCACGCGCAACACGTTCACCGGCCTGGCGGCACAGACAGGCGTGCGCAGCTGCCGGCTCGTCCGGGCCGGGATGACGGGGTCGCGGGAGGCCCTGCCAGTCGCGTTCGGCGAGGTCGCCGGCGAGGTCGTCGACCCGACGGCGCTGTGCGCGCCGCTGGACTACGACGACCTCGGGATCACCCGCAACTACTTCAAGCAGCACAGCGCTTGCGCGCTGTCCCATGCAGCCATCGACGCCATCCTCGAGCTGCCCCTTCCCGCCGGAAGACAGGTGCATGGAGTCGCGGTTCAGACGGTCCAGAACAACATGAAGCTGGACCGGCAGCCCCGGCCCAACGACCTCTCCGGTCGGTTCTCGCTGCCTTACGCCGTCGCGACCGCGGTCGCCCTTCGCCGCAGCGACCCCGAGGCCTTCGAGTTCCGGCCCGACGTTGCGGACCTCGCGCGGCGGGTGCGCGTCGAGGTGGCCGACGACCTGCAGTCACAGTGGCCCGACGCGTCACCCGCGCGAGTCACGGTGGAGACATCGGAGGGAACCTTCTCCCGCACGGTGACCAACCCGCGCGGACACCACAGCCTCCCGCTGACACCCAGCGAGATCCGCGCCAAGTTCGAGCGGCTCGTCGGTGGTCCCGAGGCATCTACGTGGTGGCGGCTACTGACGTCGCTGCGCGAGGTCGACGACTGCGCGACCCTGTTCACGCAGGCCGTCACCGAGCCGGCCATCGCGCCGACCATGGAGCCGGGCCGATGACGGCGCAGATCAGCCTGCTGGCCACCGGCGGCACGATCTCCACTCGTCCGTGCGCGTCCGGGGCCGTACCCGTGCACGGAGCGGAGGACCTCGCCGCGTCACTGGGCGAGCTGAGCGGGGCCACGCTCATCCCCAGGGACGTGAAGAAGGTGCCGAGCCACGCGGTGACCGCCGCCGACATGTGGGACCTCGCAGCCGAGGTGGGTGCGGAGATCCGTGCCGGTGCCGACGGTGTGGTGGTCACGCACGGCACGGACACCCTGGAGGAGACTGCGTACGCGCTCGCACTCCTGGTCGACACCCGCGTCCCGGTCGTGCTCACCGGCGCGATGCGCCCACCGCACGCGAACGGTCCCGACGGCCTCGCGAACCTCGACGCAGCCGTCACCGCCGCGTCCTGCCCCGACCTTGCGGCCTACGGTCCTGTCGTCGTCATCCATGACGAGATCCATGTCGCCCGCTGGGCCACCAAGCAGCACAGCACCCGCGTCCGCGCCTTCGAGTCCCCGTCAACGGGTCCGGTCGGGGTCCTCGCCGAGGGCGAGGTCGAACGGTTGCTGGGTCCACCACCCGGGTCCGACCGGCTGCCCGTCGTCGCACCACCGGACGTGCGGGTCGAGCTTCTCTGGACGGCTGCCGGGTCGGACGGGTTCGTCGTCGACGCCATCGCCGACGGTGTCGACGGCCTCGTCGTCGCGGGGACCGGCGGTGGTCACGTGCCGCATCCGCTCGCGGACGCCCTCATCCGGCTGGTCGAGACCGACAGACCGGTGGTGCTGGCCAGCCGGTGCGGCGGTGCCGGCCGAGTGCTCCAGCGCACGTACGCAGGTGAGGGGTCCGAGACGCATCTGCTGTCGCGTGGACTGGTGCCGGCGGGTTCTCTCGCGCCCCTGAAGGCGAGGCTGCGTCTGCTGTTCGGCCTGTCCGCCGGGCTGTCGGCGTCCGAGCTGTTTCCGGTGTGAGCACCGGCCGGTTGTGCGTGGCATGCGAACAGGTGGGGAGGCCCGATGACGCTGTACCTCGATGACGACGACGTGGCCGCGCTGCTGCCGATGGAAGACGCGGTCGAGTGCGTCGACAGCGCCTTCCGCATGCTCTCGGAGGCCTCGGCGGTGAACGAGGTGCGACACCGGACCGAGACGCCGGACCTGGCACTCAACGTGATGTGGTCGGTCGTGCCCAGCGCCGGTGTTCTCGGCGTCAAGTCCTACTCGGTTGTCCGTCGGGACGTCTACCAGGGTGCTGTCCTCACGCTGCTGCTGTACTCCGTCGACACCGGCGAGCTCCTGTCGGTGATCAGGGCCGACCGGCTCGGGCAGCTGCGGACCGGAGCGGCCACGGCCGTCGCCACCCGGACGCTTGCGAGCCCGCACGCGCAGATCCTGGCCGTGTACGGCACGGGGTTCCAGGCGGAGACACAGGTGCTGGCGCTCGCCGCTACCGTCCCGAGCCTGCGGACCGTGCGGGTGGTGGGTCGCAGCCCGGAGCGCCGCGACGACTTCATCGAGCGGATGCGAGGGCTGGTGGGCGTTGACGTCGACGCCGCCGAGCCGGAGGAGGCCGCCCGCGGTGCCGACCTTCTCGTGACCGCGACCGGCTCGGGCGACCCCGTGGTGAGGGGGGACTGGGTCTCGACGGGAAGCCACGTCAACGCGGTCGGGTCCAACCTGGCCACGAAGAGGGAGCTGGACCGCACCTTGCTCGGGCGTGCGTCGGTGATCGCGGTCGACGACCACGACACGGCCCTGAAGGAGTGCGGAGACCTGATCGCCAACGACTGGGAACAAGACGAGGTCGTGGCTCTCGGCGACGTGCTTACCGGTCGTGCGCCCGGACGTCGAGCCGACAACGAGGTGACGTTGTTCGAGTCCCACGGCCTGGCCGTGCAGGACGTGACGTGTGCGGCTCTTGTGCACGACCGCGCCGTGGCCGCCGGCATGGGACGACGCCTGGCCTAGCGCAGAACGGGGCCGTGAGATGATCCGCGAAGGCCGCGGCCACATGCTGGAGCCGACAGCGAGATTGGAGTCTGGATGAACGCCGCAGCGCAGGGGGAGGGGCAGATGCCGGAGCCGCTGTGGACGCCCGACGACGCAACCGTCGAGCACGCGAACCTGACCGCGTACATGCGGTGGCTGCGGGAGGAGCGCG
>CBFGZI010000060.1:0-20730 GCA_965653225.1 uncultured Propionibacteriales bacterium | reverse complement strand
GTAGCGCTGCTGTTCGTGCTGCTTTTTGCGCACGCGCTGGTTTCGCGCGTGCGCGAACGCGACCCGCTGGCCGGCGAAGTGTCCCTCGTCTTCGGTGCCGTGACCGGCATCTTCATCACCGCCCCCGTGGTGAGCGCAGTTTTCGGGAAGGACTCGCCCCTTATCGTCCGGGCGGTCTCCAGCGTGCTGATTCTCGTTGTGCCGCTGCTGACGCTGCGGCTGGTGTCGAGGTTCCGCACCCTTCCGCGGTGGCTGCTGCCCACCGCCGCGGTTCTGTACGTCGCGAGCACCACGACGGTCGTCGTCATGCTCGACCGTCTCGGTCCAGGAGACCACCTGGCGTCATGGGTCCGCTGGTTCGCGGGGGGCAGCTTCGTGGCCACCGAGCTGGTCGCGGCCTACTACTTCTGGGTCGAGGCGGGCGACCGGGCCGGTGCTGCCCGGCTGCGCCTGCGCGTCGCGGCGGTCGCCACCGCTTTGTTCGCGGCCGCGCTGCTGGCGTCAGCGGCCCGCATCGACGTGGTGCCCCAGGTGATCGCACTCATCTCAGCCGTCGGGTACGTCGCCGCGTTCATGCCGCCCCGGCGGGTCCTCTCGACCTCGACCATGGCCGCCGCCCACCGCTACGGACGCGCCCTGCTCAGCGGTCCGTCCCAGCCGACGGCCGAGCTGGTGTGGCGGCGGTTCGCGATCGCGGCGCGCGAGCTGACGGACTCCGACGCGGTCGTCGTCCTGACCCGCACCAGCAACGGTGAGACCACGACGCTCACCTCGGCCGGGGTCGACCTGGCCGGGGAGCAGGTCAGGGAGCGGGTCGACTTCGAGATGCTGAACCGGCTCAGCCATCAGCGCAGCGTCAACACCGAGTGCCCCATCGAGAGTCGTCTGGCCGACCTGGTCGGGGCGCACTACGCGACGCTCATCCCGCTGCCGCCGCCGTACGAGGGGATGTCCGCACACGTCGCGATGCTGCTCGCGGCGCACCGCAGCCTGTTCAGCGGCGACGACCTCGACGTCATCCGTGACCTCGGGGCGCAGGCGGCTCTGCTCGCCGGCCGGGCCGAGTCGGCGTACGAGCATCGTCGGCTGGCCAACGAGCTCGGCGAGACAGTCGACGCGCTGCACGTGGCGAGCAAGGCCAAGACCGACCTGCTGGCCCGGGTCAGCCACGAGTTCCGCACACCGCTGACCGCGATCATCGGCTACAGCGCCCTGCTGCGGCGCAGCACGGAGGGCGGCGACCCGATGCTCGCCCAGACCGGGCCCGACCGCATCCACAGTGCCGGTCTGCACCTGCTCGCGCTGGTGGAGGAGGTCCTCGACGTGGCGCAGATGGACGCCGGGCACCTCGACCTGCACATCGAGGACGTGGACCTGGCCGACCTGACCGAGCGCACCCTCGAGGAGCTGCGCCCGCTGGCCACCCGCAAGCGGTTGACGGTGCGGTCGGAGGTGCCGCCGGGGACCCTGCCGGTCGACGCCCGCCGCATGCACCAGGTGCTCTACAACCTGCTGTCCAACGCGATCCGGTTCACCCCGGCAGGCGGCACGGTGCGGGTGACCGCCGAGATGGACGAGGACAAGGCCCGCGTCAGCGTGATCGACGACGGCATCGGGATCCCGCTCGATGACCAGCCGCGCATCTTCGAGGAGTTCACCCAGGTCGCCGAGCACGGCCCGCACGAGGGCAGCGGTCTCGGCCTGGCGATCGTGCGCCGGCTGGTGGCCGCGCACGGCGGGCACACCGAGCTCGAGTCGGCGCCCGGTGAGGGGAGCCGCTTCATCGTGACGCTGCCGCGCCGCGGCGGTCCCGACGTGCCCACGATGGGGCTGTCAGCCTCGGAACCAGGCGGCGGTGTCGGGCCGCAGTGACCCGCCCGCGACCTCCGTGCTGTCGCCGGAGGTCACGACGAGCTCGCCGTACCCCGAGACGTCCGCTGCGGTCGGGCCGCAGTTGACCACGCAGACCAGGTCGGGGTCGCGGCGGAACGCGAGCACCTCCGGCTCGGAGTCGAGGAACTCCACGGTGGTGCCCAGCTCGCCGACCAGGCCGCGCCGGATCTCCAGCACGCGCCGGTAGAAGCTCAGCGTCGAGTCGGTCTCGCCCTCCTGGGCCTCCACGCTCAGCGCCGCCCACTCCGGTGGCTGGGGCAGCCAGGCCGGCTCGCTGCCGGGCGGGCTGAAGCCGTACGACTGCCCGTCGGTCGCCCACGGGATCGGCACCCGGCAGCCGTCGCGGCCGATGCCGCCGCCGCGGTGCCAGGTCGGGTCCTGGCGGTGCTCGTCGGGAACGTCCGCCTGCGGCAGGCCGAGCTCCTCGCCGGCGTAGAGGTACGCCGACCCGGGCAGCGCGAGCATGGTCAGCGTCGCGGCGCGGGCGCGGGCGAGCCCCTGTTCGCCGTCGCCGTACCGGGACACGTGCCGCACGACGTCGTGGTTGCTCAGCACCCAGGTCGGGGTGGCGTCGACGGGGTCGACGGCGGCGAAGGTCGCCTCGATCACCGCGCGGAACGCGGCGGCGGACCAGCGTGCCTCCAGCCAGTGGAAGTTGAAGACCTGCTGCAGCTCGTCGGGGCGTACGTAGCGAGCCATCGACTCCGCACTCGACACCCAGGCCTCCGCGACGGCCATGCGGTCGCCCTCGTACTCGTCGAGGACACGGCGCCAGCGCCGGTAGATCTCGTGCACCGCCGGCTGGTCCCAGTACGGCCGGTCGCGCTCGGCCAGCGCGGCCTCGAGACCTCCTGTGTTGTTCTGCGAGTCGACGTCGGGCAGACCCTTGGCCTTGACCATCCCGTGTGCCACGTCGATGCGGAACCCGTCGACGCCGCGGTCGAGCCAGAAGCGCAGCACGCTCTCGAACTCGTCACCGACCTCGGGGTTGTCCCAGTCGAAGTCGGGCTGACGGTGGTCGAACAGGTGGAGGTACCACTGGCCGTCGTCGGTGCGCGTCCAGGCGCTGCCGCCGAACGTCGACATCCAGTTGTTCGGGGGCAGCTCGCCGTTCTCGCCGCGTCCGTCGCGGAAGATGTAGCGCGCCCGCTCCCTGCTGTCCGGCCCGGCCGCGAGGGCCTGCTGGAACCACTCGTGCTCGTCGGAGGAGTGGTTGGGAACGAGGTCGACGACGACGTGGATGCCGTGCTCGTGGGCGGTCTTCAGCATCTCGTCGAAGTCGGCCAGGGTGCCGAACAGCGGGTCGACGTCGCGGTAGTCGGCGACGTCGTAGCCGTGGTCGGCCTGCGGGGACGGGTAGAACGGCGTGATCCAGATGGCGTCGACACCGAGCCGGGCCAGGTAGGGAAGGCGGGAGGTGATGCCGCCCATGTCCCCGATGCCGTCGCCGTTGGAGTCGGCGAAGCTGCGGACGTAGATCTGGTAGAAGACGGCGTCCTGCCACCACATGCGCGGGCGCGTCGAGCCGGACGCGGTGGCGAGGGAGCGGGAGGTGACCTCGGGCACGGGGGTCCTTCCGGTGAGGATCGGGATGGGTGCGGGAGACGGTGCGCGGGGGCAGGGTGGCGGGGCAGAGCTGCGGGCACGCTGACTGTCGTCAGCGTCTACCCAGGTTGTCAAACGGGGTCAGGCGAACATGCCCGGGTCCACGGCGATCCACACGTGCTCGGCGCGGGCGACGACGCGGCCGTCGGAGTCGTACAGCGTGGTGGCGGTGAAGGTCTTGCGCCCGTCCTCGCGGAGAAGCCGGCCCATCACCACGTGCCGCTCGCCGACCTCGGCCGGCGCGTAGACCTCGCCGGTGATGCGGCCCAGCACCATCGGCCGGCCCACGACGTCGGTGGTCCAGCCGCCGGGGCAGTCCAGCGCGGCCCACACGAACTCCGGGCGTACGGCGGTCGGCTCGTCGTCGGCGGCCAGCGACGGGTGGGGCGTCCAGGTGCAGGCGGTGCGGCCGTCGCCGATGCGGCCGGGTGAGAGCCGCAGGCCGTCACCGGGCTTGCGCTCGGTGCCGCAGGCGAAGCAGGTGACGAACGGGTGGTCGGTGAGCCCGGCGTAGGCCGTCTCGGCCTCGCGCGCCTCTGCCAGCGACACCGCGTCGACCGGGTCGGCGGCCAGCGCGCCCGCGCGGGCGTGTGCCACGACCTGTTCGTCCAGCGTGAGCGTCAGGGTGTGCTGGTCAGTGCCGTTGGGCTTGGCCTGGTCGGAGCCGTTCCGCAGCAGCATCGCGGTCTCGAGCGGCGGGGGCTTGCGCAGCGTGACCTCGACCGCGCCCGCGCCGTCGGAGCTCACGGTGCTGGCGGGACGGCCGCCCAGGAACGCCCCGGCGAGGACACCGGCCGCGTAGCCGCCGTTCGCGGAGTCGCGCGGGCCGGCGAAGCGCCGGGCGATACGGATCTGGCCAGAGGGTGCTGTGGCGTCCATCGAACCGAAACACTAGCCGCGCCGCTCAACCCGTTCCTCGTCGGCGGGTGCTCCGACCGGGTTACAGCGCGGCCCGCTCAGTCGCGTGTCATCTCTGGATACATGCCGTGCGGGCCAGGTGACACGCGACAGCGTTGGCGTCGATGCTCGCCGAGGCCCGCCGAGGCCGCTCAGTCGTGTGTCATGTCTGGAGACATGCGCGCGCTGGCCAGGTGACACGCGACTGCGCCGGTGTCCTGGCGTCGTCGAGGCCGCCGAGTCGTGTGTCATCTCAGGACACATGTGATGCGTTCGCGATGACACGCGACGAGATGGGCGCCCGGTCGCATCGGCGAGGCGGCGCCCGCCTGAGTCGTGTGTCATGTCTGGATACACGCCGTGCGGGCGAGGTGACACGCGACTCGCCGGAGCCCCGGAGTCGCCGACGCCGGCTCAGTCGCGTGTCATCGCCCGCCACATTCCGCGCGCACGCCATCACACGCGATGAGGGGCCGGGAGTCGTCCACAGGCGCCGGGGCGGCGACGTTGTCCACATCGCGCCGAAGAGGCGATGAGAACGACGTCGCCGCACGGTGGGCTGACGCCATGACGACGACACCCGACCAGCGTCTCGGCGACAGCTGCCCTGATGGGATCTTCACCCTCGACCAGGCGCTGGTCGCCGGCTTCACGCCGCACGCGGTGCGCGGCCGAGTCAGCCGCGGGCTGTGGCGCGAGCTCACTCACGGCGTGTTCGCCAGCGCGACCACGCCGCTGAGCGCGCTGGCCTGGGAACGCAGCGCGATGCACTCCTACGGCGGTCGCGCTGTGCTCAGCCATGTCTCGGCGGCTCGAGGATGGGTCATCCCGGTGCCCGACGAGGACCAGCGCGCCTGGATGAGCATCGAGGCCCGATCGCGCTGGGTGCTGCCCGACAACGTCCGTCCGGTGCGCACTCGGCACATGCCGGTGTCGTGGTTGCGCGGCGACCTGCCTGTGACCCCGCCGGCCCGGACGGTCGTCGACCTAGCCATGTGCTTCGGTGCCAAGGTGCTCAGAGACGCGATCGCCGACGTCCTGTTCCGGCGCATCTGCACTCTCGGCCACATCGAGAAGGAGACCAACCGGCTGACCCGCCGCAAAGGGCACACCGTCCTGCGCGCCACGCTGGGCGAGTTCCGCCCGGAGTTCGAGTCGGAGCTCGAGGAGCTGGTTGGCACAGGGTTCCGGCGCCGCGACGTGCATGGGTTCGAGCCGCAGTACGTCGTGCGCGACCGGCTCGGGCGGGCGCTCGGTCGCGTCGACTTCGCCGACGTGGCGCTCAAGCTGGCGGTCGAGGCAGACGGCTGGGCATACCACGGTTCGCGTGCTCAGCAGCGCCGCGACAAGCGCCGGGACCGCCTGCTGGGGCGCGACGGCTGGTTGGTGCTCCGCTTCACCACCGACGAGATCCTCGGCGACATCGACGCGGTGATCGCCGAGATTCAGGCCATCCGCATGACCCGCGTCCCCGCTGCGTAGTCGTGTGTCATTCCCGGAGATATCCGCCGCCGGTCAAGCGACACGCGACGGGATGGTTGAGCCGCGTCGGCGGGGCGCCCGGTTCGTGTGTCTGGTGATGACACGTCCGCCGCGGGCCAAGTGACACGCGACGAGATGGTTGAGCCGCGTCGGCGGGGCGGCCGGCTCGTGTGTCAGGTGTTGACACATCCGCCGCCGGCCAAGTGACACGCGACGGGATGGTTGAGCCGCGTCGGCGGGGCGCCCGGCTCGTGTGTCAGGTGTGAACACATCCGTCCGCGGAGCAGGTGACACGCGACGGGACGGGGGGACCGCCCCGCGCCAGGCTCCCGAGTCGTGTGTCAGGCAACGACACATCCCGCGCGTACGCGATGACACGCGACTGTCCCGGCGGGGCCCCGCACGGCGTCTGCGGCGGCGGTCGGGTTGCCGACCGCGTGCCAGAATGAGCGTCGTGAGCGAACTCATCGACACCACGGAGATGTACCTGCGCACGGTGTTCGAGCTCGAGGAAGAGGGCATCGTGCCGTTGCGCGCGCGCATCGCCGAGCGGCTGCACCAGTCGGGGCCCACCGTGAGCCAGACCGTGTCCAGGATGGAGCGCGACGGCCTGCTGACCGTCGAGGGCGACCGGCATCTCGAGCTCACCGACCAGGGCCGCGTCCTCGCCACCCGCGTCATGCGCAAGCACCGGCTGGCCGAGCGGCTGCTGACCGACGTGATCGGGCTGGACTGGGAGCTGGTGCACGCCGAGGCGTGCCGCTGGGAGCACGTGATGTCGGAGGAGGTCGAGCGCCGGCTGCTCGCTCTGCTCGACCACCCGACGCTGTCGCCGTACGGGAACCCGATCCCGGGCCTGGAGGAGCTCGGCGAGGACTACCCCATCGAGGACTTCCTGCACGGGCTCGAGCCGCTCGACAAGATCATCCCCGAGGAGGAGGGCGACCGGATCGGCGTGACCGTGCGCCGCATCGGCGAGGACCTGCAGACCGACGAGCACATCATGGGCGCGCTTCGTCGGGTCGACGCCCGCCCCGACAAGGTGGTCAAGGTCGCTCGAGGCCCGGAAGGGGTGCTGATGGCCGGCGGTGGCGAGGTGGTCGAGATCGACCTCGAGGCCGCCGCGCACGTCTTCGTACAGCGACTGTGAACCACGGGTAGACGTGACCGACTGGGCGACCTATCTCGCCGGGTTCCACGCGCGCAACCCAGGCATCAGCGAGGACATACTCGGCCGCGCGCGGTCCGGCGACCTCACGCCGTACCTGTGGCTTGCGCGCGCCGTGTCCGGCGCACGGGTCCTCGACCTGGCCAGCGGCAGCGGCCCGATGGCCGACACCCTGGCCGAGCAGTCGCGACAGTCGAAGACCACGTGGCCGGCCGACCGCCGGATCGACTCCGACCGCAAGCCGGCCCCGTGGGTCGTCGGCCTCGACATGTCCGCCGCCGAGCTCGACGAGGCCCGCAAGCGCGGCCGGCACAACCCCCTCGTACGCGCCGACGCCGCGACGCTGCCGTTCGCCGACGCCAGCTTCGACGCGGTGGTCAGCTCGGCCGGCCTGATGGTGGTCGGGCGCATCACCCGGGTGCTCGACGAGATCGCCCGGGTCCTGCGTCCCGGCGGGGTGCTCGCCGCGACCGTGGCGTCCGCGGTGCCGCTGCGCCCGCAGGACATGCGCTTCCTGGCGCCGCTGACCGCTCGGCTGCGCACCACACCGCAGTTCCCCGGTGGCGGTGAGATGACCGGGCTGACCTCGGCGATGGAGCAGGCCGGCTTCCGCGTCCTCGAGGACGCCCGCGAGCGGTTCGGCTTCCGCGTACGCACCGAGGCCGACGCCCGGCTGCTCACCCGAGCGCTCTATCTTCCCGGCACCTCCGACAAGCGCCGTGACCTCGCCGCCACCTGGCTGGCCGAGCGCGCCGCCGCGCAGGACGACGGCCTGGAGATCGCGGTGCCGGTGCGACGGGTGGTCGCGATGAGGACCGGCTACGGGGGATGAGAGGACTCTCCAACCCGTTCCGGCTCCTGCCGCGCGAGGTGGCGGTGCTCGCCGCGGTCGCGTTCGCGGTCGCGGTCGGCTACGGCATCGTCGCGCCCGCGATCCCCGTGTTCGCGCGCCAGTTCGGCGTGGGCGAGACCCTTGCCGGGCTGGTGATCTCCGCCTTCGCGTTCATGCGGTTCATCTCCGCGCTGGCCGGCGGGTTCATGGTGGAGCGGTTCGGCGAGCGGGTGATCCTCACCACGGGCATCCTCATCGTCGCGGTGTCCACGGGCCTGGCCGGGCTGGCGCAGAGCTACGCGCAGCTGCTGGTGCTCCGCGGCGTCGGCGGCATCGGCAGCGCGATGTTCACGGTGTCGGCGTTCGCGCTGCTGTTCCGGGTCGTCGGAGGCACCAGTCGCGGCCGTGCCAGCGGACTCTTCCAGGGCGGGTTCCTCATCGGTGGCCTGGTCGGTCCGGCGCTCGGCGGCCTGCTGACCGAGATCTCGCTGCGGCTTCCGTTCTTCGTCTACTCGGCGACACTGCTGGTGGCTGGCGCAATAGCCGCGGTGTTCCTGGCGCAGGCGCGGCTTCGTCCGCGCGCCGACCCGTCGGCTGCTCCGGCCGAGGCTGACGCCGCCGAACCCATCGCCGACGCCGATGAGCCGGGCCCGGAGGCGCCGCTGCGGTTGGCGGAGGCGCTGCGCAACCCCGCCTACCGGGCCGCTCTGGTGTCCAACTTCAGCACCGGCTGGGGTCTGTTCGGCGTACGTGTGAGCCTGATCCCGCTGTTCGTCACCGAGAGCCTGCACGAGAGCGTGTTCTGGGTGGGGGTGGGTTTCGCCTGCTCCGCGGTGGCCCAGGCCTCGCTGCTGCTGCCGGCGGGCAGGTACGTCGACCGGGTCGGTCGGCGGCCCGCGTTGATCGGCGGCGGGCTGGTCGCCGCTGCCTCGATGGTCTTGCTGGCGTTCACCAGCGCGCTGCCGCTGTTCCTGATGGCGATGCTGATGTTCGGCGTCGGCAGCGCGTTCCTGGGCACCGGGCCGGCCGCGGTGGTCGGCGACGTGATGCGCGGCCGCGGCGGCCGGGTGGTTGCTGCGTTCCAGATGTCCAGCGACCTCGGCGCGATCATCGGCCCGCCCCTCGCCGGCCAGCTGGTGTCGAGCCTGGCGTACCCCTGGGCCTGGTCGGTCACCGCGTGCGTGCTGCTGGCCGGTGTGGTGATGGCGATACGGATGCCCGAGACGCTCGTGGTCGACGAGCCCGCCACGCCTGCACCGGCCTCGGAGACACCCGACGCCTGACCGGCCCTCTCAGTCGTGTGTCACTCCTCGACACACTGCACGCAGATGCGCTGACACGCGACCAGTTGGCCCACGCTGCGTCGACCCCAGCGTCTGGGTCGTGTGTCACGCCTGGACACACTGCACGCAGATGCGCTGACACGCGACCAGTTGGCCCACGCTGCGTCGACCCCAGCGTCTGGGTCGTGTGTCACGCCTGGACACATGCCAAGCGGGCGGCATGACACGCGACGCCCGGGCCAGCGCCCAGGGTCAGGCGTCGAGGTCCTGCTCGACCAGGTCGGCCACCTTGTCCACCGCGGCCTGGTCGTCGCTGGACACCTCGACCTGGTCGCCGAACTTCGCGCCCAGCGTCATGATCAGCAGCGCGGAGCCGGCGTCCACCGGCGCGCCTCCCTGGGTGGCGAGGGTGACCGCCGAGCCGAAGGAGTTCGCGGCCTCGGCGATCAGCGCGGCCGGGCGGGCGTGCAGCCCGATCGACGAGCCGACGGTCACGGTCTTGCTTGGCATCTCGGGTTCTCCTTGCTGTGTACGGATGTGGGTGGCCTGCAACGGCGTGGTGACCGGCCGGCCTCAGGCCCGCTGGTACGACGGGGACGGGGCGGACGTGGACGCGGGCGCGGACGACCGGGCCGCGTTGCGACGGGCGCGCAGCTCCTTGAGCAGTACGACGCAGGTCGCGCTCACGGCCGTGCCCACCACCAGGGCGATCAGGAACCACAGCACGTGCTGCATCGCGAAGAACACGAAGATACCGCCGTGCGGGGCTCGCAGCGTCACGCCGGCGCCCATGATGATCGCGCCGGTCGCGGCCGAGCCGACCATCATCGACGGGATCACCCGCAGCGGGTCGGCTGCGGCGAACGGGATCGCGCCCTCGGAGATGAACGACAGCCCGAGCAGCCAGGCCGCCTTGCCGTTCTCGCGCTCGGCCGGGCTGAACAGCCTCGGTCGCACGGTCGTGGCCAGCGCCATCGCCAGCGGCGGTGTCATGCCGGCTGCCATCACCGCGGCCATGATCACCAGCGGGGCCTTGTCCGTCACTCCGCCGGTCGCGGTCGCGGCCAGCCCGGCGGTGGCGAACGCGTACGCCGCCTTGTTCACCGGGCCGCCGAGGTCGAAGGCCATCATCGCGCCGAGGATCACGCCGAGCAGGATCGCGGAGGTGCCGGTCATACCGTTCAGCCAGGACTCCAGGCCGTCGGTCATCGCGGCCAGCGGCCGGCCCAGCACCATCAGCATCAGCCCACCGGCGAACATCGTGGCGAACAGCGGGATCACGACCACCGGCATCAGGCCGCGCGCCCAGTCGGGTACGGGAGTCCGGCTGATCCACAGTGCGGCGAACCCGGCGATCAGACCGCCGACCAGGCCGCCGATGAACCCGGCACCGATGTTGAAGGCGAGGATGCCGACGGTGAAGCCCGGTGCGATGCCGGGCCGGTCGGCGATCGCGAAGGCGATGTAGCCGGCCAGTGCGGGGACCAGGAACCCGAAGGCCAGGGAGCCCAGCGTGAACAGCACCGCGCCGAGGTAGGTCATCAGCCCGCCGTCGGGCAGGTTCCACAGCGAGTTGTTCAGCGCGATGTCCTGGCCGTTGTCGGCGATCTGGTAGCCGGCGAACAGGAAGCCGAGCGCGATCAGGAGGCCGCCCGCGGCGACGAACGGGATCATGTAGCTCACGCCGGTCAGCAGCCACTGCCGCAGCTTGACCGCACCGGACACGTCGCCGGACTTGGCCTCGGCGGCGCCGCGTCCGGCGTCGGCCTGTACGCGCGGGGCGTTGGGGTCGCCGGCGGCGGCCACCGCCTCGGCCACCATTCCGTCGGGGTCGTTGATCGCGCGCTTCACACCGGACGCCACCAGCGGCAGGCCGGCGAACCGCTCGCGCTCACGTACGCCCACGTCGGTGGCGAAGATGACCGCGTCGGCGCGCGCGATGGTCTCGGCGTCGAGCGGGTTGGCGTTCGACGAGCCCTGCGTCTCCACGACCACGTCGACTCCGGCCCGCTCGCCCGCAGCGACGAGGGAGTCGGCGGCCATGTAGGTGTGTGCGATTCCGGTCGGGCAGGCGGTGACGGCCACCAGCGTCTGCTTGGGCTTGCCGCCGCTCGCGGACGGGGTCTGGGCGGACGGGGCCGCGGGCGCCTCCGCAGGAGCGTCGGCAGGAGTCTCGGCGGGAGTCTCTGCCGGCGGCGCCGGCTGCGGCCCGACGACCTCCTCGACCAGCGCGACGACCTCGTCGTCGGTTGTGGCCGAGCGCAGCGCCGCGGTGAACTCCGGGCGCACCAGCGCACGTGCCAGCGCGGTGAGCAGGGTCAGGTGGTCGGCCCCGCCGCCGGCCGGCGCGGCGATCATGAACACCAGGTCGGCCGGGCCGTCCGGGGCGCCGAAGTCGACCTTCGGCTCCAGCCGGGCGAACGCGAGCGACGGCGTGGTGACCGACTCGGAGCGGCAGTGCGGGATCGCGATTCCGCCCGGAAGGCCGGTGGCCGACTGGGCCTCGCGGGCCTGGACGTCGCGGACGAGGCCGTCGGCGTCGGTGGCCCGTCCGGAGCGCGCGACCATGTCGGCGAGCCGGGCGATGACGTCGTCCTTGGTGCCGCCGAGGTCGGCGTCGAGGGCGACCAGGGGTGCGGTGAGCAGTGCGGACATGGCTTTGGCTACCTCTCCTGGACAAGGGGGTTGAGGGCGGTGATGGCGACGGCTTCGGGTTGTACGTCGGCGGGCTCGGGCACGGCCGAACCCGGCAGGCCCGCGGCGGCGCTGCCGTAGGCGACGGCGTGGCGGAGACGGTCCGGCGGGGCGGCTCCGTCGACGTCGGCGAGCAGGTAGCCGGCCAGTGCGCAGTCGCCGGCGCCGACGGTGCTCTTGGGGGCGATGGGCGGGGGAGTGGCCTGCCAGGTGCCCTCGGCTGTGACCAGGACGGCCCCGTCGGCACCCAGGGTCACCAGCACGGCGGCGCACCCGTCGCCGACCAGCTTGCGGGCGTGCTCCGCCGCGTGCTGCGGGTCGGAGACCTCGTCGTGGTCAAGTCCCAGCACCTCGGCGAGCTCGTCGGCGTTGGGCTTGAGCAGGTCCGGCCGGCTGCCGGTCGGGTTGGACACGACCGCCTGCAGCGGCTCGCCGGAGGTGTCGACGGCCACGCGGCACCCGGTCTCGTGCAGGGCCTCGGTGAGCTCGGCGTACCACTGCGCGCTGACCCCCGGCGGCATGGAGCCGCTGAGCACGGCCCAGCGGGCGTCGGCGGCCTCCTTCAGCAGCACCTCGGTCAGCGCGGCGCGCGCCTGCGAGGTGAGCGGGCTGCCCGGCAGGTTGAGCTTGGTGGTGGTGCCGACGGGGTCGGTGACAGTGAGGTTGACGCGCACCAGGTCGTCGACGGGCACGGCGTGGTGGCGCAGGCCCAGGAGCCTCATCCGGTGGAGCATGGGGTCCTCGGCGCGGGCGGGCAGCACGGCGACCGTCGGACGGCCGGCGGCGTTGACCGCACGGGAGACGTTGACGCCCTTGCCTCCGGGCTCGTCGGTGTAGCCGACCGCACGGTGCACCCCTCCGGGCACCAGCGGGCGGTCCAGCCCGAGCGTGCGGTCGAGGCTGGGGTTGGCGGTGAGCGTGACGATCATGCGACCACCACGTCCACGCCGCGTCGGCGCAGGGCGTCGATCTCGTCGCCGCCCGCGTCGGTGTCGGTCACCAGGGTGTCGACGTCGTCGGTCGAGGCGAACCGGACCAGCTGCTCCTGGCCGAGCTTGCTGGAGTCGGCCAGCACGACGACCTGGCGCGCCGACCGCGCCATCGCCCGCTTGACCGCGGCCTCGTCGGGGTCGGGGGTGGTGAAGCCGTGCCGGGCGCTGACGCCGTTGGTGCCCAGGATGGCGACGTCGAGGCGCAGGTCCTCGAGCGCTCGCACCGTCTCGTCGCCGACGCAGGCCTGGGTCACGCCGCGCACGCGGCCGCCGAGCAGCCGCAGCTCGACACCGGCCTGGCCGCCGAGACGCGCGGCGATCCCGAGGGAGTTGGTGACGACGAACAGCTCGCGGTCGGCCGGCATCAGCGACGCCAGCCGCGAAGTGGTGGTGCCGGCGTCGAGCAGCACGGCGCCGCCGGCCTGCGGCAGCAGCGCGACCGCGGCCTTGGCGATGTTGCCCTTCTCCTCCGCGCGGGTGCTGTCGCGCTCGGCCACGCCGGGCTCGATCATCGACAGCGCCGTGGTGGCCACCGCGCCGCCGTGCACCCGGCGCAGCAGCCCGGCGCGCTCGAGCGTGGCGAGGTCGCGGCGCGCGGTCTCGCCGGTGACCCCGAAGCGCTCGGCGAGCTCGGAGACCGAGATGCGGCCGCGCTCACGCATCAGGCCGGCGATGGCCTGGTGGCGCTCCTCCGCGTACATGGTTGGCTTTCTCCTGACGCTTCGTTCGGGCTGGTGGGCCGGACGGATGTTGGATTGATTGGTTTTTGATTTTGCTACATGTTGTTTTACGCCCGGATGCCTTGACGTGTCAAGGGTCACGTCCATAAAGTCGGCGCATGACGACCTCCACCGACGGCTCCGGTCGCGCCGCCGCCGCTCCTGACCACCCACTGCAGGGCACCGCGGTCGTGCCCGGCGTCGGCTACGGGCCCGTCGTACGGCCCAGCGGCGCGCCGCGCCTGCCCGACCCGGCGGCCGCCGACGAGGTCCCCGAGTCCGGGCGCCCCGAGCAGCTCGAGCGGTTCGGCGCCGCGGTCGAGGAGGTCGCGGTACGCCTGGAGAACCGCACCGCCCAGGCGTCGGGAGCCGCGGCCGAGGTGCTCGCGGCGACCGCCACCCTGGCCCGCGACCGCGGGCTGAAGGCGCTGGTGCAGCAGCACACCGACACGGGCGCGACCGCCGAGGTCGCGACCGTGCGCGCCATCGACCAGCTCGAGGCCATGTTCCAGAGCGCCGGCGGACTGATGGCCGAGCGGGTCACCGACCTGCGTGACATCCGTTCGCGTGTCGTCGCCGAGCTCACCGGCCAGCCCGAGCCTGGCGTACCCACGCCGGAGGAGCCGTCGGTGCTGCTCTCCGACGACCTCGCGCCGGCCGACACCGCCGGGCTCGACCCGAGCCGCATCCTCGCCATCGCCACCACGCTCGGCGGCCCGACCAGCCACACCGCGATCATCGCCCGCCAGCTCGCGATCCCCTGCGTGGTCGCGGTGGCCGGGCTCGACGACATCCCCGCCGGTAGCAAGGTGCTGGTCGACGGCACCACCGGCCGGGTCGAGCTCGCGCCGGACAAGACCGACGCCGCCGCCCGGGTCGAAGCCGCCCGCGCCGAGCAGGCCCGCAGCGCCGCCTGGACCGGGCCCGGCCGCACCCGCGACGGCCACGAGGTGGCGATCCTGGCCAACGTGCAGGACCCCGCCGGCGCCCGGAAGGCGGCCGACGCGCCGGTCGAGGGCGTCGGCCTGTTCCGCACCGAGCTCTGCTTCCTGGGCCGCGCCACCGAGCCCTCCGTCGAGGAGCAGGCCGAGCTGTACGGCGAGGTGCTCGCCGCCTTCGGCGACCGCAAGGTGGTCGTGCGCACGCTCGACGCCGGCTCCGACAAGCCGCTGGAGTTCGCCAGCACACCCGACGAGCCCAACCCGGCCCTCGGCGTACGTGGGCTGCGCGTCGGCATAGCCAACCCCGGACTGGTCGACCGCCAGCTCGACGCGATCGCGCTCGCGGCGCAGCGCAGCGACGCGGAGGTCTGGGTGATGGCGCCGATGGTTGCCACCGTGGCCGAGGCCCGCTGGTTCGCCGAGCGCGCCTGGCACCGCGGCCTCACCGCCGGCGCCATGATCGAGGTGCCGTCGGCGGCCCTGCACGCCGAGCGGTTGATGCGCCACCTCGACTTCGTCTCGATCGGCACCAACGACCTGAGCCAGTACACGCTGGCCGCGGACCGGATGTCCTCGCAGCTGTCGGCGCTCACCGACCCGTGGCAGCCCGCGCTGCTCGCGCTGGTCGAGCGGGTGGGCACCGCCGGGACGGCCGCCGGCAAGCCGGTCGGGGTGTGCGGCGAGGCGGCGGCCGACCCGCTGCTGGCGTGCGTGCTGGTCGGGCTCGGGGTGACGTCGCTGTCGGCGGCGGCCTCGGCCGCCTCGCGGGTAGGCTCGCAGCTGGCGAGCGTCGACATGAAGGCCTGCCGTTCGGCCGCCGACGCCGCGCTGACCTGCGACGACCCGCAGGAGGCCCGCGAGGCCGCCCAGGCGCAGCTGAGCGAAGCGTGACGCCGAGCCTCGCCGGACAGAACCCTCACGGGTCGGGGCAAGTCGGCGAATTTGCTCCCACCGCTGCGTAACGTGACGGATACTGGGGGTTACTACAGACGCCATCGGAACTCGGAGCCGTCGAATGGGACAACAGGCCGCCGCGTCGGTCCCCTTCGCCAGTCGTCTGTACGACGGAATGGTGCTGCTCGTCGGGCTCGCGGTCGCCGGGGTGGCCGCGGCCGCGATGGTGGTGGGCGGTGACCTGCCGCCGTGGCCCTACCTCGTCGCCGTCCCGCTGATCGTCCTGATCCAGCACTTCCCCCTGCTGCTCGACCGCGGCGACGGGGGCATCGAGGTCGGCTTCGACTCCAGCGTGCTGATGTTCCTCATCCTCACGGTGCCGCCCTCGCAGGCGCTGGTGCTGTGGTCGCTGGGCCAGATCGTCTCGCAGCTGACCAACAACAAGCGGCCCGAGTCCAAGCGGTTCAACATCGGAGTCAGCATCATCGCCGGCGCCGTCGCCACCGGCGTCTTCACGGTGCTGCGCGGCGACGCCATCGCCACCCCGCGAGAGCTCCTGGCCGTCGCGGTCGGCGCGGCCTGCTACTTCGCCACCGACTTCCTGATGACCGGGGTCTCCGTAGGCCTGGAGGAGCAGTCGCCCGTCCGGCGCCAGCTCGTCCAGCCCGGCACGGCCCTGGCGGTCGTGTGCTTCGTGCCGTTCGACTCGATGGGCTACCTCGCGGCCGTCGTCGTGCGCTCCGCACCGTGGTGGACCGCCCTGCTGCTTGCGGTCCCCCTGGGCACGCTGCTGATCGCCACCCGCGCCGTCACCCGGGGACGGGAGAACGCGCGCCGCCTCGGCGTCCTGTTCGACGCCGCCGTGCGCACCCAGACCCTGCCCGACACCCGCCGGGTCGTGCAGACGCTTCTCGACGACGCCCGCCGGCTGCTGCGGCTGGAGCAGGTCGAGATCCGGTCCACGCCTCCCGGCCCGCAGGAGATCGGCGCGCAGCTGCACGACGGTCACCGCGACCGCTGGATCGTCGCGCCCGTGCAGCACCGGGCCCGGTCCACCAGCTCCGCCGACCGTCAGGCGCTGGAGGCCATGGCCGCGGTGTCCTCCGACGCGTTCGCCCGGCTGCGGCTGAACGAGGAGATGACGCACCTGGCCCGTCACGACCTGCTGACCGGCCTGCCCAACCGTGGGCTGCTGCTCGACCGGGTCGAGCACGCCCTGACCGTCTCGCGGCGCACCGGACGCCCGCTCGCCCTGCTGTTCTGCGACCTCGACGGCTTCAAGCGGGTCAACGACCGCTTCGGCCACGCCGCCGGCGACGCGGTCCTCGTCGACGTGGCCCTGCGGCTCAACGGCTGCGTGCGTGAGTCCGACACCGTCGCCCGGCTCGGCGGAGACGAGTTCGCGATCCTGCTCGAGGACGTGGAGCCCGGGCACGCCGACACCGCCTGCGAGCGGATCCTGGAGGCCCTTCGGCCCGGCGCGCTCGTGGCCGGGCACCGGCTGCCGTTGAGCACCAGCATCGGTATCGCCCCCGGCGACACCGGCCGGTCCGCGGAGCACCTGCTGCGCAACGCCGACATGGCGATGTACGAGGCCAAGGCGCTGGGCAAGGACCAGTTCGTCACCTACCAGTCCTCCCTGGGCCGCAACCGGGTACAGCGGCTGGAGCTGGTGGAGTCGCTGCGCGCCGCCGTGGCCGCCGGCGACCTGCGACTGGAGTACCAGCCGGTGGTCGAGCTGGACAGCGGGCGCATCGCCGGCGTCGAGGCGCTGGCGCGCTGGACCAACGGCGGCGTCACCGTGCCGACAGACGTCTTCATCGGCATCGCCGAGGAGAGCGGACTCGTGGTCGCCCTCGGCGAGCTCGTGCTCGACCTCGCCGCGCAGGACGCGCCCCAGCTGCTGGACGCCGCTGACGGCGTCCTGAGCATCGGGGTGAACATCTCCGCCCAGCAGCTACGGTCACCCGCGTTCGTCGCCAAGGTGGCGCAGACCCTGCCGCGCATGGCCGGCGCCCGGCTGGTCCTGGAGATCACCGAGCGCGACTTCGTCAACAACGACCCGGTCGCGCTGGACGCCATGGTGCGGCTGTGCGCCCTGGGCATCCCCTTCGCGATCGACGACTTCGGTGTCGGGTTCTCCTCGATCGGCTACCTGCAGAACATGCCGGTGCAGATCCTCAAGATCGACCGGTCGTTCTCGGCCGGCATCGACAGCGACGAGCGCTCCTGCGGGCTGCTTCGCTCGATCATGGTGATGGGCGAGGCGCTCGGGCTCGACGTGGTCGTCGAGGGCCTGGAGCGAGTGTCACAGGTGGAGCACATCCGCGACCACGTGGGCGCGAACCTGGCTCAGGGTTTCCTGATGCACCAGCCGCTCCCGATCGGGGACGTGGTCGAGGTGCTCCGGCAGAACCGCAGGGACCTCGCACGGCAGCAGAAGGGGCAGCAGGGCCACCAGCCGCACGCCGTCGTCGAGACCTCCCCGACCACCGACTTTCAGTGAGCAGGCCGCCTCTCGGTCAAAACCCATAAAAAACGGGCCGGCCGCTTCGCAGGCTGGGGGGCAGCGATGGTTTTTCTGCGAAGCGACCGGCCGTTAGGCCCCGATGAGGTTGCCCGGGGCTCGCGGTGACGCGACCGCCGTGGGGGAGCATTTTTTGTCGCGTCACCGGAGTTCTGGGAGCAGCGCGTTCCTCCTGGACGTTGGGTGCTGCATCTTCCTGGAATCAAGGTTGGACCGGTCGGGACCCGCGGACAACGGGACCTCAGTCCCGGGACCAGCGCTGCCGGAACCAGGACGGACCGGGCTGGGTCAGTAGCGGAGGCTGCCGAAGCAGGTGTTGTTCGACACCGTGTTCACCGCGGACGCCCGGACTCGGTCCCGGCCGACGTGGTTGCTGCCGACCCGGGTGACCTGGACGCCCCGGTGGGTCCGCGCGGTCAGGGTTACCGCCGCGATGCGCTTGCCGTTGTGGGAGACGAACAGCTGCCACCTGGCCCCGCGGGGGATCGAGTCGACCTCGAACTCCATGTAGAGCCGCCCGCCGGAGAGCTTCTTGGCCTTGAGGCTCCAGTGCGCGGTGCCCAACCGGCATGTGCCGGTGTGGTCCACGATCCGTCGAGGCTTGAACGAGCTGTGGCTCGCCTGGGCTGCCGACATGGGCAGCAGAGCGAGCAGGGCCATGACCACGACGCCGCCGGCGAGGAACCGGCGGATGCGGCGGGGGGTGCGAGCGTTCATACCATCAGAGTGCGGGCGGACGGGACGGGCCACAATCCGACATCAGTCGCGGGACCCTTGGACCGACCCGTGGGCCGCGCCCTGCACCGAGGAGGTCTTCAGGGCACCGGTCCGCTCCGCCCAGAGCGCTGCCTGGGTGCGGTCGGAGACCCCGATGCGCTGGAACAGGTTGGTGAGGTGGCCCTTGACGGTCTTCTCGCTGATGCCGAGCCGGCGGGCGATCTGCTTGTTCGCCAGGCCGCTGGCCAGTAGCCCGAGCACCTGCCGCTCGCGGTCGGTGAGGTCGACCTGGGGACGGCCGGTGTGGTCGGGCCCGGGCGCGGCGACACCGACCGGCTGGCGCTGCCGGAGCAGCTCCATCGCCGCCTTCGGGGTCAGCGGCGCCTCGCCCCTGGCCGCAGCCTGGATGGCGGCGTGGATCTCGCTGGCCTCGGCGTCCTTGAGCAGGTAGCCGATGGCGCCGGCGTCGAGGGCACGCACGATCCCGTCACGGTCGGAGAACGACGTGAAGATCACGACCCGGGTGGGCACCTCCCGCTCACGCAGCGTGCGCGCCACCGTGACGCCGTCGACCTCGGGCATGGACAGGTCGAGCAGCATGACGTCCGGGGTCTTCTCCTGGCACAGCGCGATGGCCTCGGCGCCGCCCTCGGCCGCGCCCACGAGCTCGATGTCGTCGAACGTGCCGATCAGCGCCTCGAGGCCGACCCGCACGACGCGGTGGTCGTCGGCGAGGGCCAGGGTGATCTTTGGGTCGCTCATGCGGGAACCTCCACCTGCACGGTTGTACCGGTGCCGTTGGAGGTCAGACGCATCTGCCCACCGGCGTCCTTGATGATGTCGGCGAGCACGGCGAGCCCGAAGCGCCCCGAGTCGCCGACCTGGTCGTTGACCGACGCGCCGCCGCGTCCGTCGTCCTGCACGGCCAGGGAGACCCGTCCGTTGTGCCGTGCGACCGTCACCCACACGTTGGAGGCATCGGCGTGCTTCTCCACGTTGCGGATGGCCTCCTGGCTGGTGCGGTAGAGCAGCTCGCTGGTCTTGTGCTCCACGTCGTGCTCGAGCTCGTAGGTCAGGTGTGCGGCGATCTCGTGGCTGGGCAGCCGGGCCAGCAGGTCCGACAGGGCCGCCTGGAGGCCCATCTGCTCGAGGTTGGGCGGGTAGACGCCGACGATCGCCGACCGCAGCGTACGAAGGTTGCCGCGGACGCTGGCCGCGGCCTGCTCCAGGGCCTCGCGGGTCTTCGGGTCATCCGTCGCCTGAGCCTGCGCGGACAGCCCGAAGGAAAGCCCCGCCAGCTCCTGCACGGGTCCGTCGTGCAGGTCGCCGGCGATCCGGCGACGCTCGCGGAACGACGCCTCGACGGCGGCCTCCATCAGCGCCTCGCGCTCGCGCTGGCCGCGGCGGAACCGGCGGATCAGCGCGGCCGACATGGTGCCCTCGAGCAGCGCGAAGATGAACAGCGTGAGGATCAGCACCGGGGTGAACGTGGCGGCGATGTCGCGGCCGGCGTCCACGATGACCTGGCTGTGCTGGTAGGTCTCGAACAGCAGCGGGGTGCCGTCTGGGGTCTTGATCCGGGTGTAGACCTCGGTGATCGGGCCCTTCAGCCCCTGCTCATGGACGTTCTCGGGGTCGTTGAGGTCGGAGAACTCCGCGATCACCCGACCGGTGCGCAGCGCGCGTTGCTCCTCCTCGCCGAGCGGAATCGCCGGCGCGAGCATGACGGCAGTGTTGTCGGAGTAGACGACCTTGCCGTGCTGGGTCCAGATCTTCACGCGCGCGATCGCGGGGTCCTGCCGCTTCAGCGGCGTCACGAGCCTTGCCCAGTGGGGCGTTTCGAACACGTTGTTCGGGTCGGCCATCCCGTTGGTGAGGTGCCGCTGGACCCGGCGGGCGTCGGCCAGCGTCGTGGCGCGCGCCGAGTCGATGGCCTGTGACTCGGACAGCTGGCGGATGACCGCCACCCCCGATATCACGACCACCAAGAAGGCGACCAGGCCGACCGCCACGATGGCGATGACAAAGCGTGTCGCCGAATCGCGTCGGCTCTTCACAGACTGATGGTAGGCGCGCCCGAGCGCTC
>CBFGZI010000059.1:0-21027 GCA_965653225.1 uncultured Propionibacteriales bacterium | reverse complement strand
GGGCATCGCCTGTCAACGGACGGTCTGAACGGGCCATATCGCGAATAGTCACCGCTCTCATCGAATCCACATGTGGCGCGATGCACGCTGAGAAGGTCTCGGGCTGAGCGAAACCGTGGGGGTTTCGACTCGGGTGGGAGGTTGCGAGAGCGCGCGGTGCCCCTGAGGGTGCGCGACGACGGCTGTCGCCTGACGCGCAGTCTCCGACGCATGGGGATAGTCAGTATTCGGAGACGTACCGGGGGGAGACCGTGAACGTCGATCGTGTGGGGATTCAAAGGGATGCATCTGCGACTGGGGACACTGCCGCACCGGATGCGGGGCCGGGTTCGCAGATGTCGACCGCGCTGCGCGGTCTGACGGTGACCCGGCGCGCGCTGCTGCGCGTCGGAACGGCCGGCCTTGTCGCCGGCGGGCTGACCGGGCTGCGTGGCTTCGGTGTCCCGTACCTGTCCGACAAGGGCTGGCTGTCCGCCGACGGCGCGTTCGCCGCGGTGTCGACCGCGTTCGGTGACCAACTGTTCACCGAGGTGTTCCCGACCAGCCCGCTGATCCTGGAGCCGTTCCGCGACGAGCTGTTGGTCCCGACGGCGCTGCGGCCGACGGCGGCGGCTGAGGTCGCTCGGCTGAAGGATCCACCGGGTCCGGGGCGGGGCCGGCAGAACTCGTTGCGCAACGCCACCCATCAGCTGTGGCCGACCCAGATCGGCCTTCCGGACCCCATCATGTACGAGATCGACCTGCTGGTGCGCACGCATGCGTGGACGACGTCGAAGGTGATGCCCATCGACGCCCAAGGCAACCCGACGATCTCCTTCGACGCCAGCCGCAAGAGGTTCCCGGCCGGTACGGTCCGGAGGCTGCCGCTGAGCACGATCTACGGGTTCAACGGCACCTTCCCCGGCCCGATGATCAATGCCGAGTACGGCAAGCCGGCGCTGGTGCGGTTCCGCAACCGGCTGGACGAGAACCCGCTGGGGCTGGACCGGCAGGACTTCGGCTCTCCGACCTGGCAGTTCCTCACCCACCTGCACAACTCGCACACGGCGCCCGAAAGCGACGGCAACCCCCACTACTCGGAGCTCGCTGGGCCGAGAAGCACCGGCTATTTCCCGAAGATGTGGGTGGACAACCTGTACCTGAACTTCCCGGCAGGGAACGACGACCGGGAGAAGCAGAGCTTCTTCTGGTTCCACGACCACACCATGGGATTCACCGGCTCGAACGTCTACAAGGGCATGGTCGGGCTCTATCCGATCTACGACCCGAAGAACGGGATGGACATGGGCGACGAGCGTCGCGGCCTGCATCTTCCCGGGGTCCGCACCGACCATGCCGACGGCACCTTCGACGTCAAGTACGACATCCCGTTGGCGTTCTACGACTGCCGGCTCGACGACGGCGTCACGCTGCACAACGACGCACACGACGCTGAGTTCCCGGCGGCGCACAACCCACGCAAGCACCCGGAGTGGTGGGGGAAGACCTTCTTCATGCACTTCCCCAACCACGGCTTCGTGGGTGACATCTTCACCGTCAACGGAACGGCGTACCCAGTCCTGCGGGTGAAACGACGCAAGTACCGCCTCCGGTTCCTGGACTGCTCGGTCTCCCGGATCTACGAGTTCAAGCTGATGACCTCCACGCAAGGTCCGAAGTCGGCGGCATCGCTGGGATACAGCGGCGACGAGCTGCAGGGCCAGTACCGGATCCAGGACGGGCAGCAGTGCATGCAGTTCCACGAGATCGCGACTGACGGCGGGCTGCTGCCGCACGTGATCTCCCGGGACAACTTCGAGCTGTGGCCGGCCAAGCGGCGCGAGTTCATCGTGGACTTCACCCAGTACATGGACGGTTCACCGACGACCAAGGGTGACGTCATCTACCTGACCAACGTCATGAAGATGCCGGACGGCCGGATGTGGAGCAACTCGACGCGGTTCTCGCCCGACCCTGCGTACAAGATCCCGGTGCTGAAGATCATCATCGAGGACAGGGCACCGGACAACAGCGAGATTCCCAAGGGTCTGATGCGTGCGCTGCCGCCGCTGCCCTCCGACCTGAACAGCCTGGTGGAGAACCGCAAGATCTTCGAGGTCGAGCGCGGCAGCGCCGGCGGGGAGATCGAGTGGCTGATCAACGGGGAGCAGTTCGACCCCGCACACGACCTGCACAGCCTGAAGAACCCCCGCGGGCGAACACCAAAGGCGGTGGAGAAGCGCGGCAGCGGTGGCGTGTGGGAGATTCGCAACGGCGGCGGCGGCTGGGTGCACCCGTTCCACCTGCACATGGAGGAGCACCGCACGCTGATGCGCAACGGCGTTCTCGAGATCAACCACGCCGAGCCCTCACATCCTGACGACAGGTCCCGCGAGGACCTGGTTGCCCTCGACCCGTCAGAGTCGGTGCTCGTGTTCCGCCGATTCCGGAACTTCGTCGGACCCTACGTCGCGCACTGCCACAACCTGATGCACGAGGACCACGCCATGATGTTCGGCTGGACCGTGACGCCATGACCACCCTGGCTACCGCCACCGCCGCCGGCCACCCCGAGACCAGCCCACGCCCCCGTGTCCCCTGGTCCACGGTGCTTCCGCTGGCGGTGGTGGCGGCCTACGGCAGCGGCTTCTGGCTGATCGTCATCCGCGGAGCCGTCGGGGCGATCGAACGCACCCAGGCACCGTTCGCGACCTGGCTGGAAGAGTCCACGCTGCTGCTTCCGCTGTACGTGTTCGCCGTCCTGGCTGCGCTCACCCTCGCGCTGCGCCGGTTCGGCCCTGGTCCCTTGCGGGCCCGGGCAGTCGCGGTGACTCTGCTGTTGGTCGCGGTCGGGGCGACACTGGCCGCAACCGTCGTACAGGCCGTCAGCGCGGTCTACGACTACCGGCTGCAGACCATTCAGGTGCTCAACATGGCCGTACACATGCCGGACTGCCACGCCCAGTGCGTCGCCGAACAGCAGCACTCCGGGTTGTTGCTGCAGTTCCACGCGCTCGGACTGGGCAGCATCGTGATGCTGGCCTCCAACCTCCTCCTGCTCGGATTCGTCATCGGCTTCCGCGGCGGGCGCCTCGAGCTCGCCTCCTCGAAACCACTCGCGGAAGGGCACGTGGGACGGCTCGCCCGCCTCGACCACGCCGACGTGTTCCTGGTAGTCACACTGCTGGGTGCGGCCGGGATCCATGCCTCTGTCATCCACGGGCTGCTCGCACAGTGGCCGGTCGCGGGTATCGCTCTATTGCTGCTCACGATCGCCGGGGTGGACGCGGCCCTTCTGTTCCAGCTGCGCTTGCGCTCCGCGCCCTACCTGGTCGCCGCAGTGGTGTCGGCCGGGCCGCTGCTCGTGTGGTTGTACGCCCACACCGCCGGCCTCCCTTTCGGTCCCCATGCCGGCGTCGGCCAGCGGCTGGGCCTGACCGGCACCACTGCCGCACTTGTCGAAGCTGCGACCCTTGCCGTCGCGGTCTCGGTCCTACGTCGCCGGCGGCGAGCTCGGCCAGCCGCCGACCAGCACTCCGTCCGGCTCGCCCTCACCGCGGTCGTCGCCGTCAGCGTGATCGGAGCCGCCGTCGGGATAGGTGCGATGGGCAGCGTCACCCCGTTGCCACAGCACGAGCACCACCACCACGCGACCGCATGACGCGGGTGTTCCGCGGAACTCCTCGGAACCGGCGGATGCGGTGCCCGTTTCCCTGCTGGAGTACTACGGGATGGTGGACTGGCTCGAGGCGAGGCCCGAAGACATCGAGAACACCTCCATCCGCGACGGCTTCAACGAGCTCGCCGGTGAGGGCCCGGGCAGCTCGGTACTCGAGGAGCCGGCAGACCAGGAAGTCGTCGGGTCGGCCTCGGCGTTCTGACCGCACCGACTCCCTGCCACGACGTCGTCGAATTGCGGATGACGGCACCCGAGTAGTCGTGCGAAGGTTCGTTCATGGCGACCGGCTGCTCTGACCATGTCGCCACGGTCGTCCTTCTCGAGGGGCCCAGTGATGTGGCAGCGGTTCGAGCCGTAGCAGCGGCGTACGGCGTGACGGAAGGTGCCCATCGGTACCGGCTCGTCGACATGGGCGGGGTCACGAACATCCGCCGGCACCTGGAGGCGTTTCGGGCCGGGTCGGTGCCCGTCCGCGTCATCGGGATGTGCGACGCCGGCGAGGCTCAGTTCTTCGCACGTGCACTCCGGGTCAGGACCGACGGTCTCGGCAACGACGCGGAGCCGGCAGAGCGCGCTTTCTCCGTCTGCGATGCCGACCTCGAGGACGAGCTCATCCGCGCGCTGGGTGCCGAACGGGTGATGGGTGTCCTGTGCAGTCTCGGTCTCGAAGGGCGACTCGCTACCTTCCGGCGTCA
This sequence comes from uncultured Propionibacteriales bacterium, assembly GCA_965653225.1. Taxonomy (GTDB): domain Bacteria; phylum Actinomycetota; class Actinomycetes; order Propionibacteriales; family Nocardioidaceae; genus JALZDI01. The sequence goes on along the minus strand of CBFGZI010000059.1, from coordinate 16,674 downwards.
GCCGGCGTGGCGGGGGCGACCCCTGCACGACCAGCTGCACAGGTTCGCCGGCGTCGCATCTGGTCGCAAGACCCTCCTCGCGGGCGCGCTCGCGGAGGAGCTGGCGCCGTCCGAGGTGCCCGCGCCGCTGCGGCGCCTGGTCACAGCAATGGCCGGCGGTCCGGCATCGCGAATATGCGCTCTTGGCTGATGACGGGTAACCTGCTGCGCGCTTTGTCCCCATCGGCGTTTCCCGCCACAAACACTTGGAAAGGCGTCATCCCTTTGAAGCTGACCATCGACTCGACCGATTCCCTGGAACACACCCTCCGAGTGGTCGGCGCTGTCTACAACGTGACCATCGAGGCGACGGGCAACCCGCCGGCCGACGCGCCTTCCGTTGCCGGCAACGGCGACTCCGCTACTACCGCGGCCCCACGGTCACGCAGCCGGTCCCGGAACTCCCAGAAGCGACAGCCGCGGGCTCGTCGTGCACGCGCGGCGAAGAATGGGCGCGCACGCGTGGCCACCTCGGACGTGCGCGCCTGGGCACGCGCCAGCGGGTACGAGATCGCCGACCGCGGGCGCGTTTCGGCCAACGTGCTCGCCGCGTATCAGCAGGCACACAACGCCTGACTGGCAGGAGGCGCGGCACTTCCCGCCTCGTTCATGGGCTTCCCACCCGCTGCAGGGGGTGGGCAGGCCAGGGAACAGGCGGTTACATCCCTTCCCGTGTCGCGCCGGCGCAGCCTCAGCCGCTGGAACAGTCCTGCCCGGTGAGGCTGCGACCGGAGTTCTGCTCGATGTAGAGCGGCCGCGACGTGGGCAGCGGACCTCCGGTGGCTGGGTCGGTCAGCATCGTGTCGCTGGCGGCGATGATGACGCAGCCGCGCGCGTCGGTGCTGTTCTCGAAGTAGTCGCCGAGTCGCCGGTCCTGGCCGGTTGCGACACAGGTGGTTCCTCCCTGGCAGATGCCGCCCTGGTGCACCGTGCGCCCGGACGCGTTGACCTCGCTGACCTGCGGCGTGGCCGAGGTTGCTCCGAAGATGTTCGCCGCGTGCACCGACACGTTGCCTGCGGTGGCGCAGTCGGGGTCGACCACACGGTCGTACTGGTACCACGCGACCGACACGTTGCCGGCGTTCCCCGAGGTCACCCACGGCCACAGCACGGTCGTGCCAGGGTGCGCAACAGTGCTTGGTTTGGACCAGGTCTGCCCGCGGTCGGTGGAGTAGGTCATCTTCACCGAGTTCGCCTGTGGCGTCTCGGCGCCATCGCACCCGCCAGCAGTATTCGGAGCACGGTCGTCGGTGTCCCAGACCAGATAGATGGTGCCGGCGCGATCCACCGTGATCGACGGCCAGTGCGCCTTCATGGTGGTCTGCGGAACCGCGACATGCGGCACGAACGCGGCGTTGCTGCCCGGCTGGTACGCCTGTGCGGCGTTGTTGAGAACGCTGACGCCCAGACCCACCTGGCCCTGGCCGCCCTCCTCGACGGGGTTGGAGCTGGACTGGCTGATCAGGATCGGCTCGATCACGTCACCGCTGTCGTAGTACAGCTTCCCGTCACCGCTGTAGGAGCGACCGTCCGGGACAGTGCCCTCGTCCGCGATGCCCTCCTGGCTGCAGCTCTGTCCGGCGTCGGTGCTGTGGAAGACCTCGTGCCCGTCCTCCGTCGTGTTCGTCGCCAGGAACACCTCTCCGGTGCTCCCACCGGCAAGCCACGGACGGTCACCGTTGTGGCAGTTGGGCGTCCCGGTGTCCCAGGTGTGGCCCCCGTCGAAGGAGGAGAACAGCGAGTCGTTGGCCAGGTCGATCCCGGTGTCGTAGATGATCCCGCCGGCGTCCTGGGTCAGGTCCGGGTCGGAGAACCCGGTGTTCTTGGTGGGGTCGGTTGAGAAGCCGGTGTCCTGCCAGTTGGTGCGATGCCAGTTGACCCCGCCGTCGTCGGAGGTCCAGATGTTGACCTGGTTGCGGTAGTTCGACGCGAAGTCCTTGTCCCCCTCAGGTGACGCTGCCACCCCGTCGCGGTAGATCAGCGACGTGCCCTCGTGTGCGGAGTAGACGAGCGTGCCTGTCTTGCTGCTCGAGATGACGCCCGGCTCACCGCCGGAGAGCTCGTCGTCGACATACACGGGCGTGCCGAACCCGGGTTGGACCGGCGCCGTCGCCGGGGCCTGTGCCGCGGCACCGGCCGAGGCCGCGCCCACGACCAGGCCCACCCCGGCTGCCACCGCGGCCAGCCGGCAATGACGCAGCCTCGATGAGGCTCGTCCACCACTCGCAGATCGCCGCAACATCTGGCACCTCCTCGCATCGCCGTACCAGGGCCAACGAGCCGACGTGCGCCAGGTCACGGCGCCCGCCTGCGGCGCAGCCTCGATGGTCACGACGAACGCGGCCAAGGTGTGTCGCCTTGCAGGGCGCCACCAGGGCAGACTCCGGTCATGTCATCGCAACCGCTCGACCTCTCCCCCGACGACTTCGCGGCGCTCCTGGCTCGGGTGGGCGAGGAGGCGGGCCGATACCTGCGCGGCCTCGACTCGACACCGATCCGACCCCCCACCACCGGGTCGGAAAGCCTCGCGCTTTTCGGCGGCCCGGTCCCCGAGCACGGCATGGGACCGGCTGCGCTGGACGCGCTGGGCGAGGTGGCACAGCACAGCCGCGTCGGCAACGGTCGCTTCTTCGGCTACGTGATGGGATCCGGGGAGCCGGTGGCCGCACTCGGTGACTTCTTCGCCTCCGTCATCAACCAGAACGCGACCGCCTGGCGGTCCGGCCCCGCGACAGCGGTCATCGAACGCACCGTGGTCGGGTGGCTGGCAGAGGCGCTGGGCTGTCACGGCTTCTCGGGCACGCTGACCAGCGGCGGGTCGCTGGCCAACCTGATGGGCCTGGCGATGGCCCGTGAGGCGAAAGCACCCGCCAACGAGACCGGTGTGACCGGCGGCGTCGTCTATGCCTCCCGCGAGGTGCACATGTCCATGGGCAAGGCTGTCGCCCTGCTCGGGCTGGGCCGTGACGGTCTGCGTCTGCTGCCCGCCGATGCCGGCCACCGCCTGGATCCGGCCGCGTTGCGCGACGCGGTCTCGTCAGACCGTGCCGCCGGACGTACGCCGATCGCGGTGGTCGCCAGCGCCGGAACGATCGTCACCGGCTCGGTCGACCCGATCGCGGAAATCGTCGAGGTCGCCCGGGACGAGGACCTGTGGGTGCACGTGGACGGGGCGTACGGCGCAGCGGCGGCCATGGCCGAGCCCGACCTCTTCCGAGGGCTCGGTGACGTCGACTCGCTGTCGCTCGACGCGCACAAGTGGCTCTACCAGCCGCTGGACTGCAGTGTGCTGCTCTACCGCGACGCAGTTGCGGCGCGCCGCACCTTCTCGCTCACCGACGACTACGCCGCATCGCTGAGCGCGGACCCGGTCGAGGGACAGGTGTTCTTCGAGGAGACGATCGAGCTCTCCCGGCGGGTACGCGCCCTCAAGCTGTGGCTCTCCCTGCGCTACCACGGCATCGCAGCATTCCGAGAGTCCATCGCCGGCAACATCAGGCAGGCCCGCCGGCTGGCCGACCTGGTCGACGCGGAGCCGCGCCTCGAACGCCTCGCCGAGGTCCCGCTGTCGGCCGTCTGCTTCCGCTGCACCGACGGCGACCCGGCCTCCCTCGACAAGACCAACGCGGAGATTCTCGACCGGGTAAACCGGCGAGGGCGGGTGTACCTGTCCAACGCCACTGTGGACGGGAGCTTCGTGCTGCGCGCGTGCCTCACCAACCACCGCACCACCGACGCCGATGTCGATGCGGTCGTCGACGAGGTGCTCGCCGCCGCCTCGTCGGACTGACGCCCGAGCGCGGCTCCGCCACCGGTGAGGCTTTCGGCGATCGCCGCGGAGAAAGGACGCCGATGAGTTTCGCGCCCGTGCCGTGTCTGCATGGTTACGAGGTGCTGTACCGGCACGCAACCAGCCTCAGTGAGGAGAGATGCCACGTGACCACCAAGGCCGTGCCTCCGGTTGTCGACGAGCCCACCTGGCGCCGCCAGCTCGACGAGCTGCGCGCCCGGGAGAAGGCTGCCACCAAGGAGCTCGACGCCATCGCCGCGCAGCGACGACGGCTGCCGATGGTGCAGCTGCCCGACTACACCCTGCAGGGTCCGGCCGGGCCCATCCGACTCGTCGACGTGTTCGACGGGAAGGCGCAGCTGATCGTCTACCACCACATGTGGAGCCCCGGAGAGACGTGGCAGTGCCCGGGCTGCACGGGCTTCACCTCGCAGTTCTGGAAGCTGGAGTTCCTCGACGAGTACGACGCCCGCTTCGTCATCGTCACCCAGGGGGCGATCGAGGAGGCGCTGGCCTACAAGAGGCGGGTCGGCAACGCCATGGACTGGTACTCCACGGCCGGCAGCGCCTTCGGCAGCGACATGGGAGCGCCGCCCGGGGGCGGGTTCGCGGTCAACGTGTTCCTGCGCGACGGCGACACCGTCTACCGGACCTGGCACACGGACGGCCGCGGCACCGAGCAGCTGAGCCACACGTTCCCGCTGCTCGACCTGCTCCCCTACGGTCGGCAGGAGGAGTGGCAGGACGTCCCGGAGGGATGGCCGCAGGCACCCACCTACAGCCACTGGTGGGGCTCGGAGAGCTTCGCCCGCTACGGCGATGAAGCTTGACCAGGCTGAGACCGGCGTCCTGGCCCGAGGCACCGGCAGGCGCCGCTCACCCGCGGCCGAGGTAGGGCATTCCCGTCGCCGCGATGGTGAGGAAGGGCACGCTCACGCCGAGCGGAAGCCTGGCGATCTGTAGCACCGCCTCGGCGGCATGGAGCGGGTCGAAAGTCGGCTCGGGCCTGGTCGACCCGTCGGCCTGCAGCGCCGACTCCGCGATACCTGCGGTCATCTCGGTGAGCGCGTTGCCGATGTCGATCTGGCTGCAGGCGATGTCGTACGGCCGGCCGTCGAGGGCAAGCGACCGGGTCAGACCGGTGACCGCGTGCTTCGTCGCGGTGTAGGCGATGCTCTTCGGTCGAGGCACCTGCGCGGAGATCGACCCGTTGTTGATGATCCGTCCACCAGGCGGTTGCTGTCGCCTCATCAGGCCGAACGCCGCGCGGGCACACAGGAACGTGCCGGTGAGATTGGTGTCCACCGTTCGACGCCAGTCGTCGAGAGGGATCTCGTCGGGATCACCAGAAGGACCGAAGACGCCGGCGTTGTTAACCAGCACGTCGACCCGCCCCCACGCCGCTACGACCGCGTCGAAGGCGGCGGTCACCTCGTCGGCATCCGTCACGTCGGTCGGAACCACCAGCGCGCGAGAGGCAGCGCTGTCACTGACCTCCTCCAGCGGCTGCCTGCGCCGGCCCAGCAGCGCGACCCGGAAGCCGTCTGCCAGCAGCGCGGTCGCAATGGCCTTGCCCACTCCGGAGCCTGCTCCGGTGACAACGGCCACTCGGGGATCGTCGAAGCGCTCGTGCACGGTCACGCCCTCAGTCTGCAACGTTCTCAGGGCGTGACGTCCTCCGGTGCCTTGTCCGGGTATGACAGGTCGGGGTTGTCGTCCAGGCACTTGGTGAACTCGTCGGCCGGGGCCGGCCTGCAGAGGTGATAGCCCTGCACGATGTCGCAGTTGGCGTTGCGCAGGTAGTTGAGCACATGCTGGTTCTCCACGCCTTCGGCCACGACGCGCATGCCCAGGCTGTGCCCAAGCTCGATCGTCGAGGTGACGATCATGGCGTCCGCCCCGCCGAGGGTGACGCCAGAGACGAACTCCTTGTCGATCTTGAGCTCGGAGACGGGCAGCTGCTTGAGATACGTCAGGGATGTGTACCCGCTGCCGTAGTCATCGATGGCGAGACCCACACCCATGTGGTGTAGACGGTTGAGGACCTCCGTCGCGCGAGCCGGGTCGAGCATGATCGCGCTCTCGGTGATCTCCAGCTGCAGCATGGACGCGGGCACGTCGTGAGCGACCAGACGGTCCGCTACCTGCTGGACGAGCCGGTCGTCGACCAGGTCGACCGCCGAGCAGTTGACCGCGACGGGGATGTGCCGCCCCTGGTCGAGCCATTCGCGGCACTGCGCGAGGGCCTGGTCGAGCACAGCCTCCGTCAGCAGGCGGATCAGCCCGGTCTTCTCCGCGACGGGAATGAACTCTGCCGGGTACAACGGCCCCAGTGTGGGGTGTGTCCACCGGATGAGCGCCTCTGCACCGACGACGCTGCGCGTGCGGACGTCGTGCTTCGCCTGGTAGTGCAGGGTGATCTGCCGTTGCTCGATGGCCTCGAGGAGGCCGGCCGTCAGGCTCAGGCGGCGTGCGCTGTGCGGGTCGGTCTCCGGGTCGTAGATCACGTGGCCGGCACCGGAGTTCTTGGCCTGGTACATGGCCACGTCTGCGCGCTGCAGCAGCAGCTCGGGGGTGTCGCCGTGCTCGTGCAAGATGGCGATGCCGACACTCGCGTCGACGTGAACCCCCACCCCGTCGAGCAGGTACGGACGCCGGATCACCGACAGCACCCGGCTCACCACGGCCTCGATGTCGGTGCTGCCGTGCTCGATGTTCTCGATCAGCAGCCCGAACTCGTCGCCGCCCAGTCGAGCCGCCAGGTCCGTGGTACGCAGCGATGACGAGATCCGCTGCCCGACCTCTGTCAGCAGCACGTCGCCGTGATGGTGGCCGAGGGTGTCGTTGACCTCCTTGAACCCGTTCAGGTCCAGCAGCATCAGCACGGCCGTGGAGTGGCCCCGCCGACGGGCCAGCGCATCGGCCAGCCGGCCGTACAGCACGGAACGGTTCGCCAGTCCGGTCAGGGCATCGGTGCTGGCCCGCTGCCGCAGCTCACGCTGGTTGGCGCGAATCCCCATGATGGACGAGCCCAGCTGCACCAGCGCGGCGATGGCTGCCGCGATCGAGCCCTTGGCCGGGCCGCTCGACCAGGGGGCGCTGGCGTCGGGAGCGCTGGCCACGACCAGCCAGTGGTTCTGGTTGCCGCGACGGGTATGCACGGCCTGGATCGCCGCCCGCCGGCCGCCGACACTGATCACCCCGCTGGGCTCTCCCAGCGCTGCCGCTCGCCGGGTCAGATCGGTCGCGACCCGACCCAAGGGCGCCCCGATCGGCTGCGGATGTCCGGTCTCGAAGATGATCCTGCCGGTGTCCTGGTTGACGACCATCACCTCGAGCGAGCCACGCCCGCGTTCGGCCTGCACGCGGAAGCTGTCCACCGTGAGCTCGAAGTTCGCGAGCGCCGGGGAGCTGGGCGCGCCGGTAGGGATCCTGGTCGCGTTGGATATCACCCAAGCGTCGGTGTCATCGGACACGAACGGTCGCGACTGGTAGACGTGACCGGGCGTCATCTCGAGGGCGGGGCGGAAGAAGTTCTTCTCCGCCTCGTCGTCCTTGAGGCTGCCGTGGGTGGCGGCATTCCCGCGCACGACACGGACCACTTCTTCGCCGTCCTGGTCGATGACGTCGGCCTCACCGATCTGGCCGGGGTAGAGGCGCTCCAGGTACGTCAGCAAATCCTCGATGGCGTGGTCGTTCCCGGCGACGGAGGTGTCCGCCGTGCCGGGCGCAGCGCGGCCGGCAGGGCGGTCGCCGATGCGTTCCCGGAGGCGTTCCTCCAGCGTGGGCGAGTGCGCGATCATCAGGTCGAGCGCGCGAGCCCGCTTGAAGAACTCCTCCATGGTCTTCGCGGTCTCCAGCGACCTCGCGGTCAGGGACTGGTCCAGCTGCGCCTCGGCGAGGCGGCCGCCACCGACGACCCCGACGACTGCGCCGACGCACAGCACGCAGCCCAGGACGATGCTTCCAACTCGTAGACCCCGCATCAGGACACCTCAGTCCGGCAGGATCAGTCGGACGGGCTCCCCAACCTCGGCCGTGTCCCGTGACGTCCTCGTCGCGCGGCCGTCGCCGGCGTGCAGGCCAGTGGCCTGCCGCCCGCAGCTCAGTCTGCTTAGAACCACGCTGGGACCTCACCAATCGGACGACACAGCAGGAAACAACCACCGATGTGCCCGCCGAGACTCAGGCCTGTGTGGCTAGGTGCTCACGTAGGAATGATCCGGGAACGCCGCAAACACAACGTCAACACCCGACTTCGCAGCGTCACCAGCACATCGCTCTCCGCATCAGCGGGCTCGGCCTCGAGGGAGGTCACCGCCTCGTCGTGGCCTCGACCGGGGTGGTCCCGCCACGCATGAAGGAGGCGGCGGCCGCCAGCACCGACAGTGCGGCTGCCGCGGCGAAGACGATCACCAGTCCGTGCTGGAACGGCTCGGCGATCAGCTGCGGGAAGAACGTGTGGCCGGTCAGGGCCTGCCGGTCGGCGTGGTCAAGCCCGGCCAGTGCGCCGGTGCCGCGCAGGAGGTGGGCGACCGGGTTCTCGCCGAGCACCGCGGAGAACAGTGACGCGACCGGCGGGAGCTGGCCGGCCTGGCGGGCGACGCCAGAGGGCACGCCATGCGCGGTGAGGCCCTGGTAGAGATGCTCGGGCAGCGTGGTTGCCAGCCCGGCGATCATCAGCGAGAAGAAGATCCCGATGGACAGCGCCGTACCGGAGTTCTGGAACGTGGCCCGCATGCCGGAGGCAGCACCTCGGTGGCGCGCCGGGACGCTGCCCATGATCGCCGAGGAGTTGGGCGAGCTGAAGATACCCACGCCGAGCCCGTTGACCACGATCAGCAGTGCGAAGGCCCAGTAGGGAAAGTTCACCGGCAACAGGAGCAGGCCGACGAAGCTGGCCGCGAACACCAGCATCCCTAAGGTGGACAGCCCCCGGGCGCCGTACCTGTCCGACAGCCAGCCGGCCACCGGGCCGGTGACCAGGAACGAGACCGTCATGGGCAGCATGTAGATGCCGGCCCACAGCGGGGTCGCGCTGTAGTCGTAGCCGTGCAAGGGCAGCCAGATCCCCTGCAGCCAGATGATCAGCACGAACTGCAGGCCGCCGCGGCCGAGGGACGCCACCAGCCCGGCGGCGTTGCCGGCCGAGAACGCCTGGATCCGGAACAGCGCCCGGTCGAACATCGGATGGGCCACCCGCCCCTCGATCACGACGAAGGCAACGAGTAACGCGACACCGGCGAGCAGCAGACCCCAGACGCCTGGCGTCGTCCAGCTCATCGTGTGTCCGTCCGCAGGCTGGATCCCTTCGGTGACGGCGACCAGCAACGCCGAAAGACCGACGGCGAAGGTCAGGTTCCCCCACCAGTCGATCCGGGCGGGATGCCGCTCGCCGTTGTCGCGCAGCACCCGGTAGGCCCACACCGTCCCGACCACACCGACGGGGACGTTCACCCAGAAGACCGCGCGCCAGTCGTACACCGCCAGCAGCCCGCCGGCCAGCAGGCCGATGAACTGTCCGGCGATGGCGGCGATCTGGTTCACCCCTAGCGCCAGGCCGCGCTGCTCGGCGGGGAAGGCGTCGGTGAGGATGGCCGCGGAGCTCGCGGTGAGCATCGAGCCGCCGATCGCCTGCAGGGTGCGCCAGCCGATCAACCACAGCGCTCCGGACGTGCCGTGGTACGGGTCGACGGACAGCAGCACCGACGCTACGGTGAAGACCGCGAAGCCCGCGTTGTAGCTCCGCACCCGGCCGAAGATGTCGCCGAGCCGGCCGAGGGTGACCACGAAGACCGCCTGCACCAGCCGGTAGCCCATGATCATCCAGAGCAGGAACGCGACGTTTCCCGGCGCGAGTGGGTCCAGATGGATGCCGTTGAAGATCGCCGGCAACGAGATGATCACGATCGAGCCGTCGAGGCCCGACATGAACACGCCCATCGTGGTGTTCGACAGCGCCAGCCACTTGTAGCGTCCGCCGGCCGCTGGCCGGGCCCGCTCCTCCCGGGCCGTCAGCGTCACAGTCGATGCCCCAGCCGCTCCAGCAGCGGGGCGGCCTGCGCGAGCAGCTCGCGTTCGGCCTCGTCGAACTCGTCGCTGAGCAGCCGGGCGAGCTGGCGCACCCGGGCATCCCGTCTGTCCCGCAACACCCGGCGTCCGGCCCGGTTGACCGACATCACCACTCGGCGACCGTCGACGGGGTCGGGCTGCCGTTCGACGAGACCCAGGGCCTCCAGGCTGGCAAGCGTCGTCCCCATCGACTGCGGGCTGATCTGCTCGACCCGGGCCAGTGCAGCCGAGGTGGTGGGACCGTGCAGCTCGAGCCGGGCCAGCGCTGAACGCTGCGGCATCGTGAGGCCCGGCGCCCCTTCGGGCGGCACCTGCCGCAGCCGTCGAGCCAGCAGGCTCAGGCTGACCCGAAGCGCCGAAGCCGTCGCCTCGACCGACTTCTCCATAAGGTCAATCTTATCAGTCTTACCTGATGATATAGACGCGGGGCGCCTGCGCGAGGTCGCCGGTCAGCGACCGGCGCGATCACGCGTGCAGGTCGAGAGGGTTCAGCTCTGCCGCTGTTCCAGTGCGTCGGTCAGCAGCGACACCAGCGCCTCGAGCTGGACGTCGGCGGAGGAGCCGACCTCCTCGTCGGAGCCGTCGAGTGCGCGCGCGGCGAGTCCTGCCTTGGCGTCGATGAGCTCAGCGATCTTGGCGTCGATGGTCTGGGCGGCGATCATCCGCCAGGCGGTGACGGGTTCGGTCTGCCCGATCCGGTGGACGCGGTCGATGGCCTGCGTCTGCTCGGCGTTGGTCCACGAGAGCTCGGCGAGTACGACGTTGCTCGCGACGTGGAGGTTCAGGCCGACACCGGCGGCGGTCAGCGAACAGATTGCGACCGCCACATCGGGCTCGTTGACGAACGCGTCGATGTTGCGCTGACGTACGGTGCGGGTCTGGTCGCCGCGCACCGAGGCGTAGCGGATGCCTCGCGACTCCAGCAGCTCGGCGGCCGAGTCCATCACGTCGATGTGCTTGGCGAAGAACACCACCTTGCCGGCGTTGCGGGCCACCTGGGCGGCGTAGTCGGCGGCCAGGGTGGCCTTGGCACGACCGATCCTGCGGACCATGGCGAAGACGTTCTCGCCCGCGGACGACTCCTTGTCGTTCGCGAGCTCCCAGGCCGCGACGCGCCGTACGACGTCGTGGTCGATGCCCTCGACGGTCTCTCCGGACCGCTCCTCCAGGGCGGCGACGGACGCGTCGTACCGCTGGACCAGCCGCAGCGCGAGCTCGCGCTCGGCCTCGCGGATCGAGCGGATGGCGGCGTTGTCGAGCTCGACGGGGAGGTCGGCGATGCGGCGTGCCGGGATCTCGCTGGCCACGTCGACCTTGCGCCGGCGCACGATGCCGAGGTCGATGACGGTCTGGCGTGCCGCCGGATAGAAGCCGCGGTCGAGTGGCGTCAGGCCGGTCTCCTCCAGCGCCGTCATCAGCTGCGGTCCGGGCTTCTTCTGCTCGATCCACCCGAGGAACTGCCAGATGGGCCGGAAGTCGTCGATGTCGTTGATCAGCGGGGTACCGGTGAGCGCCATCATCAACGGCCGCGCGGTCCGCTGCCGGATTTGGCCGGCGATCTCCAGGACGTGCTGGGAGCGCTGCGACTTCTTGTTCTTGATGAAGTGGGCCTCGTCGACGATCATGCCGCGGAAGCCGTGGGTGGCGATCCAGCCGACATGGCGGTCCAGCACCTCGTAGTTGACGATGACGATGTCGGCGAACCCGTCGATGGTCTCGCCGCTGCCGTGGATCACGGTGACACTGCGGGAGGGGGTCCAGCGGGCGGCCTCACGGGCCCAGTTCGTCTTGACCACGCTGGGCACCACGCACAGCAGCGGGTACGCGCCCGCGGCCTGCGCGGCGAGCAGCGCCTGGGCGGTCTTGCCGAGCCCGGGCTCGTCGGCCAGCAGGAACGTGCGGTGGCCGCGGGCCGCCGCGGCGAGCAGGCGGGCCTGGTGTGGCATCAGCTCGAGGCCGGCGGGCAGGCGCGTCGACCTGGCCGGTTCGGGCAGGTCCATGCACGACGGCGCGCCGGGTCGGGCGTTCTCGAACGAGCTCAGCAACGGCTCGATCAGCTCCCAGCTGCCGAGGCGCCGGGGCTGCTCACGGGGCCGTTGACGGCGCTGCTCGACGGCGCTGAAGTCGGGTGCGAGGAAGGGGTTGGCCAGCTGCGCCGCGACCACCGACCGCGGCACGGCCGGCCGTTCGCGGCGCGCGGTCGCCGCGTCGGGCTGCGGCCGCTGGACGTCCGGGTCGGGCTCCAGCCCGCCCGCGGCCTGCATCTCGCGCTTCTGCCGGCGAGCCGACTCGCTGATCTCGGCGTCCTCGCCGAGCAGGCTGAACAGCGACGGCTCGCGAGCCGCGGTCTGAGCCAGGATCGTCGCGATCCCGTCCAGCCGCTTCAGCTGCGCGTCGCGCTGCGCCTCGTTCAGGTGCGCGTCGGCCTTCACCCGCGCGCGCTCCTCACGCGCGAGCAGCGCGATGGCCTGGAACCTCGCCGGCTGGGGCCGCCCGCGCTGCACGCCGGTCTCGACCTCGCGCACCGCCTTGGCGAGGACAGGCAGAATCCCCTCGTTGTCGCGCGGGCGGTTCTGCCCGCGCTTGGCTGTCCCGGTCCGCCCGGAACGACGCTGGCGCTGTGCCAACCAGATCTCCCTCTATGTCTCACGCATCGGCCCGAGTCCTGGTCGAGACCCCGAGCCCGTGACACCCCTCCGGCCGTCGAACGGCCCGGCGTACTCCCGGACGCGGCGCCCCACACACATCTGGACCGACACGCATGTCCTCGGCTCCGACCCCCGACGCGACGTCGCGGCCGATCCGGCGAGAACCGGGGACCGCCGGGCTGGGAAGAGACCTTCCGAGAAGCGCACCCGATGGGCCAGTGCCGCCCCCATCATAGCCGGAGCCGGGGACCGACCCACAGCCCATGGCCGTTTTGGTCCGGCAGCTGGTTCGCCAGCCTGGTCAGGCGAATGCCGGAGGTGTCCCCTGCGGGACCTCTGACGCGAGCTCGGCCGGGCGCGACGCCGGCTGGTCGACCTGCATGAGCAGGCAGGTGACGTCGTCCTGGTTCGAGCCGTAGCTCAGCATGATGCTCAGCAGGTGTTCACACATGTCCTCGGGGTCGGCCTGCGGGACCGCGATGCTGGAGAGCATGGACAGCCCGACGTCGATCGGCACGCCTCGTCGCTCCACCAGCCCGTCCGTGTAGAGCAGCAACGAGTCACCGGCTCGCAGTGTCAGCTGCTGTTCGGAGTACTCGACGACGGAGACGACTCCCAGGGGTGGACCGGCCTCGCCGTCGAGCAGGGAGGGGTGCCGGTCGATCGAGGTGAGCAGGGGTGGCGGATGTCCGGCGCTGGCCCAGGACGCGCGCATGGTGGCCGGGTCGAACACGACCACCGCGCAGGTGGCGAAGTCAGAGCTTTCCAGCAGCAGCGCCGCACGGTTGACGCGCGCGAGGACACTGGCCGGCGACGGGTCCTCGAGCGCATACGCCCTGAGCGCGTTGCGGAGCTGGCCCATCACGACCGCTGCGGGCAGGTCGTGGCCGACGACATCTCCGACAACCAGCAACAGGGCACCCGTCGGAAGCCGGGTCGCGTCGTACCAGTCGCCTCCGATGCGGTGCCTGGCATTGCCGGGGACCGAGCGGGCAGCCAACCGGGCACCCTTAACATCCGGGAGCTTCTCGGGCAGCATGCTGCTCTGCAGCAGGTCGGCCTCCGCGCGATGCTCGGCCTCGCGCGACAGCGCAGCGCGCAGCTGACGCAGCGATCGCAGGTGCCAGGCGGCCAGGGCCAGCCATCCGATCAGGGCAGCCGCAGCCGTGACACCGATGGTGTCTTTGGCCCGGTTCCGCAGGTCGGCCGCGTTTGCCTGGAGCCGGCTGGTGACCCCCATCAGTAGCTCAGTGACGCTGTGCTGCTGCGTCTCGAGAGTGTCGAACGCGACCTCGTAGTCGGTCGCTGCGCCCGGACGCAGTCCCTTCGCCGAGAGTGCGGAGGTCACCAGACGTCGCGCGGTGCGAATGTAGGCGTCCTGTGTCGGTCGCAACGCCTTGAGCCTGTTCTCCAGACGAGGCGGCAACCGGACCTCCGACACCGCCTGCACCGCGTCGAGGTACCGGTCGGCGTGCACGCTGGCGTCGTGCTGGATGGTTTCCCCGAGTGCGTCGAGTCGACCGGCGCCGACGAGCTGGGCGCGGGCGACATCGGAGCGCAGCGCGTCGTCCATCTCCTCTGCGGTCTTGTGGTGGTTGAGCGCAATGCTGACGCGGGCCAGCTGCTGGTTGACCTCGGTGACCTCGTGGACCAGCACAAGAGCCGTGGCCATCACGGCAAGTGTCATAGCCACGCCGACAGCCACGAGGACCAGCAACCTGGGGCCGATCCGCACGCGCCACTCCCCACGGCCGGACACTGCACACTCGCCCGGACCGGTCGGTCACGGACGCCCCCAGAAGTACCGGTCACTGGAAGCGTAACCAGCCACCCACCCCGCTGGATGGAGAATCTGGAATCTGCCAGGCGAGCCGCAGCCGGCGCTCGCGTCGGTCGGTTGCGATGCCCGTTTGCCGGCGTCATCAACCGCTTTCACGGAAACCCGGAGATTGCTCCGGCCCGCGACTACGCTCGATGACGCGATGGTTGGAGAGGGCAGCACCATGAGGCGGGGTTTGTCAGTATTCGTGCTGGCCGCGGCGTTACTGACCGCAGTCGGCACGCCGACGCAGGGCACGCCAGGACCGTGCGTGAGCCGCGGCGAGTATCGGCAGGTTCACCGGGGCATGACCAGGCACCACGTGCACCGGGTCTTCGACACCCGCGGGCGACGTACGGCCTTCTCCCGCAACGACGAGTTCACCTTCGAGATCCGGCGCTACCGCGGCTGCCCACGACACACCGCGGTCTCGGTCGGCTACGGCAACGGCCGGGTCAAAGGCAAGTCCGCGTCGTGGCGCTAGCCCTGGCTGCACGTCAAGCAATCGCTCGCGTCGAGATGACGAGAAGGGAAGAAGCGCCGGAGCAGCAGGCAGCATGAAAGGCTGGCGGCGACGGCGCTTGGGAGGCCACCAGCGTGGGTAGCACTAGTGCACTTGATGGGCTCGGGACCACGGCCATCCGACCGTACAGAGCACGTCCCAGGAGAAGCTCATGCACAAGGTTGACGCGACAGTGACGCAGTGGTTCAGAGCACCACGGGTCGAAGGTCGGTTACGTCGCACCACTCACGCCGGCGCCGTCCGTCAGCGCTGGTGAAGCGGACAAGCCCTCGGGACAGGCCGTCGATGTCGCTGACCGTGTCGATCAGGCGTCCGCTGAACCAACGCCCCTCGTGTCTGACCAGCACTTGCTGGGACTTGCTTCTGAACATGGCATCCACCTGGAGTGTGAGTTGGTTTGTGTTTCCTGGTCCCGCCCTGACGGCCGACGCCTGCTGTGTGGGCAGTCGCGGAAAGGCGGTGGGCAACGCCTCAGGGGAACTCCGCGAGTGGAAAGGCGCGGTGTCGCCGGGGCGGGACCAGGAAGTTCTGACGGCGGGTGAGCGCGAGCACCCGTTTTGTGGAGCGAGGGTCCTGACAGGTGTCCAGGAGCCCAGCGGCAGGTGCGAAGGCGGCGAGGTGCAGCTTCGGCTGCGGCACGTGACCGGGTACGCCGAACCCGTCCAGACCGGCTCCGCCCTGCACCGTGTCACCGAAGGGTTGTGGTGCGCCCTTGCCGGATGGCTCGGCGGTGCTGCGTCGATACCATTGGTCGAGGTTCACGACCTGGTGCAGCAGGTGGACCACCGCGCCGTTGTCGAAGTAGTCACCCGGGCGCGTGGTCGTGAGGTGGCCGGCGGGAGGCCCGGCGAAAGTGGCCGCCTCCGCCGACACCGGGAGCGCCGGGCGCGGGCCGGTATCCGACACCCAGCTGCACGACCTCGGGCGGATCAGGTGGGCGTAGCGAAGCCGGTTGGTCTCTGCGACGTCCCTGAGTAGTCCGATGCGGGTGAACGTGAGCCGGCGGCTGGTGACCCGGATGAGCTCGTTGAGACCGGAGTATCCCAGCGGCCTTCCGGCGAGACGGCAGTCGGCGCCCACGAGCCAGCGGGTGACATCGGCTATCCGCTCCACCGAGTCGCTGCGCAGGGTGATCAGCATGTCGTTGGCTTCCACTCGACCCGTCGGGTTCGCGCGTCGCCTCCGCACGTCCTGCTTGCCCACGCCGTCGGCTTCGGCGTCCGCCTCGAGCGCGTACCGCCGGGTGTCGGTGCGCAGCCGCGGCATGTGGCTTCGCACGACCTCCCCGTGCAGCCCGCCGGGGAGGCGGTGGAAGTAGGGGACGCCGTAGGCCAGATGGACGAAGATGCCGTCCGGACCGAATGGGCACTCCTCCTCGATGACCGCCAGTGCCCGCTGCAGCCTTCGCCGGTCAGGTGGCATCGGCGTACGAGTCAGCCGGACCGTCACGAAGAACGTGTAGACCGGAGCCGCTCCGAGCGGTACGCCGCTGGTGGGTGCGAGAAACTCGACAGCGGCGTACTGCACGTCGGACAACGGCGGCCGCACAGACAGACCGAAGCGAGCAGGCGACCAGGACCGGTGAAGAGCCTGCATCGTCGGCTCCGACACGCCCAGCACCTTGGCGTAGCTGGCCAGGGTGCCGGCGTCGGGCCGGCGCTCACCGATACGAGTCGTTGCCAGGGCGGGCATGACTGTCTCCCCTGCTGTGCACTGGTCGTCTGATGGGCTGGTGTGGTTCAGGTGAGTTCGAGGAGGGGGAAGACGCGGTGGCGTCGTGGTG
>CBFGZI010000058.1:0-21517 GCA_965653225.1 uncultured Propionibacteriales bacterium | reverse complement strand
CGCCGTGGGCGAGGTGTTCAGACCTGACACGCGACGTCGGTGGCTTCGGGCTGCGCCCACCGGCGCTGGTCGTGTGTCATCGGCGCCGCGGGCGAGGTGTCCAGACGTGACACGCGACGAGCGGGCGACGGCGGCCCGAAGCGCGCGAAAAAGCCGGTCACGCGTCGCGTGACCGGCCCGGATGCGGTGCCGCTCAGACTGAGCAGACGGCTCAGGCCGAGCGGACCACCTTGCCCGCCTTCAGGCAGGACGTGCAGACGTAGAGTCGCTTGGGCGTCTTGCCCACGACGGCGCGCACCCGCTGGATGTTGGGGTTGAAGCGCCGGCGCGTGCGCTTGCGCGACCACGGCCGGTTGTTGCCGAAGCCAGGCCTCTTGCCGCAGAGATCGCAGACGGCAGCCACGGGTGCTCCTCGAAGATGGTTCGGTCAGGTGGTTCACAGACGGCGTGCCCGGCTCTTCGGGCAACCGCACAAGGGTATCCGACACCGTTGTGGACACGCCAATCGGCGTACCGGGGGCGCCGGTGGCTACCCTTCGCGCAGGAACATCGCGCGCGACCACTGGACGGAGGGCAGTGAGCGGCACCACACCGACCGCCTCGACGCGGCTGGTCCTGCTGCGTCGGTGGTGCGACCGGACGCTGCAGGCGCTGGGCGCCGCCCGGGAGGAGATCGACGCCCTCAACGTCTACCCCGTCCCCGACGGCGACACCGGCACCAACCTCTACATGACCTTCGAGGCCGCCCGCGCCGCGCTCTACGCCGAGGACCCGCAGGACGAGGTCACCGCCTGGAAGGCCCTCAGCCGCGGGGCCCTGCTGGGCGCGCGCGGCAACTCCGGCGTGATCCTGTCCCAGCTGCTGCGGGCCAGTGCCGGGCACCTGGCGGGCGCCGCGGAGATGAACGCTGCCGAGCTGGCCCGTGCGCTGACCGCGGCCGCGGACGCCGGCTACGAGTCGGTCGGCGAGCCGGTCGAGGGCACGATCCTCACCGTCGCCCGCGCGGCTGGCCGGGCCGCCACCAAGGCCGCGAAGGACGGCGACCTGCCGGCCACCATCCATGCGGCCACCGAGGCCGCCCGCCAGGCGCTGGCACACACCCCCGAGCAGCTCGAGACGCTGCGTCGCGCCGGCGTCGTCGACGCCGGCGGCCGCGGTCTCGTCGTCGTGCTCGAGGCCGCCGAGACCACGCTGACCGGCCAGCGCCCGGTCAGCTCCTCGCCGGTGATGGGCACCCGCCAGATCCCGATGCCCGTCGCACAGCCCGGCGAGGACCTGCGCGCCGGCGGGCCGTCCTACGAGGTGATGTACCTCCTCGACGCCGACGACGACGCGGTGCCCGATCTGCGGCGCACCCTCGGACCTCTCGGCGACTCGCTGGTCGTGGTCGGCGGCGACCGGCTGTGGAACGTGCACGTGCACGTCGACGACGTGGGCGCCGCCATCGAGGCCGGCATCACCGCGGGGCGGCCCTACCGCATCCGTGTCACCCACTTCGCCGAGCAGACGGCGCGGATGCGCGCGGGCGAGCCGGAGCGCGCCGCCGGCACGCGCGCAGTGGTGGCCGTGGCCGCCGGGCCCGGCCTGGAGCAGGTCTTCACCGAGGCCGGCGCCTCCGTCGTACGCGGCGGTCCCGGCCGGCGCGCCTCGACCGGCGAGATCCTCGTCGCGATCCGCTCCACCGGCGCGCGTGAGGTGGTCGTGCTGCCCAACGACCGCGACACGCTCAGGGTCGCCGAGGCCGCCGCCCGCGAGGCGCGCGACGAGCAGATCCGGGTCGCGGTGGTCCCCACCCGGGCACAGGTGCAGGGGCTGGCCGCGCTGGCCGTGCACGAGCCGGGCCGCACCTTCGAGGACGACGTGATGCACATGACGGCGGCCGCCGGCCACGCGCGGCACGGCGCGGTCACCATCGCTGCGCGCGACGCGATGACCATGGCCGGACCCTGCCGCACCGGTGACGCGCTCGGCG
Source organism: uncultured Propionibacteriales bacterium (assembly GCA_965653225.1). Lineage (GTDB taxonomy): Bacteria > Actinomycetota > Actinomycetes > Propionibacteriales > Nocardioidaceae > JALZDI01. Next base: position 19,545 of record CBFGZI010000058.1, on the reverse strand, counting down.
TGGTCGAGGGCGACTTCGTGGCCGTCGGCGACGACCTCGCCGTGGTCGCCGTCGACGTGGTCGACCGCCTGGTCGGCGGTGGTGGCGAGATGGTCACGCTGGTCTCCGGAATGGAGTGCGACCCGCAGCTGGTCAGAGCGGTGGTGCGGCACCTGCGCGAGCGCCGTCCCGAGGTCGACACCGTCGTCTACGAGGGCGGGCAGGAGCGCTACCCGCTGCTGATCGCGGTGGAGTGAGCCCGATGCCCGAGCTGACCGACCTCCTCGACACCCGCCTCGACCGGCTGCTGGGCGGCAAGACCGCCAAGGCGCTCGGCACCGCGTTCGGCATGGACACCGCCGGCGACCTGCTCCGGCACTACCCCCGCAGGTACGTCGAGCGCGGCCAGCTGACCGACCTGTCCCGGCTGCACGTCGACGAGCAGGTCACCGTGATCGCCCGCATCGACTCGGTCGCCACCCGCACCTACCGAGACCGGCGCAGCGGACGCCCCGAGCAGCGTGCCGAGGTGGTGGTGACCGACGGCACCGGACGGCTGCTGCTCACGTTCTTCAAGATCCGCGCCTGGCGGCTCAAGCAGCTCGAGCCCGGCAAGCTCGGCATGTTCGCCGGCAAGGTCGGCGAGTTCCGCGGCCGCCGCCAGCTCACCCATCCCGAGATGCGGCTGTTCGACGAGACCACCGAGCGCGGCGAGGTCGAGGAGCTGTTCGAGAGCATCATCCCGATCTACCCCGCCTCCTCCACCGGGCAGCTGACCTCGTGGCGGATCCAGCAGGCCGTACGCGTCGTCCTCGACCAGCTGTCCGCCCTGTCAGAGCTCGACGATCCCGTCCCCGAGCCCATACGCCGCCAGCGCGGGCTCGTCGGGCTCGCCGACGCGTTCCGCAAGGTCCACCGGCCCGAGACGACCGACGAACACCGGCGCGCCCGCGACCGGCTCCGGTTCGAGGAGGCGCTGGTGATGCAGGCCGTGCTCGCGCAGCGGCGTGCGGCCACCCGCGCACTGCAGGCGGTGCCCCGCGACGGCCGCCCCGAGGGCCTGCTCGACCGGTTCGACGACAAGCTGCCGTTCGCGCCCACCGGCGCGCAGCGCGACGTCGGCGAGCAGATCCTGGTTGACCTGTCCGCGTCCCACCCGATGCACCGGCTGCTGCAGGGCGAGGTCGGCTCCGGCAAGACCCTGGTGGCCCTGCGGGCGATGCTGCGCGTCGTCGACTCCGGTGCGCAGGCCGCGCTGCTCGCGCCCACCGAGGTGCTCGCCCAGCAGCACCACCGCGGCATCGGCGCGCTGCTCGGCGACATGGCCGAGCAGGGCATGCTCGGCGGCGCCGACGACGCCACCCGGGTGGTGCTGCTGACCGGCTCGATGGGCGCCAAGGCCCGCCGCGAGACCCTGCTCGACGTCGCCTCCGGCGCCGCCGGCATCGTCATCGGCACCCATGCCCTGCTCGAGGAGCACGTGCAGTTCGCCGACCTCGGGCTGGTCGTCGTCGACGAGCAGCACCGGTTCGGCGTCGAGCAGCGCGCGGCGCTGAGCGCCAAGGCCGGTGAGACGCCCCCGCACGTGCTCGTCATGACCGCCACCCCGATCCCGCGCACGGTCGCCATGACCGTGTTCGGCGACCTCGACGTCTCGGTCATGCGCGAGCTGCCGCCCGGCCGCAGCCCGGTGCAGACCGCGGTCGTGCCCGCGACCGAGCGACCCGACTGGCTCGACCGCGCCTGGCAGCGCATCCGCGAGGAGGTGGCCGAGGGCCATCAGGTCTACGTCGTGTGCGCCCGCATCGGCGAGGAGTACGACGGGCTGCGCGCCGTCGGCGACGACGAGGAGCGCCAGCCGCTGGCCGTGGTCGACGTGGCCCGCCAGCTCGACGACGGTCCGCTGAACGGGCTGGAGATCGCCACCCTGCACGGACGCATGGCGCCCGAGGAGAAGGACGCGGTGATGCGCCGCTTCGCCGCCGGCGAGGTCGACGTGCTGGTGTCCACCACGGTCATCGAGGTCGGTGTCGACGTGCCCAACGCCGCGGTGATGGTGGTGCTCGACGCCGAGCGGTTCGGCGTGTCCCAGCTGCACCAGCTGCGCGGCCGGGTCGGCCGCGGCGCGGTGGCGGGGCTGTGCCTGCTGGTGACCGACCAGCCGTCCGGCTCGCCCTCGCGCGAGCGCCTCGACGCGGTGGCCGCGACCAACGACGGGTTCGCGCTGGCGCGGGTCGACCTCGAGTCGCGTCGTGAGGGTGACGTGCTGGGCGCGGCGCAGTCCGGACGCCGCTCCAGCCTGCGGCTGCTGTCGGTGCTGCGGCACGAGGACGTGATCGCCGACGCCCGCACGGCCGCCGACGAGGTGGTGGCCGCCGACCCCGACCTGCGGGAGCACCCGGCGCTCGCCGCGGCGGTCGCCGACCTGGTCGCGTCCGAGCAGGCCGGTTACCTGGAGAAGACGTGACCCGCATCATCGCCGGGTCCGCCGGCGGCCGCCGGCTGTCCACGCCGTCCGGCGACGCCACCCGGCCGACGTCCGACCGCGTCCGCGAGGCCGTGTTCTCCGCGCTGGAGTCGAGCATCGGGTCGTGGGCCGGCGTGCGGTTCCTCGACCTCTACGCCGGCTCGGGCGCCGTCGGCCTGGAGGCGGTGTCGCGCGGCGCGGCGCACGCCACGCTGGTCGAGCAGCACCGCCGGGCCGCCGGCATCGCCCGCCGCAACGCGCAGACCCTCGCGCTGCCGGGTATCGACGTGGTCACCGCCCGGGCCGAGACGTTCCTGCACCGTGCCGACCACGACTGCTTCCACGTGGTGTTCGCCGACCCGCCCTACACCCTGGAGGGCGCGGCCGTGACCGACCTGCTGACCCGGCTGGTGGAGCACGGCTGGCTGTGCGAGCAGGCCGTGGTGGCGGTCGAGCGGGCCTCCCGCGACGAGGATCTGCGCTGGCCAGAGGGCATTCGCGGCGAGCGAGCGAGGCGCTACGGCGAGACCGTGGTTTGGTACGGTCGCGCCAACTGAGCGGCCGCGTGCCATCCCCCCGTGACGCGGCCCACACCTGCAGCCAAGGAGCCGCCCGTGCGTCGAGCCGTATGCCCCGGTTCGTTCGACCCGGTCACCAACGGCCACCTCGACATCGTCTCCCGGGCCTCCACTCTCTTCGACGAGGTCGTCGTCGCGGTGCTCATCAACAAGAGCAAGCAGAGCCTGTTCAGCGTCGACGAGCGCATGGACATGCTGCGCGAGGTGTGCGCGGAGTTCCCCAACGTCAAGGTCGACGCCTTCCACGGCCTGCTCGTCAACTTCTGCCGTGAGCGCGACATCATCGCGATCGTGAAGGGTCTGCGGGCGGTCAGCGACTTCGACTACGAGCTCCAGATGGCGCAGATGAACTCGAGCCTGGCGCCGGTGGAGACCGTCTTCGTGCCGACCAGCCCGACCTACTCCTTCCTCGCCTCCAGCCTGGTGAAGGAGGTGGCGACGTACGGTGGGGACGTGTCCGGGCTGGTGCCCGACTCGGTGCTGCCGCTGCTGACGGAGCGGCTCCGGGAGCGTGGCGGCGGTCACTGAATTCGGCATCGGAGGTTCGGCTCCGTATCGTTTCGGTAGGAGTCTTCCGGGAAGGGAGGACGGAGGACCGCAACTGAAGGGCGACACCTAGGTGGACGTGCACGAACGGCTGGCGCAGATCCGCGGCATCGTGGAGAACGCGCGGGCGATGCCGATGTCAGCCTCGGCGGTGGTCAACCGCTCCGAACTGCTGGCAGAGATCGACTCGCTCGCCGCCGAGCTGGCGAACGCGTTCACCGAGGCCGACCGTGTTCTCGCGGACCGCGACGCGGTGATCGCCGAGGGCCGGGTCGAGGCCGAGCGGATCATCCACGAGAGCCGCTACGAGCGTGAGCGGCTGGCCTCCGACACCGAGGTCTACCGGGTCGCCAAGATCGAGGCCGACCGGATCCGCGAGGAGGCCCAGAAGGAGGCGGTCGAGCTCCGGCAGGAGACCGACGAGTACGTCGACAGCCGGCTGGCCAACTTCGAGGTCGCGCTCGGCAAGACCATGGAGGCGGTGTCACGCGGACGGCAGCGCCTGCACGGGCGCAGCGACCTCGACCGGTGGGGCCGCGAGGGCGTCGACGACATCCTGCTGCCCGGCGAGGACGAGACCTGACGGTCGGTCCCTGCATGGCCCGTCCCGGCGTCCCCGTCGCCGCAGGCGGGCGGACCGCCGCGGGCGTTGGCCCGGTTTGGGACAGCGCCTGACCAGCGGTTAGGCTGTAACGCGGCCTTCCCCGGAGGGCCGCGGTTTGCTGCCCGACACCGGAAGCGGTGACCTCCCTGAGCACTCTCGACCCCAGAGCGCCGCTCGTGCTCGACACCCGCGAGCTCGGCCGCCGTCCTGGGTCTCAGCGCAGGGTGTCCCGCTCGGCGCCGGCACCGGCAGACCTGGGCATCGGCGTGCTCGGCGTGCCCGAGGGCAGCCCGGTGGAGCTCGACCTGCGGCTCGAGGCCGTGATGGAGGGCGTGCTCGTCACCGGCGCCGCCCGCGTGCACGTGTCCGGCGAGTGCTCCCGCTGCCTCGACCCCGTCGAGGACGACCTCGAGGTCGAGCTGCAGGAGCTGTTCGCCTACGACGACGAGGACGACGAGCCCGAGGATCAGGACGAGGAGGCCAGCCGTCTCGAGGGTGACCTGCTCGACCTCGAGCCTCTGGTCCGTGACGCGGTGGTGCTGTCGCTGCCGTTCGGACCGCTGTGCCGGGACGACTGCCCGGGCCTGTGCGTCGAGTGCGGCGCTCGGCTGGCGGACGACCCCGAGCACGAGCATGGTGAGAGGATCGACCCACGTTGGGCGGCTCTCGCCGAGCTCACCGAGCCGACCGACCCGAGCAACACCGACCGCCTGGCCTGAACGCAGGCCGGCAACGACGAGGAGTAGATCGTGGCCGTTCCGAAGCGGAAGATGTCGCGCAGCAACACGCGCCACCGCCGGGCGCAGTGGAAGGCCACGGCGCCCTCACTTGTGACCTGCGCCAACCCTGCGTGCCAGGCCAAGCACCTCCCGCACCGCGCCTGCCCCGAGTGCGGCCAGTACGGCGCCCGCGGCGACCGGCGTCAGGTGCTGTGAGCACGTCACGGCAGTGACCGCAGCGGAGCTTCCCCTCGACGACCTGCGCACCAACCTCGGGGTCACCGACATCGACGCCGAGCTGCTCGAGCGTGCCCTGACGCACCGCTCCTACGCGTACGAGAACGGCGGCCTGCCCACCAACGAGCGGCTGGAGTTCCTGGGCGACTCGGTGCTCGGCGTTGTAGTCACCGAGACGCTGTACCGCAGCCATCCAGACCTCTCGGAGGGCCGGCTGGCCAAGCTGCGCGCCGCGGTGGTCAACGCGCGCGCGCTGGCCGACGTCGGTCGCACCCTGGGCCTGGGCGACTACGTCCGGCTCGGTCGCGGCGAGGAGTCGACCGGCGGCCGTGACAAGGCCTCGATCCTGTCCGACACCGTCGAGGCGGTCATCGGCGCCGTCTACATCGACGCCGGCTTCGAGGTGGCCACCGAGGTCGTGCACCGGCTGTTCGACCCGGTGCTCGCCGCCGCGTCGAAGATGGGCGCGGGCCTGGACTGGAAGACGTCGCTGCAGGAGCTGGCCGCCGACGCCTCGCTGGGCGTGCCCGAGTACCTCATCGACGAGACCGGGCCCGACCACCAGAAGACGTTCACCGCACGCGTCCGCGTCGGTGACCAGGTCTACGGCCACGGCTCGGGGCGCAGCAAGAAGGAGGCCGAGCAGCAGGCGGCCGAGACCGCGTACGCGGCGATCAAGACCGCCACCGGCGACCCCGCCTGACCGCCCGCCCAGGCAACACCGGAACGCGACGTGCCCGAGCTCCCCGAGGTGGAGGTGGTCCGCCGCGGCCTGGACGCCTTCGTGGTCGGCCGGCGGGTGGAGTCGGTGGAGGTCTACGAGCCGCGCTCCGTGCGCCGCCACGTCGCCGGGCCCGTCGACTTCGCCGCCGCCCTCACCGGACGGACGTTCACCGCCTCCCGGCGCCGCGGCAAGTACCTGTGGCTGCCGCTCGACGACGAGGACGCGCTGGTCGGGCACCTGGGCATGAGCGGGCAGCTGCTGGTGCAGCCCGCCGAAGCCCTGCCCGACCGGCACCTGCGGGTCCGCATCCGGCTCAGCGACGGCAACGAGCTGCGGTTCTGCGACCAGCGCACCTTCGGCGGTCTGCTGGTCTCCCTGCACGGCGCGCTGCTGCCGGCCGAGATCGCCCACATCGGGCCCGACCCGCTCGACGACGCCTTCGACGACGACGCGTTCGCCCGGGCCCTGCACCGCCGGCATACCGGAACCAAACGGGCACTGCTCGACCAGCGGCTGGTCTCGGGGATCGGCAACATCTACGCCGACGAGGGCCTGTGGCGGGCCCGGCTGCACTACGCGCGGCCGACGGAGACGCTGCGCCGCCCCGAGGTCGACCGGCTGCTCACCGGCGTCCGCGGCGTGCTGCGCGACGCGCTGGGGGAGGGCGGCACCTCGTTCGACTCGCTCTACGTCGACGTCAACGGGCAGAGCGGCTACTTCGACCGCTCGCTGGACGTGTACGGCCGGCGCGACGAGCCGTGCCGCCGGTGCGGGACGCCGATCCGGCGCGACCCGTTCATGAACCGCTCGTCGTACACCTGCCCGCGCTGTCAGCCACGTCCTCGCCGTGCCCGCTGGTGACGCCCCTGGTGGCGCCGGCGGTGGTGACACCAAAGCCGGCACAGGGCCGCTGAGCAGGGACGTTGCGCCATCGGCACCGCGCGGTAGGCCCCAGGCTCACCTTGACCCGAGGGGCACCTCGATGCCACTCTGAGTTGCAAGCCCCTCAACCCCAAGCGCCCCGATCCCTGGGCTGGGGAACTGTGCACAACCCGGCATCCACCGCGGAGGATATCTATGGCCAAGGCACTCCTCGGGTACGTCGGCGGGACAGACCCCCGCCTCCTCGAGGAAGCGCGGCGCCTGCGCATGCGCGTACGAGACCTGGAAGCGCAGGTAGTGCGCCTCAAGGACGAGAACGACTCGCTCGCAGCCGCTCTTCACGACGGTCAGCTGATGGCGCTCGACCCGGAGCACGACCGGGAACCCGCCCTCACCTGACCCGGCTCACCACGGAGCCCGCTAACGAGCGGGAGAGCCACACCGAACGGGACGCCTCGGCGTCCCGTTTCCCTCGCCGGGCGCATTTGGCGTTCCTCCGCATATCCGCCGTTCCTCGAGGTTGATCAGGGGCTTTCGCCTTCCTCCGCATTCATCCGGGTTCGGCGGAGTTCGGGGCAGAGCTCAGGGCCGGCCGGATAAGCGGCGAGGCTACGCGGGAGCGTCCGGCCCGGCCGGTAGTGTTCAGGCTGGCCTTCCCCACCGCCACTCCCTCGCAGGGACCAGCACCGAGGAGCCGCGCACGTGTACCTCAAGAGCCTGACGCTCCGCGGGTTCAAGTCGTTCGCCTCGTCGACCACCCTGGCGCTCGAGCCCGGCATCACCTGCATCGTGGGTCCCAACGGGTCCGGCAAGTCCAACGTCGTCGACGCCCTGGCCTGGGTGATGGGTGAGCAGGGCGTCAAGTCGCTGCGCGGCGGCAAGATGGAGGACGTCATCTTCGCCGGCACCTCCGGCCGCGCGCCGCTGGGCCGGGCCGAGGTGCTGCTCACGATCGACAACACCGACGGTGCGCTGCCGATCGACTACACCGAGGTCACGATCTCGCGCACGATGTTCCGCAACGGCGGCTCCGAGTACGCCATCAACGGCCAGCACTGCCGGCTGCTCGACGTCCAGGAGCTGCTCAGCGACTCCGGCATCGGCCGCGAGATGCACGTCGTGGTCGGCCAGGGCCAGCTCGACGGGATCCTGCACGCGTCCCCGGAGGACCGCCGCGGGTTCGTCGAGGAGGCCGCGGGCGTGCTCAAGCACCGCAAGCGCAAGGAGAAGGCGCTGCGCAAGCTCGACGCGACCGAGGGCAACCTGCACCGGCTCACCGACCTGCTCAGCGAGATCCGGCGCCAGCTCAAGCCGCTGGGCAGGCAGGCGGAGGTGGCCCGCAAGGCGGCCGTGGTGCAGGCCGACGTCCGCGACGCCCGGGCGCGGCTGCTGGCCGACGACCTGGTGACCGCCCGCTCCTCCCTCGAGCAGGAGCTGGCCGACGAGTCCGCCCTGCGTGAGCGTCGGGCGAGCGTCGAGGCCGACCTCGCCCAGGGCCGCCAGGACGAGGCCGAGCTGGAGGAGCAGCTGCGCGAGGCCGCGCCGCGGCTGTCGGCCGCGCAGGAGACCTGGTACGACCTGTCCGGGCTGCGCGAGCGCATCCGCGGCACCCAGGGCCTGGCCGCCGAGCGCGTCCGCAACCTCGCCGACGAGCCCGACGAGGATGACCGGCAGGGCCGCGACCCCGACGAGCTGGAGGCCGAGGCCGAGCGGGTCGCCCGGCAGGAGGACGAGATCAACGCCGAGGTCGACCGGCACCGCACGACCCTCGACCAGGCGGTCGAGGCGCGTCAGCGCGCCGAGGCGGCGCACAGCGAGGAGGATCGCCGCGTCGCCGGCCTGGTCCGTGCCGCCGGTGACCGGCGGGAGGGCCTGGCCCGGCTGACCGGGCAGGTCAACGCGCTGAAGAGCCGGGCCGGCGCCGCCGAGGAGGAGCTCGGCCGGCTGGCCACCGCGCACGAGGAGGCGGTCACCCGGGCCGACCGCGCGCAGCATGAGTTCACCGCGCTGGAGACCCGCGTCGCCAGCCTCGACGCCGGCGAGCGCGGTCTCGACGAGGAGCACGACGCCGCGCACGCGCAGCTGGAGGACCTCACCGACCGGCTGGGCAAGATGCGGGAGGAGTTCCAGGAGGCCGAGCGCGAGCGGGCGGCGCTGGCCGCCCGCAAGGACGCCCTCGAGCTGGGCCTGACCCGCAAGGACGGCGCCGGGGCGCTCCTGGCCGCCGGTGACGAGGTGTCGGGGCTGCTCGGCTCGGTCGCCGCGCTGCTCACGGTGCGCGCCGGCTACGAGGCCGCCGTCGCCGGAGCGCTCGGCTCCGCCGCCGACGCGGTGGCCGTCACCCACGTCGGCGCCGCGGTCGAGGCCATCGGGCACCTCAAGGCCGAGGACCTCGGGCGCGCCGGGCTGCTGCTCGGCGGTGACCACTCCGAGCCCGGCGACCACGCCGATCACTGGGCTGACGGGGCCGGCGGCACGGCCGCCGAGGACGTCGACGCCTGGCCCGAGCTTCCCGCCGAGGCGACCTACGCCGTACGCGTGGTCGAGGCGCCCGCGGGGCTGCGGCCGGCGCTGCACCGGGTCCTGCGCAAGGTCGCGGTCGTCGACGACCTCGACACCGCCCGGCGGCTGTCGGCGCGGCTGCCCGACGTCACCGCGGTGACCCGCGACGGCGACGTGCTCGGCCTGCACTACGCCGCGGGTGGCTCGTCGTCGGCGCCGTCGCTGATCGAGGTGCAGGCCGCGGTGGAGGAGGCCACCGAGCGGCTGGGCGAGGCCGCACACGGGTGCGAGCGGCTGCGGTTCGACATCGCCCGGCTGGAGGAGGAGACCGGCGAGGCCCAGCGCCGGGTCGACGTGGCCCTGGCCCGCCTGCACGAGTCCGACGCCGCGCTGGCCGCGGTCGCTGAGGAGCTGGGCCAGCTCGGCTCGCAGGCACGCTCGGCGCGCGCCGAGGCCGACCGGGTCGGTCGCGCGATCGAGGAGGCCACCGCGGCCCGCGACCGCCACCTGGCGGGCCTGGCCGACATGGAGCAGCGGCTCGAGGCCGCGCAGGACGCACCGGACGAGGAGCCCGACACCGACGAGCTCGAGCGTCTGGCCGCCGTGGCGAAGGAGTCGCGGCAGTCGGAGATGGAGGCGCGGCTCGCGCTGCGTACCGCCGAGGAGCGGGCCCGCGCGCTGCACGGCCGGGCCGACTCGCTGCGTGTCTCCGCCCGCCGCGAGCGCGAGGCCCGGGCGCGTGCCGTCGCCCGCAGGGAGCGCCGCGAGCGGGCGTCGGCGGTGGCCCGGGCGGTCGCCGCGGCGGCTGGGCGCATCCTGGCGCGGCTGGAGGAGTCGCTGACCGAGGCGGCCGCCGAGCGCGACCGGGCCCAGCGTGACCGCAGCGAGCTCGAGCAGCGGCTGTCGTCCTCGCGTGCGGCCGTACGCCACCTCGAAGCCGAGCTGGCCAGCCTCACCGACACCGTGCACCGCGACGAGATGGCGCGCACCGAGCAGCGGCTGCGCATCGAGCAGCTCGAGCAGCGCGCGCTCGACGAGCTCGGCCTCGACCCGCAGGCGCTGGTCGCCGACTACGGCCCCGAGGTCCCCATCCCGCCGCCTCCGGCGGCCCCGAGCGACGACCAGGCCGAGGAAGGCGAGCCGGAGCCCCAGCCGGAGCCGGAGGAGGTGCCGTTCGTGCGGGCCGAGCAGGAGAAGCGGCTGCGCTCGGCCGAGCGGCAGCTGGCGATGCTGGGCAAGGTCAACCCGCTGGCGCTGGAGGAGTTCTCGGCGCTGGAGGAGCGGCACAAGTTCCTGACCGAGCAGCTCGAGGACCTCAAGCGCACCCGCCGCGACCTGCTCGACATCGTGCGTGAGGTCGACCAGCGGGTCGAGCAGGTCTTCACGCAGGCCTACGCCGACGTCGAGCGCGAGTTCGCCACGGTGTTCGCGCGGCTGTTCCCCGGCGGCGAGGGCCGGCTGGTGCTCACCGAGCCCGACGACATGCTGGCCACCGGCATCGAGGTCGAGGCGCGGCCCCCGGGCAAGAAGATCAAGCGGCTGTCGCTGCTGTCCGGCGGCGAGCGGTCGCTGGTCGCGGTGGCGTTCCTGGTGGCGCTGTTCAAGGCCCGTCCGAGCCCCTTCTACATCCTCGACGAGGTCGAGGCCGCGCTCGACGACACCAACCTCGGCCGCCTGCTGGAGATCTACGAGGAGCTGCGCGAAACCAGCCAGCTGGTCGTGATCACCCACCAGAAGCGCACGATGGAGGTCGCCGACGCCCTCTACGGCGTGTCGATGCGCGGCGACGGGGTCACCACCGTGATCAGCCAGCGGCTGCGCGACGCACAGCCGGCGTGAGCCTGCCAGACTGCCCGCACGCACGACTCCGCCGACTCAGAGGACGCTCATGACCGACCGCGGTGAGCCGCTGACGCGCGCCGACTTCGCGGTGTTCCGCCCGATCACCACCCGCTGGGACGACGAGGACGTCTACGGCCACGTCAACAACGCCGCCTACTACGCGTACTTCGACACCGCGGTGAACGGCTACCTCATCGAGGCGACCGGCACAGACATCCGCCGGCTGCCGGCGGTGGGGCTGGTGGCCGAGACCGGCTGCGTCTACCGTCGCGCGCTCGGCTTCCCCGAGCCGGTCGAGGTCGGCCTGTCCGTGGCCCGGCTGGGCAGCAGCAGCATCGTCTACCGGCTGGGGCTGTTCCAGGGCGAGTCGCCGCAGGCGGCCGCGGAGGGCCGGTTCGTGCACGTGTACGTCGACCAGACCACCCGGGAGGTCACCCCGGTGCCCGACCAGATCCGCGAGGCGGTGCAGCCCCTCGTGTCGTGAACGTCACACCGGCCCGATTGTGGGTCGATAGCCCGGGTACACCCGTTCCGGGAGCCAACCGAGAAGGAAGAGGATGACTGGGCCCGGCACGACCATCGCGGGACGCTACCGCGTGCAGCACCAGCTCGGCATGGGTGGCATGGGGTCGGTCTGGCTCGCCCGCGACACCTCCCTGGACCGGCAGGTCGCGGTGAAGTCGGTGCGCGCCTCGCTCGGCACCGACGGCGCTGGCGGAACCGACGGCACCGGGAGCCACAGCCTGGGGGAGCAGCGGGCGATGCGGGAGGCGCGGCTGATCGCCCGCGTCAACCACGCCCACGCGGTGGCGATCTACGACGTGGTCACGCACGAGCACCAGCCGTGGCTGGTGATGGAGTACGTCCCTTCGCGCAACCTGTCCGAGCACGTCCGCGAGCGCGGCCCGCTCGACCCGCAGCGCGCGGCGGAGATCGGCGCCCAGGTCGCCTCCGCCCTGGTCGACGCGCACCGCGCCGGCATCGTGCACCGCGACGTCAAGCCCGCCAACGTGCTGATCGCCGAGGACGGGTCAGCCAAGATCACCGACTTCGGCATCGCCCGTGGCCTCGACGACGTCACCCTCACCGCCACCGGGGCGATGTGGGGGACACCGGCCTACTTCGCGCCCGAGGTGGCCTCCGGCTCGGCCCCGACCGAGAAGGCCGACGTGTGGTCACTCGGCGCCACCCTGTACTTCGCGGTCGAGGGCGCCCCGCCGTACGGCACCGAAGGCGGGGCGCTGGTGGTGCTCGGCCGGATCGCCCACCAGCCGGTTCCGCCGCCCACCCGGGCCGGGTCGCTGATGCCGGTGCTCGCGCAGCTGCTCGAACGCGACCCCAGCATGCGTCCGTCGATGGCCGAGGCCGCCGAGCTGCTCGGCGCGCGGCGTCCGTGGCACGACGACACCCGGGTCATCTCCGACTTCCCGCCGGCCGAGAACGAGCCCGAAGGCGACTCCGCACCGACCGACTCGCCCACGCCCGACAGCCCGCCGCTGCTGCCGCCGGGGCCCTACCGCAGTGCCGGTCAGCCCAACCGTCGCCGTCGTGCCCCCATCGTGGCTCTGCTCGCCCTGGCCGTGCTGGCGGCGGTCGCGGGCCTGCTGTGGCTGGCCGGCGGCGACGGCGAGCAGCAGGCAGCCGACCAGGCCGCCAAGCCGACGCAGTCGCCCGCGGCCCACCGGACACGTGAGTCGCCGTCGCCGTCGCCGGAGCCGACGCACGCGCCGAGCACCTCGGGCAACGCCGGCGGCGAGAAGCCCACGCACACCGAGAAGAGCCCGCGACCGGACCGGTCGCGGAACCGCGGCTCGGCGTTCACCCCGTCGGCGATGGAGCAGTCCGTCGACGACTACTACGCGGTCATGCCCTCGGACACCCGGACCGGCTGGAACCTCCTCGGCCCGAGCCTGCGCAGACAGGGCTTCGCCAGCTACGACGACTTCTGGGACTCCATCGAATCGGTGGACGTACACGGGCTGCAGGCCGACCCGTCGTCGCACACGGTCGACGGCACCGTGGTGTTCGTGTCCAACGACGGGAGCACGTCGACTGAGCACCACCAGTTCGGGCTGGTGAAGGACCCGTCCGGCGGGGGGCTGCTGATCAACACCGACGACCTCGTCGGCTGAGCCGCGGAGACGTTCACAGCGGGTTTCGGACACGCCACTACCCGTGCTGCGTCCCAGCGCCATCATGGAGGACATGCCGAGCTCTGGAGTCGGGTCTTCGTTGGGCCCGGTAGTGTCGCGCGCCCAGATCCCCGTGGTCGGGGCGCTTTTCTCTGTCCTGATCACGGCCCTGGTGGCGCTGCCCAGCGCACACGCCGCTCCCGCCACGGTCAGGGGCCCGGTCAGGGCGCCGGTGAGCGCCCCGGTCAAGGCGTCCTTCAAGGCCGGGGCGACGGACGCACGCGTCGCGGCGACAGCGCCGGCCTTCGCCTCCCGCGTCCCCGCCCGTACCCGGCAGGTGATCCGCACCGTGCACAGCCACCGCTGGTGTGCCCTGCGCTACTGCACGGTCACCGAGGCCTGGCTCAAGACCAACGGCCAGTGGTCGAAGATCCGAAGCTTCCGCTCGACGATCGGCCCCAACGGCTTCGGCAAGACCCACGAGGGGGACATGCGCTCGCCGAGCGGCGTCTACCGCATCAAGGTGACGTTCTCGACCGGGACCCATGCACCCGGTGCGATGCCGTGGCGGCGCCGGCTGCCGACCTCGATCGTGACGGACGCGCACAACCGCTTCTACAACACCTGGATCGAGCAGCCGGGTCGCACCGACGGTAACCGGCCGTCGATGCGCTTCGGGTTCATCGTCAACTACAACCACGTGCGGCTGCATCCCGGTGTCGGCCCGAAGCCGGTGCGCGGCAAGGGGTGCTGCATCTTCTACCACACCTCGCGGCCCGGTGAGCGGTGGGTGCCGACGGCCGGATGCACCCAGGTCGGCAACTGGCGGAAGATGCGGTGGATCGTGCACTGGCTGCGTCCCGGCGAGAACCCGCTGGTGGTGCAGGACCTCTGACGCGGGTCGTTTCCGGCTGTCGTCGGAGCGTCGCCGTGACGACAACGCAGGTGTCTTAGGCCTGCAGCCGCTCCTGCAGACGTACGTTCACGCTGTCTCCGGCCTGCTTGCCGATGGCGTTCCGCACGTCGGCGCGCACCGGAAGCATGTGGGTCCCGTCGCCCGTCGCCATGAAGGAGCTCCGGAACGGGTGACCGTCGATGGTGCCGCGTACCTTGACCAGCCCTCGGGTGCCGAAGAACCGGACCGACTCCGGCCAGACCAGGTAGGTCCAGCCGCCCTTGCCCGCACGCCGCTGCAGGACCGCGGTGAAGTTCTCGTCCATCCTGGGCTCCTCTGTTCGTGCCTCTCAGGTTGGACCGCGTCGCGACGCGAACCTCATCGGTCTGCCCCCCGGGTTTGGGCTTGTCGGCTGCGGAACCGCTCGGGCTGGGTCCGAAAAGACGGCGATGACGGGGGAGCGCCGCCATGGCCCGGCCGCGGACTCGCACACTCCACGCACGAGGGCCCCCACCGGAGAACACGGTGGAGGGCTCTCACGCGAGCTCGGACCGGCCGGCCGGGCCGGCCGGTCAGGTCACTTCGGCAGCTGGGCCGACTCGCCCTTGCCGGCGGCGGCGATGCGGTCGCCGGTCTCCTTGTCGATCGCGCGCCAGTACTCGTAGACGCGCTCGCGCAGCCCCTCGGAGACGTCGCTCAGGGTGCCTGCGACGTTGTCCACGAGACGCGTCCGCTCGTCGGCGCCCATCACCTCGGTGAGCAGGGTGCGGGCCTGCGAGTAGTCGTCGTCGTCCTTGCTCAGCGGCTGCTTCTCGCGCACGATGTCGCCGTCGACGTCGAACACCGTGTCGGCCCAGGGGTCCTCGGTGACGACCGGGCCGTTCTTGGTGTTGGGGTAGTACGGCGGCTGGCCGGCGCGGAAGCCGTAGCGCATCGGGCCGTCCTGGTTGTACGAGGCCACCTCCACCTTGGGGGAGTTGACCGGAAGCTGCTGGTAGTTGGGTCCGATGCGGTAGCGGTGGGTGTCGGCGTAGGAGAAGATCCGGCCCTGCAGCATCTTGTCCGGCGACAGCCCGATGCCCGGCACCAGCGCGCTGGGCTCGAAGGCCGCCTGCTCGATCTGGGCGAAGTGGTTCTCGGGGTTGCGGTCGAGGACCATCCGGCCGACCTTGATGCGCGGGTAGTCCTTCTGCGACACGGTCTTGGTCACGTCGAAGATGTTGTAGCGGTACTGCAGGCCCTCCTCGTACGGGATGACCTGGACGTACAGGGTCCAGCTCGGGAAGTCACCGCGTTTGATCGACTCGAACAGGTCCCGGCGGTGCACGTCGGGGTCCTCGCCGGCCAGCTTCTCGCCCTCGTCCGCGGTGAGGTTCTCGACACCCTGGTCGGACTCGAAGTGGTACTTGACCCAGAACCGCTCACCGTCGGCGTTGACCCACATGTAGGTGTGCGAGCCGTACCCGTTCATGTGCCGGTAGCTCCTCGGGATCCCGCGGTCGCCCATCAGGTACGTGACCTGGTGTGACGACTCGGGGTTGAGGGTCCAGAAGTCCCAGCGCATCTCGAAGTCCTGCAGACCGGAGTCGGGCTGACGCTTCTGGGAGCGGATGAAGTGCGGGAACTTCATCGTGTCGCGGATGAAGAAGATGGGCGTGTTGTTGCCGACGAGGTCGTAGTTCCCCTCGGAGGTGTAGAACTTCAGCGCGAAGCCGCGTGGGTCGCGGACGGAGTCGGCCGACCCCATCTCGCCGGCGACCGTCGAGAAGCGTGCCAGCATCTCGGTCTTGACGCCCGGCTGGAACATCGCGGCGCGCGTGTACCTGCTGACGTCCTCGGTCGTCTCGAAGTAGCCGAACGCACCAGAGCCCTTGGCGTGCACGTTGCGCTCGGGCACCCGCTCCCGGTTGAAGTGCGCCATGTGCTCGAGGAAGTGGAAGTCCTGCAGCAGCAGCGGGCCGTTGGCGCCCACGCTCTGCGTGATCTCGTGGCTCGGTGCGGGCGCTCCGTTGTCGGTGGTGGCGCGCGGTGCGCTGTCGTTGGTGGGCTTGTCGGGCATGCGATCTGTCCCTTCGGTCGTGACGTCACCGCAGACAAAGCGGCTGCAGGGGTGGCTTGTTCAGGCCCGCCGGCAGTCCGGACAGCGGCCCCAGAAGGTGACCTCGGCCTCGTCGACCGTGAATCCCGCGGTGTCGGCGGAGGCCGCCGGCTGCATGCACGGCGGGTCGCCCACGACGCAGTCGACGTCGACGACCCGGCCGCAACCTCGGCAGACCAGGTGGTGGTGGTTGTCGCCCGCTCGCGACTCGTAGCGGGTCGGGCTGCCGGCAGGCTCGATCCGCCGGACCAGCCGGACCTCGGCCAGCGCGCCCAGCACGTCGTACATGGCCTGCACCGACACCGCGCCGATGCGCACGCCGACGCCGGCGCGCACCTCGTCCACGGTCAGATGGCCCCCGCCGGAGAGCACGTCCAGCGCCGCCACTCGCGGCCGCGTCACCCGCAGGCCGTTGTCACGGAGCTGCTGAGCGGCATCCATGGCACCAGCCCACCACAAGATCTTGAATGGTTCAAGAAAGTGCGGCGACTCTTGTACGGGCGCTTTTCGCGTACGCGCGGCGCTCAGCCCTGCGCCGAGTCCAGTGCGTCGACGCGGATCATCACCGCGTCGAACTCGATGACCCGGTGGGTCTTCGGGTCGCGAGTCACGGGGAACATGCCGGTGTTCTCGAAGCCGGCCGCCTCGTAGACCGAGATCTGCTCGGGGAGCCGCGGCATGCCGTCGTAGATCGGGACCGACGACACCTCCGACTGCATGCCGACCACCTGCTTGACGTGGTCGCCGGCACCGGCGAACACCTGCAGGTCGAAGCCCTGGGTGTCCATCTTCAGGTAGACCCGCGGCGACGCGACGCCCGCGACGGCCTCATCGAACATGTCGTCGAGCCGCCGCACGCGGATGGTCTGCGTGGTGGTGTTGCGCAGACGGCTCGACCAGTCCTTGCCGAACTCGCTGGCCGGAAGCAGGGAGCTGGTGACGCCTTGGCCCTCGGTCACGTTCATCTCGAACTCGCCCTCGGCGTCGCCGAGAGCGTGGTCGTACACGAGCCAGTCGGGGTCGTCCTTCGCGGCCTCCCGCAGCCTCGTGACGAGGTGGGGCAGCGGCTCGAACGACACGATGCGCCCCGTGTAGCCGGTGCTGCGCAGGTGCCGCGCGAACTGCCCGGTGTTGGCCCCGACGTCGAGGACGACGTTCACGCCGAGCTCGCGCAGCATCCAGCTGACGTGCTCGTCGACGAGGTACTGGTAGATGTGGCGCTGGTGCTGGCGCATGTTCGCGCGGGCCGCCTGATGGTCCACCAGCAGGTGGGTGCGCAGGTCCTTGCGGCCCATCTGCAGCACGGACCGGCGGCGTCGCCCGGGCGGCTGGAGCAGTACGGCGTCGTCGCCGACCTGGTCGACGCGGTAGCCCTTGGCGCGGTCCTCGAGCGTGACCAGCCACGCCTGCTTCGTCAGCGGCTGCACCCGCGGATTCTTCCCGCGGCGGCTCACCAGCACGGCTCCGTTGCCGAGGCGGGTCGAGTCGAGGCCGAGGCGGCGCAGGAGCGGGGAGATACGGCTTCGCCAGGTCATGCGCAAAACCTACGTGGTTCGAGACGACACGAGAACACCGACGCGCCTCCCGCTGCGGGTGCGTGTGGGAGCATGTAACCGACATGCCCCGGGTGCGGGGCGGCGTGACTTGGAACGTGATCGGGGTACTGCAGTGGGCATGTTCTTCGCCATGCTCGTGGTGTTCGTGGCCATGATCGTGATTCTTGTGGTCGCTGGGCTGGTCGTGGCGTACGTGGCGTTCGTCCAGCGGGGCCGCGACGTCCCGGGGGCTCCCTGGCTGACGGAGTGGCTGGAGAGCTTCGTCGAGCGCTGGCGGGTGCCCACCGAGCCCGCACAGCACGACGACCCCGAACGCCGGCTGCATGTCCGGCAGGGCGGCCTGCGCCGCCCGAGCCGGCACGGCGGGCACTGACCACGGCGGAGCTGCTGGCCCGGCCCGATGGCCCACGGCGCCCGGCCCTCAAGGTGGGCCGCATCTGAGAGGATGAGGCATCGTGGGTGACTTTCTCTTCCTCATCATCGCGCTGGCCGTCGTGGCCGTCGTCGCCGTCGCCGGGCTGGTCGCCGGGAGCGTACGCCGGAGCCGTAGGAAGCAGGCTCCCACCGGCAGCGCCACCGAGACCGCGGAGCGCCCGGGGGTCGCCGAGCCCGGGGTCGGCGAGGACGCCGAGCCGCCGCGGGACACGCCCACCCGCACGGTCGAGGACGTCCGCCTTCCCGAGGTCGAGGAGGAGCGGCCCGAGGCCCCCGAACGGGCCCCCGAGGTCGAGCGCCCGGAGCCGCCGCAGGGTCGCCTGGTCCGGCTGCGCTCGCGGCTGGCCCGGTCGCAGACCACGTTCGGCAAGGCGCTGCTGTCGCTGCTGTCACGGGACCGCATCGACGAGGACACCTGGGAGGAGATCGAGGACACCCTGCTCACCTCCGACCTCGGCGTCGGCCCGTCCCAGGAGCTGGTCGAACGCCTGCGGGAGCGGGTGCGGGTCGAGGGCGTCGAGTCCGGCGAGGAGGCGCGGCGGATCCTGCGCGACGAGCTGGTGACGCTGGTCGACCCCGGGCTGGACCGCGAGCTCAAGGTACGACGCGCCGAGGGCAGGCCCGGCGTGGTGCTGGTGGTCGGCGTCAACGGGTCGGGCAAGACCACGACGGTCGGCAAGATCGCGCGCGTGCTGGTCGCACAGGAGGCCGACGTGGTGCTGGGCGCGGCCGACACGTTCCGGGCCGCGGCGGCCGACCAGCTGCAGACCTGGGGTGAGCGGGTCGGGGTCCACACCGTGCGCGGACCCGAGGGCAGCGACCCGGCCAGCGTGGCGTACGAGGCGGTGAAGGCGGGCATCGAGCGCGAGGCCGACACCGTGCTCGTCGACACCGCTGGCCGGCTGCACACCAAGACCGGGCTGATGGACGAGCTGGGCAAGGTCAAGCGGGTGGTCGAGAAGCTCGCCCCGGTGGCCGAGGTGCTGCTGGTGCTCGACGCGACCACCGGCCAGAACGGCATGATGCAGGCCCGCGTCTTCTCCGAGGTCGTCGACGTGACCGGCATCGTGCTGACCAAGCTCGACGGCACCGCCAAGGGCGGAATCGTCATCGCGGTGCAGCGCGAGCTCGGCGTACCCGTCAAGCTCGTCGGCCTGGGCGAGGGCGCCGACGACCTGGCGCCGTTCGAGGCCGAGGCGTTCGTGGACGCGCTGCTCGGCGAGAGCAGCCTCGCCTGACGGCACCGGATGTAACCGCCTGTTCCGTGGGGGTTCCGCCTCCTGCAGTGGTCGGGATGCCCATGAACGGTGCGGGGAGCCCTATGTGGTGACGCGCCAAGCTCCCCCATG
>CBFGZI010000057.1:0-21650 GCA_965653225.1 uncultured Propionibacteriales bacterium | reverse complement strand
GTTCGACCGGGCCCACAGCATCAGGCGCGCCGTCGACGTCGGCTCGGTCGACGCCGTGATCAAGGCGAGCGAGCTTCGGCCGCAGCTGGTGAACGCGGTACGCGCGGGGCTCGGGGCCTAGGCCATCGCGTCAGGCGGCCCGGCGGGCGTTGCCCGCTGGGCCGCGGCTTCGGCTAGATCCCGGCGGACTCGTCGGGTTGCGCGCCGCCGCGGACCGGCAGCGTTGCGAACACGTCGGGCGGCTCCCGCCAGGGGTCTGCCGGGTGGCCGGCGCGGGCGTCCTGCACCGCGCGCCACACCCGCTGCGGCGTGCACGGCAGGTCGATGTGGCGTACGCCGAGATGGCTCACCGCGTCGACCACGGCGTTCTGCACCGCGGGGGTGGAGCCGATCGTGGCCGACTCGCCGATCCCCTTGGCGCCGAGTGCGTTCAGGTCTGTCGGGGTCTCGGTGTTGGCGGTCTCGAAGCCGAACAGGTCCCGCGCGCTGGGCATCGCGTACTGGGCCAGCGTCGAGGTCAACGGCTGCCCCTCGGGGTCGAACACGACCTCCTCGTACAGCGCCTGCGCGATGCCCTGGGCGAGCCCGCCGTGCTGCTGGCCCTCCACGAGCAGGGGGTTCAGAATCCGGCCGCAGTCATCGACGGCGATGTGGCGCCGCGGCCGCACCTTCCCGGTGTCGGTGTCCACCTCGACGACCGACACGTGTGCCCCGAACGGGAAGGTCGAGTTGTCCTGGTCGACGTCGAGCCCGGCGGAGAGCTCCTCGCCGGCCTCCTGTGCGGCCTCGGCCACCTGCAGCCAGGTCACGGTCTGGCCGGGCACCCCGCTCACGCCGAGGTCACCGTCCTGCGTCAGCTCGATGTCCTTCGGCGATGCCTCCAGCAGCTTCGCAGCGTGTCGGCGTGCCTGCTCCAGCACATCGCTCGCGGCCGACCTGACCGCGCTGCCACCGAGCTGCAGCGACCGCGAGCCGCCGGTGCCGCCTCCGCGCGGCACCGCCGCGGTGTCCGACTGCACGTAGGTGATCTTCTCGAAGGGGATGCCGAGCGTGTCGGAGACGAGCATGGCAAACGCCGTCGCGTGGCCCTGCCCGTGCGCGGACGTTCCGGACGACACCGTCGCCGACCCGTCGCGGTGAACCGTCACCGAGCCGAACTCCGAGCCACCTCCTGGTGCGGTGACCTCGACGTAGACACTCACTCCGATGCCGAGCTGCACCGGGTCGTCGCTCTCACGACGGCGTGCCTGTTCCTCGCGCAGCCCGTCGTAGTCGGCCAGCCTGAGTGCCTCCCGCAGCGGCAGGTCGTAGTCGCCGCTGTCGTAGACCGCTCCGGTGGGAGTCGTCACCGGGAAGGCCTCCGGAGGGAGGAAGTTGCGCCGGCGCAGCTCCACCGGGTCGAGCCCCAGCTCTGCGGCGGCGATGTCCATGATCCGCTCCAGGTGCGCGGCGGCCTCGGGCCGCCCCGCGCCGCGGAACGCGCCCGTCGGGGTGGTGTTGGTGACCACCGCCGCCACGTCGAACCCGACCACGGGGATGTCATAGACGCCCGACGCCATGAGATACGTGAGGCCGATCGGCAGAGCGCCGCCGAACCCGGCGTAGGCGCCGGCGTCGCCGATCACCCTGGCCCGCAGCCCGGTGGTCTTCCCCTCCTTGGTGAGGCCGAGCTCGTAGTAGCCGACCTGGGCCCGTCCGTGCGGCATCGACACGAGGTTCTCCGAGCGGGTCTCCACCCACGCGACCGGCCGGCCCAGCCGCCGGGCCGCACCCACGGTGGCGGTGTGCTCGGCGAGCATTCCGGCCTTGCCTCCGAACGCGCCGCCGACGTGCGGCGCGACGACCCGCACACGATCGGGCTCGATGCCGAAGAGCTCGCTCAGCTGGCCGCGGAACAGGTGCGGCATCTGCGTCGAGACGTGCACGACCAGGTCGTGGTCGCCCTCGTCGGTCGGGTCGGCCACGATCGCGTTCCCCTCCAGCGGCAGCACCGCGACCCGCTGGTTCACCATCCGCGCGCGTACGACCACGTCGGCGCCGTCGAGTGGGTCGGGATCGGGCGCGGAACGCTGCCCGCCAACCAGGTTGGTGCCGAGGTCGGGAAACTGCGGCTCCGCGTCCGGGGCCAGCGCCGCCTCGAGGTCGACAGCCGCGGGCAGGGGCTCGTAGTCGACGTCCACCAGCTCGGCCGCGTCGACCGCGGCCGCCTTCGACTCGGCCACCACCAGCGCGACCGACTCACCCACGAACCGCACCCGGTCGGTGGCCAGCGGCGGGCGGGGAAGGTCCGGGTTGAGCACAATGAAGTCGTGGTGGGCGGGCAGCGACAGGTCGTCCGCGGTGTACACGGCCACGACACCGGGCGCCTCAGCCGCGGCTGCGGTGTCGATGCCGAGGATTCGCGCGTGTGCCATCGGCGAGCGCACGAACTCCGCGTGCAGCAGTCCTTCACGCTGGAGGTTGCCGACGTACGTCGAGGCGCCCGTGACCAGCGCCGCGTCCTCGACCCTACGAACCCGCGTACCGAGAATGGAGCCTCGCATGCGAGGCACCCTAATGCCCCCGCGTGCGCGGCGCAGATGCGCGTCGACACCGACGGCCCGCAAGACCCGGTTACATGGCTGTGGTCGCGTCTCGAGTCGGCCGGCGGGACGTGTCGTGAAGGTCAGGGAGGATGTCGGCATGCCCGATAGGAACGGCGAGCAGCACGCGACGGGGGCGGTGCCCCCGCTGGCGGGTGAGGACCATGTCTGCGCTCGGTGCCGGCTGAGCTACCGGGATGTCGACGTCGAGCACGCGGTCGGGGTCATCGACTCCGTTCCTGGAGCCGTTCGGGCCGCCGTCGCGGCCATGGCGCCCGCGTGTCTGCGCGTACGGCCGGAGGAGAACCACTGGTCGGTCGTGGAGTACGTGTGCCACCTGCGCGACGTGTACGCGACCTACACCATCCGGCTGCACCGGGCCCGGACCGAGGAGCGGCCGGTGCTGGAGCCCATGCTCAACGACCTGCGCGCTCGCCGATTCCGCTACAACGACAGCGATGTCGAGGCCGTCCTCGAGCAGCTCGTCGCGACCGTGGCCGGGTTCCAGGACGAGGCGGCGCGCACCGGGCGCGACGGCTGGGCACGGGTGGTGACCCGCCTGCCCGGTGAGGAACGAACCGCGCGCTGGCTGGTGCGGCAGGCAATGCACGAGGGCATCCACCATCTCGACGACATCCGCGTCACCGGGGAGATGGTGGCCGGACGCGCGCGAGGGCACTGACTCAGCCGGGTCCTCCTCGGGTGGCGTCACCGGTCGGTGGAGCAGGCCGGTGCGGGCTCGATGCGGTCGGCCAGGCTGCGCAGCATGCGGGCGACCTGGAGGCGGCGTCGGGTGCGTACGCGCGGTGTCGGTGGGGTGTCGTCGATGACCGGGGCGTCGGGCAGGGCGGACTGTGCCTGCTCGCGCGTCAGCCGGACGGCGATCTCTGCGGCGATGGGCAGCATCGCGGTGCTCCTCTTGGATGCGGGTGCGGACTGGGTTGCGGCTGCGGGTCGGGTGCGGTCAGGGTGCCGTCAGGACGGCACTGGTCAGACGGGCGCTGGGCCGGTGCTCGCCCGTACGACGAGCTCGGTGGGCAGGACCACTCGGCGGTCGGGGAGGACGTCGGGCTCGAGCAGCCGCAGTCCGGCCAGCCGGCCCTTCTCGTAGACGGGTTGGCGGACGGTGGTGAGCCCGGCGTCTCCGGCGGCCGGGATGTCGTCGAAGCCGACCAGGGAGACCTCCCGGCCGGCGGTGAGGCCACGCTGGTGCAGGGCGTCCAGGACACCAACAGCCATCACGTCGCTGATGGTCAGGACCGCGGTCGGGCGGTCGTGCCGGTCGAGGACCTGAGCCGCCACCTGCCGTGCGTCTTGGCGCGAGTTACGGCGGGCCGCGACCACGTCCAGCCGGCCCTGGTCCAGGCCGTCGCAGAAGCCGAGCAGGCGCAGGGCGGAGTTGCGGTCCACCGCGTTGGTGACGGCCTCCTCCAGGGACACGGGGCCCTCGGCTTCGTGCGGCGGCCGTCCGTCGACGACGACGGTCACGCGCCGGTGCCCCAGCCGAGCGAGGTGCTCGGCCGCACTCCGGGCCGCGGCGCGTTCGTCGATGCCGACGAAGGAGAGGTCACGCTCGACCGGGTCGATCGTGGTGACCAGCGGCAGCCCGCGGCTGACGACCACGTCGACCAGCGGGCTGGTCTCGGCCACGCACTCCAGGCAGAAACCGTCTACGACGGCCTGCCGGGTGGCCACGCATGCGGCCTCGCTGTCGACCTCGTCGATCGGGACCAGCAGCAGACCGGTGGCGTGCCCCTCCGCGACGGAGGCCAGGCCGCGCAGGAACTCCACGGCATAGGGGTCCGACAGGGCGTACGACAGCGTCTCGGTGAACAGCACACCCAGGGCGCCGGCACGGCCGCTGCGCAGCGAGCGCGCCGCCGCGTCGGGTCCGGCGTAGCCGAGCCGCTGTGCGGTCTCGAGCACCTGCCGGCGTACCTGCTCGGACAGCTGGTCCGGCCGGTTGTAGGCGTTGGACACCGTGCTGCGGGAGACCCCCGCGGCGGCGGCGACCGTCTGCAGCGTGACCCGTGCCATGGCATCCTTCTGTATCGATCCAGTCTGAATCGATACAGTAGCGCGGTTGCGTCGGGGGTTGCAAGCCGGTTCTCGAGCGGGTGGCGCTGGGTGGCGGTGTGTGGCTGGCGCTGGGTGGCGCTGGTCGGGTACGGCCCGCCTGTCGATGCTTTGGGTGAAAGGCGGCAGTGAGGAGAGGCGCGGCGTAGCGCTTGGACGTCGCGGCTAGCTCGTGGGGGCGGGCCGTCCTCGTGGCTGATGGCCGCCCGGATGGGCGCGTCTTTCACGCAGGCGTCGGCGCCGCCGCGACCCGGCCAGCAGCGGAAGATCGTCCATGCGGGAACCCACACAGGGTTCCGCCGCCTCCCGGAACGAGGCGGCTCGCCGTTGCGCCCTACGGCGCCCGCGCGGGGCGGCAGGTCGCGACCGCGCGGGCGGCTGTGAGCCCGGTGAGCCCTGTCCGCGAACCTGGGTCAGCCGGCCCGGACGATCTGCTGCAGCGCCCAGCGGTTGCCATCGGGGTCGGTGAAGTGCACGAACCGGCCCCACGGCTGTTCGTCGACGTCGCTGCACTTCACCCCGCGCTGCCGGAGGGTGTCGCGGGCCTCGTCTGCGTCGGCGACCACGACCTGGATGAACTGCGAGGAACCCGCAGGCATCATCCCGAGGCCGGTGCCGAAGCAGATCGAGCAGGCTGACCCCGGCGGGGTGACCTGGACGAACCGCAGCTCGGGGTTGACGGTCTGGTCGTGGTCGACGCTCCAGCCGAGGTCCTTGCCGTAGAACTCGACCGCCCGGTCGACGTCGGTGACCGCCAGTGGGATCAGCTCGATCCTGAAGTCCATGGTGTCCCTCCCGGTGGTGGCCCCATGTCCGGGGCGGTGAGCAAGCCCCAACGTACTCGCCACCTGGGACACCACCCCTCGCGAGAAGGCCTCGCTACCGGGCCCTCGCTACCGGGCCCTCGCTACCGGGCCCTCGCTACCAGGTCCGCGTCCACAGGCAGTTCTCGGAGCTGCGCAGCCGGTCCACCGCGCGCGGCGACAACGGCGCCGCGGAGTCGGTGACGACGTAGCCGAGGTCGTCGCGCGTCGACAGGTGCTGACCGATCACGTTGTCCTGGTCCTGGGCGAACAGGGCGTTGAGCTCGGCCAGCACACCAGGGACGTTGTGGTGCAGGAACCCCAGGCGATGACCGGAGGGAAGCGGCGGGGTACGCACCTCGGGGAGGTTGACCGACAGCGCGGTGCTGCCCTCGAGGGCGAAGCCGGCGAGCTTCTCCGCCACGAACCAGCCGATCTCCTCCTGCGCCTCCTGGGTCGAGCCACCCACGTGGGGCGTCAGGATCACGTTGTCGAGCCCGCGCAGCACCGACTCGAACGGGTCCCCCTGGGCCTTCGGCTCGACCGGGAAGACGTCGATCGCCGCGCCCGCGATGTGACCCGACTGCAGGTGGTCGCGCAGCGAGACGTCGTCCACCACCATGCCGCGCGAGGCGTTGATGAACATCGACCGCGGCTTCATGGCGGCGAACTGCTCGGCACCGAAGAAGCCGGCGTTGCCTGGGCGGCCGTCGACGTGCAGGCTGACCACGTCGGCGACACCGAGCAGCTCCTCCAGCGAGCGCATCCGCCGCGCGTTGCCATGGATCGGCCGGTCCGCGGTGTCGAAGAACACCACGTGCATGCCCATGGACTCGGCGAGGTTGGACAGCTGGGTGCCGATGTTGCCGTAGCCCACGATGCCCAGCGTGCGGCCGCGTACCTCGTGGCTGCCGCGCGCCGACTTGTCCCACACGCCGTCGTGCATGCGCTGGGTCTTCTCGGGCAGCCGCCGGGCGAGCGCGATGATCTCGCCGATCACGAGCTCCACCACGCTGCGGGTGTTGGAGTAGGGCGCGTTGAAAACCCCGAGCCCGCGCGCGGAGGCGGCCGTGAGGTCCACCTGGTTGGTGCCGATGCAGAAGCACCCGATCGCCTCGAGGTCCGGCGCGGCCTTCAGCACGCGCTCGCGCACCTTCGTGTTGGAGCGGATGCCCAGCAGGCGGACGCCGGCCAGCGAGTCTGCCAGGTCGTCCTCGGACAGTGAGCCCTTACGAAGGTCCACCTCGTAGCCGCGACCCTCGAGCACCTCGACAGCCGTCGGATGGATGTTCTCCAGAAGCAGAGCTTTCATGGCGTCACCGTATGCGCAGCGCGGGATGCGTTCCTCGCGGGATCCGCATGCTGGCCGAGCCTGCCGTACGTGGTAGGTGCGTCCCCGCACGCGTCGGGCGCCTGGACCCTCCAGACTTGGTGCGTGCTCGAACGTGCTGCCAGCTCCACCGCCGTGCTCGTCTGCCAGGGCAGGGCGAGCGCCGACGGCAGGTATGCGGTCGGGCTGTTCTCCGACCCCGTCGCCGCGAAGCTGCTCGATGCCCCCGAGCGCGCGGTCGTCGATCGTGTACGCGCAGAGCGCGTGCCCGAGGACGGGCGCGAGCGGATGGCCTACGAGATGGTGCGGCGGACCGGGCTGACCATCGTGCCGCGCACGATCGCCATCGACCACGCGGTCACCGACCATGCCGCCGAGCAGGTCGTCATCCTCGGCGCGGGACTCGACGCCCGGGCATGGCGGATGCCCGACCTGGGCCGGGCCACCGTGTTCGAGGTCGACCACGCCGCCTCACAGCAGGACAAGCTGCGGCGGGTCGGCCGCCTTGCGCCGGCGGCCAAGCGGGTCGTGCCGGTCGCGGTAGACCTGGCCAGAGAGCGGCTCGGCCCGCCGATCGCAGAAGCCGGCTTCGAACGCGATGCTGCGACCACCTGGGTCTGGGAGGGCGTCGTGCCCTACCTGGACGCGGCGGAGGTCCGGGCGACGGTGGCCCAGGTCGCGGAGATGTCCGCGCCGGGGAGCCGGCTGGTGGTCAACTACCAGGCGAAGTCGCTGCCGGCGCGGGTCATGCGAACCGCGGTTCGGGTCGTGCTCCGCGCATCGCGTCAGCCCGACCCGCTCGCCGGTGAGCCGTGGCGCTCGTTGTGGCGACCCGCGGAGATGGCACGGATGCTGGGCGAGCACGGGTTCGAGGTTGCCTCCGACCGCGATCTGCTCGCCCTTTCCGACGGTCTGGAGCTGCCCCCGGGCAACGACGGCTCGCTGCGCAACGGCCGGGTGGCACTCGCCGTCCGTCGATAGCGGAACGAGGCCCCGGGCGGTGCTGAGGTGCTCAGGCGCTGCGGCGCTGCGCCGCGTCCGCGGCAGCGTTCTGCTGGGCGTACTGCTGCTCGTGCTCGACCCGGGCGGTCTCCAGCAGCTGCCGCCACGAGGTCACGTTCGGCCGCCGGCGCAGCAGCGCGCGGCGCTCACGCTCGGTGAGGCCGCCCCACACGCCCCACTCGATCCGGTTGTCCAGGGCCTCGGCGAGGCACTCGGTGCGCACGGGGCAGCCCATGCAGAGCTGCTTGGCCCGGTTCTGGGCCGCGCCCTTGACGAACAGCTCGTCGGGCCGACGGTTCTGGCAGGCCGCCTGTGATGCCCAGTCCTCGTTCCACATGGTGCTCGTCCCTCCCGAGACCCCCGCGCTGCCTGGATCGTTGAATGTTCTACTGCAGCGGTGTCACCAAGAGTGACCGACGAGACGTGGGTGACGGCAGACCCAGTCGGGTCAACTTGGGGTAGTCAGGGCGGACTACCCCCAGGCGCCCGATCTGGCTGTTGCCCCTTGCGTACATTGCGTGACTGCACCACCATGGCCGCGCGGTCGGCGCCCGGCCGGGTGGTCCCCCGAGAGCTTCCCTGTCGGGTCGCCGCCGCACCACTCCGCAGGTTCTGCCGCGTCGGCCGGCTGCACGACTTCCCAGGTGAGGGCAGGGTTCAGCGCAGGCAGCTCTCCGCCCGCCCCGTCTCGACCGGTTCGTCCCGGTGGGTCCACTCCTCACTTCTCCGGCCGCTGTGGTGCTCGGTCGGTAGGAGCGCGCATGCTCGGCATGTGAGATTTCCTTCGCCTGGGTAGTGACGGGTGAGGACCAGGAAGGGAGTGGCTCCGATGATGACCGTGATCACCACCATGCGGGTTCCGGCCGGCGCCGAGGAGGACTGGGACAGCCTGATCCGTCAGCGGTTCGAGTCCGCGCACGACCGGCCGGGCTGGGTGTCCGGCCAGCTCCTCACGCCGGCGGACTCGTCCGAGACGCGGGTGATCGTGGGGACGTGGCGCAGCCGGGACGACTGGGAGGCGTGGCACGACGATCCCGCGTTCCTCGAGCAGCGCAAGCGGCTGGAGGGCCTCGACTCGCGGCAGGAGCCTCCGACCTGGTTCGACGTGGTCGCACACGCGCACGCGGACAGCGCCTGAGGCGCCTGTCGCGGTTGGCCGCCTCCGCCTAGCGCTGCGGGGCCGCGGCGTACTGCCGGCGACGCGAGCGGTACCGCTCGGCGGTGCCCTGCAGGCCTCGCATCTCGTCGTCGGTGAGCTCGCGCCGCACCTTGCCGGGCACGCCCGCCACGAGTGAGCCCGGCGGGACGACGGTTCCCTCGAGCACTACCGTCCCGGCGGCCACGAGTGAGCCTCGGCCGATGCGTGCGCCGTTCATCACCACCGCACCCATGCCCACCAGGGCGTCGTCCTCGACCACGCACCCGTGCACGACGGCGTTGTGCCCGATGGAGACCCCCGAGCCGATTTGCAGCGGGAACCCGGGGTCGGCGTGCAGGACGCAGCCGTCCTGCACGTTGCTTCCTGCACCGACGTCGATGCGGTCGCCGTCCCCGCGGAGCACGGCGCCGAACCAGACACTGGTCTGCGCGTGGAGCGTCACCTTGCCGACGAGCGTCGCGTTCGGCGCGACCCAGGCGTCAGCCGGGACGTCGGGCTCGAAGCCCTCGTACGGCACCAGCACGATTCCTCCACCCTGACCTCGCCCGGCCGGTCGGCACACGAGGCTACGACACGAGCTACTGGGGAAACTCCACCCCCAGATAGTGCGGGGCAGGTTTCCCCAGCGGCTGAAGGCCGGCGAGATCAGCGCACTGCCGGTGACCCTTCCTCAGCCGGCTGCCGGTGCGATGTTGTGGTTGCCGCGGAAGAGGTTCTCCGGGTCCCACTCCTGCTTCAGTGCCGCGAGCCGCGCGTACTTCGACGCGCCGTAGCCCGCCCGCACGTCGGCCTCGTCGGTGCCCGGCTCGAAGTTCAGGTAGACGCCGCCGGTCGCCGCGGGCGCGAACGCGCGGGTGAACTGTCGCACCCACTCCATCTCGTAGTCGGTCTCTGCGGGCTCGGCCCAGCAGGCGATGGGGTGGGCCATGTACGGGGCATCGCGGCCGCTCACGGCGGTGGCGTCCTCGGCGACCCGGCTGACCGCGCCCGCGTGCCGGAAGACGATTCCCTGCGTCATCGGCGAGCCGATGGCCCGACCGACGTCGAGGTAGCTGTCGATCACCTGGTCGGGCAGCGACGAGAGGTGCACACCGCGGTGGTAGTTGAGCCAGCCGCGAGGGGCGAAGCCGTCGAGCATCCCCTGCGCGGCGGTGTAGGGCATCGGCATCACCAGGTCGATGCCGTGGCCGGTGAGCCGGCGCAGCGGGGCGATCGCCTCTGCCGCGTCCGCCGGGTCGCCGAGGTACACCACCACGATGGCCAGCACCGGCAGCCCCACGATCTGCGGGGGCACGAAGTCCTCCGGCGGTGCCAGGACGGTGGCCAGCGCCGTCACGAGGTTCTCCGGCGCCTGCTCGACGTAGTCGCGGTAGCCGCGGGCGACCTCCGCGGCGCGTTCGTCGTTGGGTACGACGAGCAGGCCGCCCACGAGCAGCGGCGGGATCGGGTGCACGCGGAACTCGAACGACGTGACCACGCCGAAGTTGGCGCCGGCTCCGCGCAGCGCCCACATCAGCTCGGGGTTGGTGTCGTCGGTGACGTGCACGAGCTCACCGCTGGCGACCAGCAGGTCGGCGGCCACGAGGTTGTCACACGTCAGGCCGTACTTCGGGGACAGCCAGCCGTAGCCGCCGCCGAGGCAGAACCCGCCGATGCCGGTGGTGGTGACCCGGCCGCCCGGCGTGGCCAGGCTGAACATCTCGGTCTCCCGGTCGTACTCGCCCCACAGCACACCGGCGTTGGCGCGCGCGGTCCCGCGCTCGGGGTCGACGTGCACCCCCTTCAGGCTGGCCAGGTCGACGAGGACGCCGCCCTCGACGGCGCTGAGGCCGGCGACCTGGTGCCCGCCGCAGCGCACCGCGAGGGGCAGCCTGCGCTGGCGGGCGAACGCGACCGCGTCACGGATGTCGGCGGCGCCGGTGGGACGGACGATGAGCGCCGGACGACGGTCGATCATGCCGTTGTACACGGCCCGGGCGGCGTCGTACTCCGCGTCACCGGGACGGATGGCGGCCCCCTTGAACCCGTCCGGTAGGCCGATCTGTGCGGGGGTGACGGTGGCGTTCATGAGGGAGCTCCCAGGGAGTCGAGAAGCCGGCCAACTCCTCATCAAATCCCGGTGTCACCTGCGCGGACAATGGCCCGCCTGGGCCATTGGGGTCACCAGCCCGTGCCGAGCACCTCGTCGAGGCAGTCGACGAAGTAGCCGGCGCTGCTCTGCGTGATGCACAGCGGGGGCTTCACCTTCAGCACGTTGGAGTAGTCGCCGGTGGCGTGGTCGATGACGCCGAGCTCACGCAGCCGCTCGCAGATGGCCGCCGCCTCCGCGGTCGCGGGCTCCCGGCTCTCGGGGTCACGCACGAGCTCGATGCCCTGGTAGAGGCCGTGACCGTGTACGCAGCCGATCATCGGGTGCTTTTCGGCGAGCGCGGCCAGGCGCTCCGACAGGTACGCACCCACCCGCGCGGCGTTGCCCTGCAGGTCCTCGTCCCGGATGGCGTCCAGCACCGCGATCCCGACCGCCGACGACACCGGGCTGCCGCCGACGGAGGAGAAGAACGAGCCCTGTGAGGCGAACCGCTCGGCGATCTCGCGCCGCGTCACGACGAACCCGATCGGATGACCGTTGCCGGCGGCCTTGGCCATCGTGACGAGGTCGGGGACCACGCCGTGCATCTCGAACCCCCAGAAGTGGTCGCCGGTCCTGCCGTACCCGATCTGCACCTCGTCGGACACCACCAGCCCGCCCGCTGCCCGCACGACGTCGTAGACCTGCGGCAGGTATCCCCGCGGGATGTCCACACCTCCCTGGTTGCCCGACTGCGGCTCGGCGACGAACACCGCCGGCCCGTTCGGCAGGCCGGCGACGATGTCCTTCACGGCATCGGCGTAGCGGTCCGCGGCGTCCGGGCCGCGGTGCTCACCGCGGTAGAGGTTGGGCAGCGGAGCCAGGTGGATCCATGGTGGACGCGTACGACGGGCGTCCGGGTTGTCGTTGAGCGAGGTCGAGATCTCGTCGGTCGCGGTCGACCATCCGTGGTAGCCGCCGGCCAGGCAGATGGTGTCCTTGCGACCGGTCGCCGTGCGTGCGATGCGCAGCGCGAGGTCGACGGCCTCGCTGCCTGAGTTGACGAGGAAGACCGTGTCGAGCGGCTCGGGGAGCAGCTCGACGATGCGTTCGGCGTAGGTGACCATCGCGTCGTAGGAGAAGCGCGAGTTGGTGTTCAGCAGGCGGAGCTGCCGGGTCGCCGCCGCCGTGACGCCGGGATGGCTGTGCCCGAGCACGGTGACGTTGTTGACCATGTCGAGGTAGGCGCGACCGGACACGTCGAGCATGTGGTGTCGCCAGCCGCGCTCGATCCGCGGCGGGTGCAGGTAGTAGTGCTCCTGCACGCTGGCGAGCACGGCGTCCCGGCGGGCGACGCGCACCGAGCCCGAAGACGTCGCCGCGTGTCGAGGCGTGACGCGCAGCAGGTGCCACGGCTCGGGCGAGATCGCCTGCCAGGCCTCGGACAGCGAGGGCTCGACGACTTGCGGGGCGGTCACACCGGCGGGGGTGACCTGCACGTGCACGTGCATCGGCAATGCGTCCAGGCGACGCGTCACGTCGGCGACGGTGCCGAGCACGCCACCCGTGTAGACCCCGACACCGGGCTGGGCCGTCGGATCGAGGCCGGTCAGCGACACGTCCACGTCACCGCTGCGCAGTACGACAACACCGTCACCGGCATGCACCACCTCGCCGTCCACGGGCGCGCGCACGGGAGTGCCGAGCGGGACGAACGCGTCACAGCCGAGGTGGAACGTCGCCTGCTCGGCGCTGTCGCGCTCGACCAGGGGCAACACCGCACCGCTGCCAGTCACGGCGTAGCCGTCCACCAGCGCCGCGTCGAGGGCGGCGCGGGTCCGCACGCGGTCCGTCCACGTGTCCGCGCGAAGCAGGTCTGTGGTGACCGCCAGGTCGAGCTGCGGGGTCTCGTCGGGCAGCTCCACGACCGGGTGCTTGGGGCGCCATGCGGACACGGCAGCGGCCGTAGCGCCAGGGTCCAGCCCGACCGACTGCCGCAGCGCCACCTCGGCCAGTTCGAAGGGGACGGACGCGGCGCGGTCGAGTATCAGCCAGTCGTCGGGCAGCTCGTCGCGCGCGTAGGCGTTGCCAGGATCGACGGCCAGGATGTGTTCGGCGCTGGTGGCGAGCACGCACGCGCGAGCAGCGACGAGCGGCCACAACGCGGCGATCTCCGGCTCGGTCAGCGGGGTCACCGCGTGGAAGCCCGCGACCACGGCGCACGCGTCCAGCAGGGGCGAACGGCGGGTGCGCACGAGCAGCGAGGTGATCGCGGTCGCGAGGTCCGCGACCAGCCAGCTCCGCACCACATCGCCGAAGTCGATGACACCGGAAGGCATGAACCGACCGGTGCCGTCGTCCTGGGCGACCACGTTGTAGTCGGCCAGGTCCGCGTGCACCACCTGCAGACGCAGGTCGGGGAGGAGGGGGTCCAGCGCGTTCCACGCCGTCTCGCTGAGCCTGGTCACGTCCGCGCGGTGAGTCTCGTCGGGCACCCAGCCGGCGAGGTCGTTGACGACCCGGTCCGCGTGGCGGCTGTCGTACTGCAGCGTGCGGTCGGTCGCGGGGTGGTCGAACGTGGCCAGCGCCTCGGACAGCCGGGCGGCGAGGGCGCCGAACCTCGCCAGCGCCTCGTCGCCCAGGTACTCGACGTCGGAGAACATCCGCCCGCCGACGAACGTGAGCAGGCGGACGTGGTGGTCGCGTCCGCGGATCGGCACCCGGACCAGGTCGAACCCGGTCACCGCAGGCACGGGCGCCGGCACCTCGAGCCCGTCGGCCGAGCGCGCGACGTGCTGCATCGCCTTGTTCTGCAGGTCCAGCACGTCCTCGCCGAACGCCGGGTTGGCCACATTGAGCACGTACCGGGAACCATCGACGCTGTCGATGCGGAGGTTGGTCTCCTGGTTGGACCCCAGCGCGGAGGCGGTGCCCTTCACCCCGAAGACCTCGCGCGCGAGCTCGACGGCCTCGTCCTCCGACACCGGGGTCGCAGGCGGCGTCTCACCCCAGATCGGTGCGCCCATGTCCGCAGCGTAGGCCCGGCAGAACCCCTCGCAAGGTGCCCGCCTTCGAGGTAGCTACGACAGGACCGCGAGCGCGTCGATCTCGACGAGCATGCCGGCGCCGAGGCCGGTGAACACGGTGGTGCGGGCGGGGAAGGGCTCGGTGACGTAGCGCCCGTAGACCTCGTTCATGCCGGCGAAGTCGTCGCGGCTGGTGAGGTAGACCCGCATCATCACGACGTCGTCGAGGGATGCGCCTGCGGCCTCCAGGATGGTCACGACGTTCTGCATGGTCTGCTCGGTCTGCTCGCCGACGGTCTCGCCCACGAGCTTGCCCGTCGCCGGGTCACCCGGCCCCTGCCCCGCGACCTGCAGGATGTTGCCCGCGCGGACCGCCTGGGAGTACGACGCGGCAGGCCGGGGTGCCTTGTCGGTGCTGATGGCGCTCTTGCTCATGCTTCTCCTTCGTCGTCTCGTCGTTCGTCCCAGCCGTACTCGGCCGAGATCGCGCGCGTCGCGCGGAGCAGGTCGGGGGCGAGGGTCAGCACGTCGTCCTGCGGCAGGACGAGCTGGGGTACGGAGATCGACACCGCCGCGATGGCTCGGCCGGAGGCGTCGCGGACCGGCGCGGCCACGCAGTTGATGAAGGTCTCGTGCTCGGCGCGGTCAGCGGCCCATCCCTGCCGCCGCACCTGCTCGAGCTCCCGCCGGAACTTGCCGGGGTCGGTGATCGTGTGGGCGGTGTAGGGCGTGAAGTCGATGCGGTCGACGACGCCGGCGATCTCCGTCTCGGGCAGGTCGGCCAGCAGCACCTTCGCGACCGCGGTGCAGTGCAGGGGCGCGACGTTGCCGATCCGGGAGTACATGCGCACCGCGTGCCTGCCGTCGTACTTGTCGACATACACCACCTCACCGGCCTCGTAGGCGGCCAGGTGCACGGTGTGGCCGTGCTCCTGGTTGAGCTTGCGCAGCTGCGGGGCCGCCATCTGGCGGATGTCGCGCTCGTCGAGAGCCTGCTGCGCCAGCTGGAAGAGCCCGGAGCCGAGGCGGTACCGGTGCCGGGCGTCGCGCTGCACCATGCGATGTGACTCCATGGTCCGCAGCAGCCGCAGCACGGTGGTCTTGTGGACGCCGAGGTCGGTGGACAGCTCGTCCAGGCTCATGTCCCCGGCGGCCAGCCGCTGCAGGATGACCAGCCCGCGGTCGAGGCTCTGGCTCACGGTCGGCCCCCGGGGGCTGCCTGGTGCTGTGCCCATCGGTCGTCCTCGGCGTTCACCAGGTCGGCGAGCTCCGCGAGGTCGGGCAGGGTTCCGAGGTCGTGGGGGGTGCTCAACGCCGAGGCCGCCACGATGTGCCCGAGGCGAAGCCGCCGGTCGTCGGGCAGCCGGGCCAGCGTGCCCGCGATGAACCCGGCCGCGAACGCGTCACCGGCCCCGACCGGCTCGACCACGTCGACCCGCAGCGACGGCACCCAGGTGACCTGGTCACCGCTTACCAGCGTGGCGCCGCGTTCGGCGTCCTTGACCACCAGCGCCGGCGGGTGCTCGAGGACCGCGGCGATGTCAGCGGGGCCGTCGACTCCCCACATGACGGCCGCCTCGTCGCGGCCGACGAACACCAGGTCGGCCCGCCGCGCGAGCAGAGCCGTCACCTCCGGGCCGTCCCCGTCCGGCCACAGCGCCGGCCGCCAGTTGGCGTCGAACGACACGACCGTCTCGCCGCGGGGTGCACGGGTGAGGTGGTCCATCAGCGCGTGGCAGCTCGGCGAGAGTGCGGCGGTGATGCCGCTGAGGTGCAGTACGGCGGCCGACCCGAGCCCGGCGTGCCCGGCAAGACCTGGTCCCATGGCGGACGCCGCGGAGCCCGCCCGGTAGTAGCGCACACGCGTCGAGCCCTCGCCGAGCTCCTTGACGTAGCAGCCGGTCGGTCGCGCCGTGTCGACCTCGACCTCACCGGTGTCCACACCGGCCGCGGCGACCGTGTCGAGCACCAGCCGCCCGAAGGCGTCGTCGCCGACCCGGCTCACCCAGCGCGCCGGGACGCCGAGACCGGCCAGGTAGCAGGCGACGTTGGACTCCGCGCCGCCGACCGCGGCGCTGAACGGGTGGCCCTCGACCAGTCGACCGGGTGCCTGGGGCACCAGCATCACCATCGACTCGCCGAGGCAGACCACGCGGCGTCGGCGCGCGGACGACCAGGACGGATCCGGGTCCGGGGCCTGCATGTGCATCGCCTCGGTTTCTGGGGGTGCCGGCGTTGACAGGGGATGGACAGGGCATTGACAGGCTGCCGAGCACTGTACAAACTGCTGTGCGCTGAGCGCAATTGGCATTGCAAAATACGCAACGAAGGGCTGGTCGGCATGGCCGGGATCGACACCGCGGCCGTCAGCGCTCTGGGCGCGCAGAGCATCGACTGGCGGTTCAAGGGCCTGCCCGCCTCCTGGTGGGGCTCGACCGTGGACGAGGTACGTCAGCGCCGGCCGCACCTGCTCGGTGAGGGCGCGGTCGGTCCGCTGGTGGCCCTGGACGCCGCCGCCCTCGAGGACAACCTGCAGACGATGGCCCGGTGGTGCCGGGAGCGCGGCGTGGTCCTCGCCCCGCACGGCAAGACCCACATGGCGCCGCAGCTGTTCGCCCGGCAGCTGCAGGCCGGCGCGTGGGGGATCACCGCCGCCAACGCCAGCCAGGTGCGCGTCTACCGCGCCTTCGGCGTGGCCAACATCGTGCTGGCCAACCAGCTGGTCGACCCCGCCGGGCTGGCCTGGGTGGGCGCCGAGCTCGACCAGGACCCAGGTTTCACCTTCTCGGCCTGGGTCGACTCCGAGCGCGGAGTCGCCCTGATGGACGAAGCGCTGTCCGCCGCCGGCGTGCGCCGTCGGATGGACGTGCTGGTGGAGGTGGGGGAGCACGGCGGGCGGACCGGCTGCCGTGACGACGAGGCAGTGCGCCGCGTCGCCGCCGCGGTGGGTGCCAGCCCACGGCTGCGACTGGCAGGAGTGGGCGGCTACGAGGGCGCCCTGGCTCACGACACCTCCGCCGACGGGCTGGCGCGCGTCGAGGCGTACCTGCACCGGATGCGCGCGTGCACGCTGGCGCTGGCCGAGGACGGCGCGTTCGAGGGTGACGAGGTGGTGGTCACCGCCGGCGGCAGCGCGTTCTTCGACCAGGTCGTCGACATCCTCGCCCAACCGTGGCCTCCGGAGGTACCGGCCCGCGTCGTGCTCCGCAGCGGCGCCTACCTCACGCACGACGACGGCTTCTACCAGGGCATCTCCCCGTTCACCCGCGACGGGACCGCCGGGCTGCGGTCGGCACTGCGGCTGTGGGCGCAGGTGACCTCACGTCCCGAGCCCGGCCTCGCGCTGCTCACCGCGGGCAAGCGCGACGCGTCGTTCGACGAGGGGCTGCCGGTTCCCCAGCTGGTCTGGCAGCACGGGGCAGCCGCCAAGCCGCTCGTGTCCAGCACGGTCACCGCGATGAACGACCAGCACGCCTTCGTCTCCCTCGGTCGTGACGAGGAGGACCTGTGCGACGTGGGCTCCTGGATGCAGCTGGGGCTGTCCCACCCGTGCACGGTCTTCGACAAGTGGCAGCTCGTGCCCGTCGTGGACGCGGACGGCGCCGTTGTCGACCTGGTCCGCACCTTCTTCTGACCGCACCGCCCGCCCGTCGCCCCACCACCCTGGAGCAACCGTGGACCTCGAGATCGCCTTCCGCGACGCCGATGTCATCGACGGCACCGGCGCCCCGTCGTTCCGTGCCGATGTCGGCGTCACCGACGGCCGGGTCGCGGCGATCGCCCGCCCGGGCGAGCCGCGCCTGGAGGCGACCCGGGTGGTCGACTGCGCGGGGCTGGCGCTGGCGCCGGGCTTCATCGACATGCACGCCCACTCCGACCTGCAGATCCTGGCCAACCCCGACCACACCGCGAAGGTGGCCCAGGGCGTGACCCTCGACGTCATCGGTCAGGACGGTCTGAGCTACGCCCCGGTCGACGACGACACCCTGCAGCGGCTGCGCGCGCAGCTCGCCGGGTGGAACGACGACCCGGCCGGGTTCGACTGGGACTGGCGCACGGTGGGGGAGTACCTGGACCGGCTCGACCGCGGCATCGCCGTGAACGCGGCGTACCTGGTGCCGCAGGGCACGCTGCGCATCCTGTGCATGGGCTTCGATGACCGTCCCGCTGAGCCGGCCGAGCTCGACGCGATGCGGCAGACGCTGCGGGACTCCCTGCTCGAGGGCGCGCTCGGGCTCTCCTCGGGCCTGACGTACACGCCCGGCATGTACGCCGACGACGACGAGCTGGTCGCGCTGTGTGAGGTGGTCGCCGAGGTCGGCGGCTACTACAGCCCGCATCACCGCAGCTACGGCGCCGGTGCGCTGCAGGCGTACGCGGAGATGGTGGAGGTGTCGCGGCGGTCAGGCTGCCCGCTGCATCTGGCCCACGCGACCATGAACTTCCCCGTCAACGAGGGTCGCGCGCCGCAGCTGCTCGAGCTGCTCGACCAGGCTCTGGACGACGGCTGCGACATCACCCTCGACACCTACCCGTACCTGTCCGGGGCGACCTACCTGGCCGCGCTGCTGCCGAGCTGGTCCATGGCCGGCGGCACCGAGGCCACGCTGGCGAGGCTGGCCGACCCAGACACCCGCGAGCGCATCCGCCACGAGATCGAGCAGGTCGGCTCGGACGGCTGCCACGGCGTCCCCGTCGACTGGCGGACCATCGAGATCAACGGTGTACGCGGCACGCACAACGAGCACCTGGTCGGCAAGACCGTGGAGCAGGCGGCCCGCGAGTCCGGGGTCGCTCCCGGCGACCTGTACCTCGACGTGCTCGTCGACGAGCAGCTCGGCACGTCCTGCCTGATGCACGTGGGGCACGAGGACAACGTGCAGGCGATCATGCGCCACCGCGTGCACACGGCGGGAAGCGACGGGCTGCTCGTCGGCGCGAAGCCGCACCCACGCGCCTGGGGCACCTTCCCCCGCTACCTCGGGCACTACGTGCGCGAGCTCGGGGTGCTGACCCTCGAGGACGCGGTCCATCACATGACCGGGCGTCCCGCCGCCCGTCTCGGCCTGCCCGACCGGGGCGAGGTCGCCGTCGGGCATGCCGCCGACCTTGTCCTGTTCGACCCAGCGACGGTGCACGACACGGCCACGTACGACGAGCCCCGCCAGAATCCGGACGGCATCCCCTACGTCCTGGTCAACGGGGTGCCGGTCATCGCCGACGGCAAGCACACCGGCGCCGCACCCGGGCATGCGATCCGCCGCGGCAGGGACGCGAGTCTCTGAACCGCCACGACTGAGGAGAGACCACGATGCAAGGCTTCCTGGACTGGCTGCAGAACGACACCGCCGGTCTGCTCACACTCGCCGTGCTCGGCATCGCCGGGTTGCTGTTCATGATCATCAGGCTCAAGGTCGAGCCCTTCGTCGCCCTGCTCATCGCGGGCCTCCTGGTGGCCGTCGCGGGCGGCATCCCCGTGGCCGACATCGTCGGGACCGTCCAGGAGAGCGACAACGTGGGCCTGGTCGAGGACGGCGTCGGCGGGATCCTCGGCAGCGTGGCGGTGGTCATCGGCCTCGGGTCGATGATCGGTGCCATGCTCGAGGCCTCCGGTGGGGCGGAGGTGCTCGCCACCCGGCTGATCAGCTTCTTCGGCGAGAAACGCGCTCCGCTGGCGATGGGGCTTTGCGGGCTCATCTTCGGCATCCCGGTGTTCTTCGACATCGGCATCTTCGTGCTCGCACCTCTCGTGTACGTCGCCGCGATGCGCAGCAAGCGCTCCATCCTCATCTACTGCCTGCCCCTGATCGGCGGGCTGTCGGTCATGCACGCGTTCCTCCCGCCGCACCCCGGACCGGTGGCCGCGGCCGGCCTGCTCCACGTCGACCTCGGGTACCTGATCATCTTCGGCTTCGCCTGCGGCATCCCCGCGTGGGTCGCGGGCGGCTACTTCTTCAGCCGCTGGATCGGCGAGAAGATCTACGTCCCCGTTCCGGAGGAGCTCGTCGAGCTCGCCCGTGAAGGCGCCACCGTGGGCGCCGGCGCATCCGCCGGCTCCGGTGGGACAGCCGGCTCAGGTGGGTCGGTCGGATCTGTCGGGTCGGGCGGTTCCGGCGGAGCAGGCGCACCGTCCGGCGGCGCCACCGGGGCCCTGGACGAGGCGGAGCGCAAGCCCACCGCACCGCCCGTCGGCGCGGGCACGGTCGCGGCCGTCATCGTCGTGCCCCTGGCACTCATCCTGCTCGCCACCGTCTCCAGCGTCACGATGCAGGAGAGTGCCTTCCGCTCCGTGCTGGAGTTCATCGGCGATCCTGTTGTCGCACTGACGATCACGGTGCTGCTGACGACGTACGTCCTCGGCTTCCGGCGTGGCTGGCACAGCTCCGACGTGTCCAAGGTCGCGGCGGCGGCGCTCAAGCCGGTCGGCATGATCCTGCTCGTGGTCGGCGCGGGCGGCTTCTTCGGCACGGTGCTGTCCGAGACCGGCGTCGGCGAGGCGCTGGCCGGGAGCCTCAGCAACGCCGGGCTGCCGCTGATCGTGCTCGCGTACGTGATCAGCTGCGGGCTCCGCATCGCCCAGGGCTCGGCGACCGTCGCGATCATCACCACCGCCGGGATCGTCCAGCCTCTCGTCGGCCACGCGGGCTACGGTCAACCCGACCTCGCGCTCCTGGTGATCGCGATCTCGGCCGGGTCGATCATCGCCTCGCACGTCAACGACGGCGGGTTCTGGATCGTCTCCCGCTACTTCGGCATCCCCGTCAAGGAGACGCTGCAGAGCTGGACGGTGCTCGAGACCATCCTCAGCGTCGTCGGCTTCGCCGTTGCGGCCACGCTGAGCGTCTTCCTCTAGCGGGCGCACCCCCTGCCCGCCGCGGACGCGCCGGCCCGCCCTTCGGGGCAGGCCGACGGCATCAGGCGTCTCGCGCCGTGCAAAGCGACCCGCTCGGGCCGCGACCGCGGCGTGGCAGCATCGGCCCATGAGGGAAACCGATCTGCTCGTGGACGCGTTCGGGCGCATCCGGTCGCTCGTGCACGGAGTCGTCGAGGGGCTCGAGCCCGCACAGCTCGGGATGCGCGTCGACGACGGCGCCAACACCATCGCCTGGCTGGTGTGGCA
The DNA here is from genome assembly GCA_965653225.1 of uncultured Propionibacteriales bacterium. Classification (GTDB taxonomy): domain Bacteria; phylum Actinomycetota; class Actinomycetes; order Propionibacteriales; family Nocardioidaceae; genus JALZDI01. The sequence goes on along the minus strand of CBFGZI010000057.1, from coordinate 484 downwards.
CCTGACCCGCGTACAGGACGACCACGTCGCCGACGTGGCCGGCGCTGAGCAGGCATGGACGGCCGGGGGCTGGGCGGACCGGTTCGGGCTGCCGTTCGACGTCGCCGACACCGGGTTCGGGCACAGCTCCGACGAGGTCGGGCAGGTGCGCGTCGACGACCCGGGGCTGCTGACGGGCTACCACGACGACGTCCACGCCCGCACCGTCGACTACGTGCAGGGCCTGACCGCCGACAACCTCGACCGCGTGGTCGACGAGGCATGGGACCCACCGGTGACGCTGGGCGTGCGCCTGGTCAGCGTGATCGGCGACGACCTGCAGCACGCCGGTCAGGCGGCGTTCGTCCGCGGGATCGTGCAGGGCCGCCGCGGCGGCTGAGGCATGGGGGCCGGCCGGGCCGGACATGGTCCGAAAATGCCGCCGGGTGCGGCGGCTCCCCCCTCCTGGAGCCGCCGCACCCGGACGTCGTGCCCGCCGAGCCGC
>CBFGZI010000056.1:0-21749 GCA_965653225.1 uncultured Propionibacteriales bacterium | reverse complement strand
GGGCAACATCGCCAGCATCGACAACGCCGGCGTCATCACCGAGGCGAAGACGGTGAAGGGCAGCGAGCCGTTCGGCATCGTCGTCGACGGCAACGGAAACCCCTGGTACACGATGATGTCCGCCAACAAGGTCGCGAACTTCCAGCTGCGGTAGGCCCGTTGGCGCGCGCCGAGCCAGCTGGAACCCGGCGGTCGCCCCACCCACCACTCCCCGGTGGGGCGGCCGCCTCTTCTTGCACGGAGTTCTGGCAGGGAGCTCTTAAAGGGAACCGGTCAGCCGCCGCTGCCGTACGGCCGGGTGATGATCTCCAGGAAGTGCCCGCTCGGGTCCTCCCAGTACACGCCGCGGCCACCGTCGTTGTGGTTGATCTCGCCCTCCCGTCTCCGGGAGGGGTCGGCCCAGTACGTCAGCCCGCGTTCGCGGATGCGGCCGAAGACCTCGTCGAACCGCTCCTCGTCCACGAGGAACGCGTAGTGCTGCGGATGCGCCGGCCCGTGGTCGTCGGCGAAGTCCAGCGAGACGTCGTTGTCGACCTGCACGACCAGGAACGGCCCGAACGGGACCGGCTCGGCGACGCCGAGGATCTCCGTCAGGAACGTCGCCGACTCCAACTTGTCGTTGACCCTCACGATGGTGTGGTTGAGCTGGACGGACATGGACGTCCTCCCTCCCTCACTGCCAGTGTCCACCCTTGGCCGCGGACCCGACGGGCTCGCGGCTTATCGTCACCTCGTGCTGCACCTCCTGTTCGTGCTGGTGCCGTTGGGCCTGGCCGCGTCGGTGAGCCCCGTCATGCTCACCGAGCAGACGGTGCTGCTGGCCGCACCGCAGGGTCGACGTTCGGCTCTGCTGTACGCCGTCGGCACCGCGACGGTCCTGGTCGCCCTCGTCGGGGGCATCGTCGTCCTGGGCCAGTCGCTGTCCCTGCCGGCGACTCCGCACCTCAACGCCTCGCTCGACCTCGTGGTCGGAGCGCTGCTGCTCGTCCTCGCCCTGGTGCTGCGGGTCTGGCACCCGCGCAACCACACCACCCAGCGACGTGCCCACGAGCGGATGAGCCCGCCGGCTGCGTACGCGTTCGGGGTCTTCTCGATGGCCACGAACGTGACCACGCTTGCCCTGGTCGTCCCGGCGGCGAAGGAGATCGCCGCGAGCCAGGTCGCCCTCTGGGAGGGTGTCGTCGCGGCGGCGCTGCTGGTCGCCGCGGGCTGCGTCCCGGCGTGGGGTCCCGTGGCCCTGGTCACGGCGGCTCCGGAGACCGCGGGCGGTGTCCTCGACCGGTTCGAGACCTTCATCCAGCGCCACGGGCGAATGCTGGTCGCGCTGCTGGTCGCAGCCGCCGGCGTCTTCCTGGTCGTACGCGGTGTCGTACGGCTGGCTTCCCTGTAGTCCGGTCGGTCGGCGTACCACCGCAAACGTGACGATGGCCCCGGCGGGGGATCCGGGGCCATCGACGAGCAAAAAGTTCGTATGCCTTACGGCACCAGGTTCACGCCCTGGGCCTCGAAGTCGTAGACCCGGTCCCGCACGCGCAGGGCGTCGACCGCGCCGGAGAAGGCGAAGCCGGGGGTCTTGGTGATCATCAGCGTGTAGATCGTGGCGGGGTTGCCGTCACGGTCCTCGAGCCTGTTCTGGATCTGGTCCCAGGTGCACCCGGTGCCACCCGGGTTGCATCCGATGGTCCTGCCGGCCGGGCCGGACAGCGTCCACGTGGTGCCCTGGGTGTTGTCCGTCGCGTCGAACGCCGTCCACCGGTCAGCGTGGCCGTTCGGCGGCGTGTAGACCATGTCCTCGACATCGTCACCCGGTGCGAGGTTGAGGTTGGGGTCGATCTCGAACGCGATGCTCGGCATGTTGTGCGCGCCGCGGTCGTTGTTCTCCGTCGTGGTGAAGACCGTGAAGCCCAACGTGGTCAGGCTGCTGACCAGGTCGTTGTTGAACCCGACCTCGTTGCCGAAGGCCGCCTGGTTCTGACCGGCGCCCGTCTGCACCGCGAGGCTGCCGTCACCCAGCGGCGGGGTGAGGAAGCCTGCCGGGCCGAGGGTGTTGGTGTTCGGCCCGAGCCGCAGGTAGGCCTGGCCGTCGCCGAGCACCTGGCGGTCCACGACGCCCCAGTTCGGGCTTCCGGTCAGGCCGCCCGAGTTGATCTGGCTCATCAGCGGCCCGGACAGCTCCGAGGACCCCACGCTGTTGGGGGCGAGGTCGTCCGCGCCGACCGACCCGTTGGCGATCTTGCTGGACCCGACCGAGGACGACGCCAGGTCGACCCCGTGGACAGCGCCGTTCTTGATCTGCGCCGAGGTGATAAGCCCGGCGGCGACGGCGCCCGTACCGCCCAGAGTCACGACGACGGCTGCGCCGATGGACACGGCCGCGACCCGGCTCGCGGCGACACGACGAAATAGCTTGCTTGTTTGCATCACGATTCTCCCAGACTGAAACGTCCAGCTGCCCCCACAGCCAGGAGAGCCCCCACGGACCCACAGTGGCAGTCTTGCTACGCAGTGTGAACAGTCCGTAAAACCAACTAAGGTTGACGAAAGCGGCGCGAACGGGCCTCCGGAGAAGGGGCGAAAAGGGGACGACCGGGACAGCACCTGGGCCGAACGGTCACGAAGCGTCCACGCCCCGGCCGGGCGAAAATACGGCCGCCCGGCCGTACCTCAGCCAGGGCCGCTACTCAGGGTCGGGCTGCTCGACCTCGACCCGGTACGCGTCGGCCACGACCTCCGCGCACACGTCGTGCAGCTTGACGCGTGTGCTCCGCGCCCGGCGACGCAGCCAGGTGAAGGCGGTGTCCGGGTCACAGCCGTGGCGGGCCATCAGAACCCCCTTGGCCTGCTCGATGAGGACTCTCGAGCTCAGGGCCTCCCGCAGCTGAGCCACCTCGGTGGTGGCGTGGGCATCGACCAGATCCTCGTGCGCGAACGCCCGCGCGTATGTGCCCAGCTCGTCCTGGTCGAAGGCTGCGGAGGCCGGGTCCAGGTCAGCGTCGTTTCGGCGCAGCATCTTGGTCCACACCGCGGTCACGTCCTCCACGTGGTGCAGAGCGCCCACGGTGCGGCCGCGCTCGTCCGGCAGCGGTGAGTTGACCGGGGCCCAGTACTTGACCACGAAGTCGTCCTCAGCAGCGCCCCCGGGGACGTCGTACCGCTGGATGTGCAGGCGGTCCCGCCTGCCATACCGCAGCACCGACTCCAAGGACGTCTTGAGGGTGCGCACCGCGTCGACGTCGGGGACGGCCGGGTTGTTGGGAAACGCGTCGAAGACGTAGCGGCCGACCAGCTCGTCGCGCTCGCGGCCGGTTACCTCCAGATACGCACGGTTGACCGCGCGGACGACCAGCTCCCGGTCGACAACCAGGTAGGCGGAGTCCGTCTGGTTGAACACTGGATCCGCCGCTATCGCTCGCAGAAGCGTGTCCATGGCGATCAAAGTCTCCCACTTGGAGGCGCTATGTCCCATGGAACGACGCGGCGGCCGGCGATTCAACGTCCCGACCGCCCACCGGAAGCCTCAGCGGGCGGACCCGGACAACCGTTCACATCGTGAGATCGATGGTCTCAGGTCTTTCGCTGGCATCACCACGGGACGACACCGTGGCGGTCGGTGAAGACACCGGGCGGGTCGGCCGCACATGCCCGGACGACGGCCTCGGCGCCATCCTCGACCGACTGCGTCCCGCGGTGCCCGTTCAGGTCGGTGGCCGTGTAGCCCGGGTCGACGGCGAGCACCCGCACGTCGGTCAGTGCCTTGGCGTACTGGCTGGTGAGCATGTTCAGAGCGGCCTTGGACGAGGGGTAGACCAGCCCGTGCAGCGTGGACTCCAGCCGCTGCGGGTCGGTGGTGACGCCGAAAGAGCCCATGCCACTGGAGACCATGACCAGGCGCGGGCCAGGTGACTTGCGCAGCAGCGGCAGGAACGCCGTCGTGACCCGTACCGGCCCGAGCACGTTGACGGCGTACACCGGAAGGAAGTCCGCGGGCTCGGTGTCCTCAGGGGCCGCGTGGCGACCGCTGATACCTGCGTTGTTCACCAGTACGTCGAGCCGCCCCGATGCCTCCTCGACCGTCAGTCTCGCGTGCGCGACGGACTCGTCGGAGGTCACGTCGAGCGCGACCGGTCGTACGTCTGCGCCCGGCACTCGCCGGGACAGGTCGGCGGCGGCTTCCGTTCCGCGGTCGGGGTCACGTGACCCCAGCCAGACCGTCCAGCCCAGCTCGAGCAGGCGGCGAGCGGTCTCGTGACCGATCCCCTTGTTGGCTCCGGTCACCAGGGCGATGTCGTTTGTCGTCATGTCCCGAGTCTGCGAGCCGACAGCGATGGCCACCAGGCACGCTCGACCATGGGACCGGCGCTCCTACCCAGGCCCGCTCGGCGCGAGGCATCCTTGGTGCGTGAACCGCGAGGAGCTGGCGGCCGTCGTACGCAGGGCTCGCGAGCGCCTGACCCCGGAGCAGGTGGGCCTACCCGCGGGCCAGCACCGGCGGGTCGCGGGACTGCGTCGCGAGGAGCTGGCGATGCTCGCCGGGATCAGCGTCGACTACGTCGTCCGGCTCGAGCAGGCCCGCAGCAGCCGGCCCTCGGAGCAGGTGCTCACGTCGCTGGCGCGGGCGCTGCGCCTCACCCGCGACCAGCGCGACGAGCTGTTCAACCTCGCCGGCGTGCCCGTGCCCGCCTCCGGCGTGATCGACCTGCACGTCCGCCCGAGCGTGCTGCGGCTCATCGACCGGTTCGCGGACCTCCCGGTGCTGGTGCTCAGCGCCAAGGGCGACGTGCTGGCCTGGAACGCCATGGCGTCGGCCCTGCACGGCGACTGGTCGGCGCTGCGACCGGAGCGCCGCAACCTCAACCGGCTGCGCTTCCTTGTCGACCCCGGTGACCCGGTGCGCAGCAGGGTCGCGCAGACAGCGGAGGAACAAGAAGGCACGGCGGCGCAGGCGGTGATGGGGCTGCGGGCCGCCGCCGCGCGCTACCCCGACGACGTCGGGCTGCGTGAGCTGCTGGGCGAGCTGCGCGGCGGCAGCGAGGAGTTCGCGCGGCTGTGGGAGCAGGGCGGCGTGTCGACCTGGCGCAGCCACCGCAAGACCGTCGAGCACCCGCAGCTGGGACAGCTCACCCTGGACTGCGACACCCTCCACGTGCCCGACACCGACCAGATGCTGGTGGTCTACTCGGCCGCGGCAGGCACGCCCGAGTACGAGCAGCTGGCGCTGCTGCGCGTGCTGGGCACCCAGGACCTCACCGCGGCCCGCTGACTCCGCTCGTCGTCCGCCGGCGTCAGATCCAGTCCTTCTGCCGCGGCCACGACATCATCGTCTCCAGCAGCGCGCTCGCCAGCTCGGGATCCGCGGGGCCACCGCTGGGCAACAGCTCGGACGGCGTCTCTGTGGCGACGTAGTCGCCGCGGTAGAACAGCAGCGGCCGGTCGTCGCCGCTGGTGCCGAGATCGAGCACGCGCCCGATCACCACGTAGTGGTCGCCGGCGGTGTGCACGCTCTCGACCGCGCAGTCGATCCAGCTGAGCACACCCTCCAGCACCGGCATCCCCTGCTGCGAACGCGCCCACTGCACCGAGCCGAACTTGTCCGCACCCCGGGTGCCGAACACCTGGGAGACGTCCCGCTGGCCCTCCCCCAGGACGTTGACGCAGAACGTGCCGGCACGCTCGATCGCCGACCAGCTGCCGGAGGACTTGCTGGGGCAGAACAGCACCAGCGGGGGCTCCAGCGACAGCGCCGCGAACGCCTGGCAGGCGAACCCCACCGGATCGTCGCCGTCCATGCTGGTCACGACGGTGACACCGGTGGCGAACTGGCCGAGGACCTGCCGGAACCGCTGCGGTTCTGGCTGCTGGGGGTCCGGCTGCTGGGAGTCCGACTGCTCCACGTCCGGCTGCTCCGGCTCGGCTGCGTCGCTCACGGCTGGCTGCTCACTGCTGCTTCTGGCCGATGCTGAAGTCGTGGCCCCACAGGCTGACCGCGGTGCTCTCCCGCGCGATCCAGTCGTCGCCGACCTGGCGACCCTCGGTGCCGAACTCGACGTCGAAGCCACCCGGCGTCTTCATGTAGAACGACAGCATCAGGTCGTTGACGTGGCGGCCCAGCGTGGCCGACATGGGCACGCCGTGGCGCTTGGCGCGGTCGAGAGCGAGACCGACGTCGTCGCTGTCGCCGACCTCGACCATGATGTGCACGATCCCGCTCTCGGTCGGGAACGGCAGGAACGCCAGGCTGTGGTGTCGCGGGTTGCAGCCGAAGAAGCGCAGCCACACCGGCTCGCCGTCGGCCGGCCGCCCGACCACCTCCGGTGGGAACCGCATCGAGTCACGGAGACGAAAACCGAGCACGTCGCGGTAGAAGTGCAGCGCCGCGGCGTCGTCGTCCGTCGACAGCACGACGTGGCCCATGCCCTGCTCTCCGGTGATGAACGAGTGGCCGTACGGGCTGACCACGCGCCGGTGCTGCAGCGCCACACCGTGGAAGACCTCCTGGGCGTTGCCGTTGGGATCCTCGAAGTGGATGAGCTCCATCACGTGCCGGTCTGCGCACTCCTGTGCCGTGCCCTCCTTGTACGGCACGCCGGCGGCGTCGAGCCGGTTGCGCACGTCCTGCAGCCCCTCCGCGTCGGCGGCCTCCCAGCCCACCGCGGCCAGGTGGTCGCGGTCGCCGGGCAGGACCACCAGCCTGGCCGGGAAGTCGTCCATCCGCAGGTACAGCGCGTCCGGGTTGCCACCCTTGCCCTCGACCATGCCGAGCACCTTCAGCCCGAACGTCCGCCAGGCGTCCATGTCGGTGGCCTCGACCCGGATGTACGCCAGCGACCGGATCCCCATTGTCATCACCCCTCCCTGGGCGTGCCGGCGGCCGTCCCATCGGTGAGGAAGGCGGTCACCAGCCGGTTGAACTCGTCGAAGCGCTCGAGCTGCGCCCAGTGCCCGCAGCGCGGGAACACGTGCAGCTGCGCCTTCGGGATCAGCTTCAGCGCGGCGAACGCGCCGTCCAACGGGTTGACGCGGTCCTCGCGTCCCCACACCAGCAGCACGCTGTGCCGCAGCCGGTAGGCCTCGCGCCACAGCAGCCCGTCCTCGAACGTCTCCGGCTGCATGAACGACGCACCCATCGACGCCATCGCGGCCAGCGACTCGGGGTCGGAGGCGACGCGGAACCGCTCCTCGATGAGCTCGTCGGTGACCAGCGACTGGTCGAACACCATCGTGCGAACGAACGCCTCGAGCTTCTCCTTGCTCGGGCCGGGCGGTGCGGAGAACTCGAACAGCCGCTTGATGCCCTCGGTGGGGTCCGGCGAGAACAGGTTCAGGCTGAGCCCGCCCGGTCCCATCAACGCCAGCCGTCCGACCCGGTCGGGGTAGGTCAGCGCGAACCGGACCGCGGTTCCGCCGCCGAGCGAGTTGCCGACCAGGTGCACCTTGTCGATCCCGAGGGTGTCGAGCAGCGCGGCCAGCGCGTCGGCGGCGAAGCGGAAGTAGTTGCCCTGCACCTCGGGCTTGTCGGACAGGCCGAAGCCCGGCTGGTCGACCGCCAGCGTCCGGAACGTCCGTGACAGCACCTGCAGGTTGCGGCCGAAGTTGCTCCACGCCGCCGCACCGGGGCCGCCGCCGTGCAGCAGGACCACCGGCAGCCGGCCGTCGTGGCCCTCGCCCGCCTCGTGGTAGTGCAGCGTGAACTGCCCGGCCTTGGCGTACCTGCTGGTCGCCTCGAAGCCCAGCGCCTGCTCAGCCATGTGCGGACCGCCCCACGGCTCCGACCACCCTCACAGCATGGCCTCGTGCACCTTGAGGCCGAGCTCGTAGCTGCCGTACATGCTCAGCGCCCGCTCGGGGTCGTTGATCGCGTGCACGCGCCCCGCGTGCGCGTCGCGCCAGTACCGCTGGATCGGCGTGCCCACCGCGAGCGCACGGCCCCCGGAGTTCTCGAACAGGCGGTCGATCGCATGGATCGACCGGGTCGTGCCGCGCACCTGGTCGCGCCGGATCTGGACACGCAGGTCCATCGGGATCTTCTCGCCCGCGCCGGCGTAGCGCATGAGCTGCCCGATGTTGTTGCTCAGCTGCAGCCAGGCGGCGTCGATCTCGCTGGCGGCGTCGGCGATGCGCACCTGGGAGAACGGGTCCTCGGCCGCCTTGACCTTGCCGTACGCGACCCGCACGCGCTCCTTCATGTAGCCGACGTGGGAGTTGTACGCGCCCTCGGCCATGCCGATGATCGGCGTGGTGATCGAGTATGAGAACAACGATCCGAACGGCAGCCGGTACAGCGGCGCGTCGTTGACCTCCTGCCCTGGACAGATGCAGCGCGAGGTGTCGGCGAAGCTGAGCGAGCGGTGCTCCGGCACGAACACGTCCTCGATCACGATGTCGTTGCTGCCGGTGCCGCGCAGCCCGACCGTGTCCCACACGTCCTCGATCCGGTAGTCGCCGAGCGGGACCAGGAACGTGCGGAAGTCGACCTGGTTGCCCTCGTCGTCGGTGACGATGCCGCCGAGCAGCACCCAGGTGGCGTGGTCGCAGCCCGACGAGAAGCTCCACCGACCGCTGAGCTGCACGCCGCCGTCGACCAGGCGCGCCTTGCCGGTCGGGGCGTACGAGGAGGAGACGCGGGTGTGCGGGTCGTCGCCCCAGACCTCGGTCTGCGCCTTCTCGGGGAACAGCGACAGCTGCCAGGGGTGCACACCCAGGACCGAGGACACCCAGCCGGTGGACCCACAGGAGCTCGCGATCATCCGCACCGCGGTGTAGAAGGTCATCGGGTCGGCCTCGAAGCCGCCGAACCGCTTCGGCTGGAGCAGCCGGAAGAAGCCCGCCTCCTGCAGAGACTCGATGGAGTCCACCGGCACGCGCCGGGCGTCCTCGGCCTGCTGCGCGCGCTCCTCGAACGCCGGCAGCAGGTCGCGCACCGCGTCAACGACCTTGTCGCTCATGCTCGCTCCGTTCGTCTCGGGCTGAGACCCAGACTAGAACACGTTCTTGTTTGTGTCGAGTCCAATCCAGGCCAACGCCTCGGACCGACCCCATTGACTTCAAGCGCGCTTCAACTTGCACGCTTACCGGCATGACTCTGATACGCGCCGAGAAGGGCCGAGACCCGGACACGACCAGAAGGTATGGCTACGACGACCTCGGGCATCTGATGTCGCTGATGACCGGCGACGAGAAGCACTCCGCGGCGGCGACATCCACGCTCGATGTGCTGTGGGTCCTGTACGACCAGGTGCTGCGCGTGACTCCGGAGTCCGTCGGAGACCCGCAGCGCGACAGGTTCCTGTTGTCCAAGGGACACGGGCCGATGGCCTACTACGCCACGCTGGCCGCCAAGGGCTTCTTCCCAGTGGCGTGGCTCGCGGGCTGGGCGGCGTACGCGTCACCGCTCGGCCACCATCCCGACCGCAACCTCGTTCCGGGTGTGGAGATCTCCAGCGGCTCGCTGGGACACGGGTTCCCGCTCGCAGTGGGAACCGCGCTGGGACTGCGCGCACAGGGCGTCGGCGCACGCGTGGTGGTGCTGGTCGGCGATGCCGAGCTGGACGAGGGAAGCAACCACGAGGCGATGGAGCTCGCCTCGGCCCTGAACCTGGACGCACTGACCGTCGTGGTCGTCGACAACGGGTCGTCGAGCTACTCGGTCCCCGGTCGGATCGAGCAGCGCTTCCGCACCGAGGGGTGGGACGTGCAGGGAGTCGACGGTCGCGACCACGCGGCGTTGGCACGGGCGTTGGGCAGGCGCACGCCCGGGCGTCCGAACGCAGTGGTCGCCTACGTCGAGGGGAAGGACCGATGACAGATCCACGAGAAGCATTCGCACGCACCGCCGCGTCACTGGTGGAGACAGAACAGTCGGTGGCACTGGTGTACGCCGAGATCTCCGGGCAGTACTTCGGCGACGTCGAGCGCCGGCACCCGGACCGGGTGGTCTACGTGGGCATCCGCGAGCAGCTGCTCGTCAACGTCGGCGCCGGGATGGCCCTGACCGGGATGCGTCCGATCGTGCACACCTTCGGCTCCTTCCTGGTCGAGCGGGCCTTCGAGCAGATAAAGCTCGGCTTCGGTCATCAGAACGTGGGCGGTGTCCTGGTGGGTTCGGGTGGTTCGTTCGACATCGCCGGCGGAGGGCGCACCCATCAGGCGCCGGGTGACGTGAGCCTGATCGACACGCTGCCGGGATGGACCGTGCATGTCCCCGGCCACGCCGACGAGGTGGAGCAGGCGCTACGACTGGCGGCAGCCGGACACGGTCGGGAGTACCTGCGCGTGACGGCACAGCAAAACCCCGAGGCCTACCCCGTCCGACCCGGGCGGTTCCACACCGTGCGCAGCGGCGCAACCGGCGTGGTCGTCGCCGTCGGTCCGATGCTGGGTCCAGTGCTCGAGGCCGTCCGAGACCTTGACCTGACCGTGCTGTACGCGAACACCGTGCGCCCGTTCGACTCGCGCGGACTGCGTACTGCGCTGGGCACGCGGGGTGATGTCGTCCTGGTGGAGCCCTACCTCGCCGGAACGTCGTCACGGCTGGTCGGCGACGCGCTCCTCGACGTTCCACACCGGCTGCTGGCACTAGGGGTCAACGGCGAGGAGCTGCGGCACTACGGCCACGCCGAGGACCACATCCGCGCCCACGGGCTGGACCCGGCCGGCCTACGCCGCTCGATCACCGCATTCCTGGGCGAGCGGGCGGCGGCCTGAGCAAGGCCAGTCACGCCTGCTGCTCGCGCTGCAGCTCCAGAGCGATGTCGGTCAGCTGGTCCTCCTGGCCGCCGACCAGCTTGCGCCGTCCGGCGCGCAGCAGGATCTCCGCGCCGGACACCCCGTAGCGCTCGGCCTGGTGGAAGGCGTGCTTGAGGAAGCTGGAGTAGACCCCGGAGTAGCCCATGGTCACCGCGAGCCGGTCGAGCAGGCACTCCTCGGGCATCGCCGGACGCACGACGTCCTCGGCGGCGTCGACGATCTTGAAGAAGTCGACGCCGGTGCTGATGCCGACCTTGTCGCAGACGCCGACGAACGCCTCCAACGGCGTGTTGCCCGCGCCCGCGCCGAACCGGCGGCAGCTGCCGTCGATCTGCTTGGCACCGGCGCGTACCGCGGCCACGGAGTTCGCGACGCCGACCCCGAGGTTCTCGTGCCCGTGGAAGCCGACCGTGGCCTCCGAGCCGACCTCGGCGAGGATGGCACTGACGCGGTCGGACACCTGCTCCAGCACCAGCGCGCCGGCGGAGTCGACGACGTAGACGCACTGGCAGCCCGCGTCGACCATGATGCGCGCCTGCTTCGCGAGCACCTCGGGCGGCTGCGAGTGCGCCATCATCAGGAAGCCGACGGTCTCCAGCCCGCGCTCGCGGGCGAGCCCGAAGTGCTGCACCGACACGTCGGCCTCGGTGCAGTGGGTGGCGATCCGGCAGATCGACGCGCCGTTGTCGGCGGCGATGCCGATGTCGTCCTTCACGCCCACACCGGGCAGCATCAGGAACGCGATCTTGGCGCGCTTGGCGGTCTTGGCCGCGAGCGTGATCAGGTCCTGCTCGGGGGTCCTGCTGAAGCCGTACGTGAACGACGACCCGCCCAGGCCGTCGCCGTGGGTCACCTCGATCACCGGCACACCGGCGTCGTCGAGCGCGGAGACGATCCCACGCGTCTCGTCGGCGGTGAACTGGTGCCGCTTGTGGTGCGAACCGTCACGCAGGCAGGTGTCGGTGATGCGGATGTCGTACTGGTCCCACATGGTCTCTCCTCCGATCAGGCCGGCTGCGGTGAGCGCACGAGCTCGGCCCCGACCTTGACGGCGGCGGCGGTCATGATGTCGAGGTTTCCGGCGTACGGCGGAAGGAAGTCGCCGGCGCCCTCGACCTCGACGAAGGTGCTCACCTTGGCCATCCCGCCGGTCGAGGCCGACGGCTCGTCGAACTGTGGGTCGACCAGCAGCCGGTAGCCCGGCACGTACTGCGCGACGTCGTCGGCCATGCGGCGGATCGAGTCCGCGACCGCGTCCTGGTCGGCGTCCTCGGGGACGGCGCAGTGGATCGTGTCGCGCATGATCATCGGCGGGTCGGCGGGGTTGAGGATGATGATGGCCTTCCCGCGCTCCGCGCCGCCGATCACCTCGATGCCGCGGCTGGTGGTGCGGGTGAACTCGTCGATGTTGGCGCGGGTCCCCGGTCCCGCGGACACCGACGAGACCGAGGCGACGATCTCGGCGTACGCGACCGGCACGACCCGCGAGACCGCGTGCACGATCGGGATCGTGGCCTGACCGCCGCAGGTGATGAGGTTGACGTTGGGAGCGTCGGCCTCGAGGTCGAGGTTGACCGGAGGCACGACGTACGGGCCGACCGCAGCCGGTGTCAGGTCAATGGCACGGATGCCCGCCTCCTCGTAGCGCGGCGCGTTCGCGCGGTGCACCGCGGCCGACGTCGCCTCGAACACCACGTCCGGACGCTCGGCCTGCGCGAGCAGCCAGTCGACGCCGTCGGACGTCGCCTCCAGGCCCTCCTTCGCAGCGCGGCGCAGACCTTCGCTCTCGGGGTCGACGCCGACCATCCACCGCGGCTCGATGCGATCGGAGCGCAGGAGCTTGTACATCAGGTCGGTGCCGATGTTGCCCGACCCGACGATGGCCGCTGTCGCACGTTTCTCGTTCACTCGTCACCTCATTCGAACGTCAGGCTCACGTCGCCCAGCACCGCACCCGCGTGGCTGAACGTCGCCTTGAACTCATCCCCGGGCCCGGCGTCGATCGCCCGTGTGCACGACCCGGGCAGGATCACGTTGCCCGCCCGCAGCCGCACCCCGAAGCCGGCGACCTTGCGCGCGAGCCAGGCCACCGCGATAACCGGGTCGCCGAGTACCGCGTCGGAGCGGCCCTCGGCCACCTGCTCGCCGTTGCGCACCAGCACCGCGTCCATCGCCTTCAGGTCCACGGCGTCGGGCGCGAGCCGTGCCTGCCCGAGACAGAAGCCGGCCGAGGAGGCGTTGTCGGCGATGGTGTCGGGGAGGCCGATCTTCCAGTCCCGGATGCGGCTGTCGATCAGCTCGATCGAGGGCATCACCGCCGCGGTGGCACCGATGACGTCCTGCTCCGTGCAGGTCGCGCCGGGCAGGTCGTCGCCGAGGACGAAGCCGACCTCGACCTCCACGCGCGGGAAGCAGTAGCGGTCGGTCCGCACCGGGATGCGCTCCTCCAGACGCATGTCCTCGAGCAGGTGTCCGTAGTCGGGCTCGTCGACGCCCATCATCTGCTGCATGGCCTTCGACGACAGCCCGACCTTGTGGCCGACCACCCGTGTGTCCTGCTCGCGGCGGCGGATGTTGATCAGCTGGATCTCGTAGGCGTCGTGGGGCTCGATGCCGGGGTAGCTGTCGACCAGCGGCGTGACCGGCTCTCTGCGCTCCTCCGCCGTGCGCAGGACCTCCGCGATCTCGGTGCGTTGTTCAGTGGTGAGCACGCTGCCGGTCCTGCCTTCCCTCGCTCGTCTTCTGGCTCGCGGCGTTGACTCCCGCGCGGCGGCCGGAGAACACGCAGTCGGCGAGCGACAGCCCGCTCACGTATGAGTTGGAGCAGATGCCGACGGCGGTGCGCCCGGCTGCGAACAGCCCCGGCACCGGTGTCTCGTCCGGGCGCTGCACCTGGCCGGTCCGCTCGTCGACCACCAGCCCGCCGAGCGTGAGCATCGGGCAGGGGTACGCCGGCTGCCGGCGCACGGAGACGTCGACCAGGGAGTACGGCGGCGTCCCGAGCGAGCGGGTGTACTCCGCCGGCTTTCCCGCCGGGTCCTGCTCGCCGGCCGCGAGCGCCTGCTCGTGCGCCTCCAGCGTGGCCCGCAGGCCGTCGGCGTCGACGCCGGCGCGCCGCGCGACCTCGCCCAGCGAGTGTCCGCTGACCCGGGCGGGGCCGAACAGGTAGGCGGTCTGCATCCGCTGGAACCACAGCCCCTGCCTGCGGATCTCACGGCGGGCCTGTGCGAGCAGTGGCGCGTCCAGCAGCAGCCAGGCGCGACCGTCGTGCTGCTCGATCAGCGCCTGCCCGACCGCCGCGCCGTACCTGGTCTCGTCGATCACGCGCCGGCCGTGCCGGTCCACCAGCAACGCGCCGAGCAGCGCGCTCGGCGGTGTGAAGAACCGCCATGCGGAGACGCGCTCCAGCTTGGCGGTGGCGGCGCCGACGGAAAGTCCCAGACGCAGGCCGGTGCCGTCGTCACCGGCGGTGCCCAGCGGCAGGCCGCCGCGGTAAGCAGGCGCGTGTGCGTGCACGAGCGCGCGGTTGGAGATGAAGCCTCCGGCGGCAAGCACCACACCGCGACGCGCGGTGACGTGCACCGGGCGTCCGTGTATGCGTTCGAGCCGTTCGCACAGCGCGATGCAGCGCGACTTCACGGCCGGCTGGTAGAGCCCGGGCTTGGCAGCCAGCCGCCCCGCCGTGCGGTAGGCGGCCCGCACCCGCGCCGGCGCACCGGCCAGTGTGACGCCCTCGACGCCGACGACGACGCCGTCGCGTTCGACCAGCCGCTGCACGCGGGTCCGCGCGAGCACCCGTACACCGCGGTTGCGGGCGGCAGCGGCGAGGGAGGCGAACAGGTGCTTGCCGGACGCACCCGGCGCTCGGGCCCGGTGTCCGCGAGGCGCCGGCGGTGCGACGTCACGGAAGGCGCCGGCGATCTCACTGCCGGAGTAGTACAGGTAGTGGTCGTTGTCGGGGTACGAGGTCTTGTGCGGAGCAAGGCTTCCCTCGAACGCGACGCCCTGCTGCCGTAGCCACTCGACCATCGCGCTGCTGCCGTCGCAGAACGCCCGCAGCGTGTCGGGGCGGACCGCGTCGCCGACCTCGCGCTCGAGGTAGGCCAGCATCGCCTCCGGGGTGTCCTCGACCCCCGCTTCTCGTTGCACCGACGTGCCGCCACCGGCGTAGACCACGCCGCCCGACAGGGCCGTCGCACCGCCGCCCTCGAACCGGTCGACCACCAGCACGTCCGCGCCGGCGTCGCTCGCCTCGATCGCCGCGCACGCGCCGGCCGCTCCGAAGCCGACCACCACCACGTCGGCCACGACGCTCTGCGCCGGAGCCCGTCGCCGGGTGGCAGCGTGCACGGCTACTCCTCCGCTGTGTGGCGTCTCGGGGGGCAAAACTGTAACATGTTTCAGTATTGCCGGGCAGGGCCCGCGAGACGACAGGTGGAGGCAGCGCAGTGACCGAGTACGACCTGGTGGTGGTGGGCTCGGGTGCGGCTGGGCTGACCGCCGCGCTGACCGCCGCCCGGCGCGGACTGTGCACGGTCGTGGTCGAGAAGGCCTCCCACTTCGGCGGGTCGACCGCGCGCTCCGGCGGTGGCGTGTGGATCCCGAACAACCACGTGCTGGCAGACATGCGCGCCGGTGACACACCCGAGCAGGGCAAGGCATATCTCGCGCACCTGGTCGACGGCGTGGTCGAGCCCGAGCGCCAGCAGGCGTTCCTGACACACGGACCCGCGATGCTGCGCATGGTGAGCGAGAGCACCCCCCTGCGGCTGACGTGGGTGCGCGGCTACTCCGACTACTACCCCGAGGCGCCGGGCGGACGTCCCGCAGGACGTTCGCTGGAGCCGCGACCATTGGACGCGCGCGTGCTCGGCGCTGTGCGCGACCGTCTCGAGCCGCCGTACCTTCCGGCGCCCGCGGGCATGACGGTCACCCAGGCCGACTACCGCTGGCTCAACCTCACCGCGCGTCATCCGCGCGGTGTGTGGCGCGCGTTGCGGGTGGGCGCTCGCACGGTCGGCAACCGGGTGCGTCGCCGCGAGATGCTGTCGATGGGACAGGCGCTGGTTGCGGCGCTGTACGCAGGGCTTGCCGAGCTCGGCGTACCCGTGCTGCTCGACACCCCGATGGTCGACCTCCTCACCGACGACGGCCTGGTGACGGGGATACGCGTGCAGCATCAGGGCACCGAGACCGTGCTGACCGCACGCCGCGGCGTCGTGCTCGCCAGCGGTGGCTTCGAGCACAACGAAGCGATGCGCAAGGAGTACCAGGAGCACCCGATCGGCACCGAGTGGACGGTCGGCGCGGCAGCCAACACCGGCGACGGCATCGCCGCCGGACAGTCGCTGGGCGCGGCCGTCGACCTGATGGAGGACGCGTGGTGGGGACCGTCGATCCCGCTCACCGGCGGCCCGTACTTCTGCCTCTCCGAGCGGTCGCTGCCCGGGTGCATTCTCGTCAACTCCGCGGGTGAGCGGTTCGTGAACGAGTCCTCTCCCTACGTCGACGCGGTCAAGGCGATGTACGCCGGGCACCGCACCGGCGTCGACCACATCCCGTGCTGGCTGGTCGCCGACCAGCGCTACCGCAACCGCTACACGTTCGCCGGTCTCGGTCCCCGGCAGCCGTTCCCCCGTCGCTGGTACGACGCCGGCGTGGTTCAGCGCGCGGACACGGTGGAGGGGCTCGCCGAGCAGATCGGTGTGCCCGCCGACGGTCTGCGCCGGACCGTGGACAGGTTCAACGGCTATGCCGAGACCGGCGTCGACGAGGACTTCGGCCGCGGACGCAGCAGGTACGACCACTACTACGGTGACCCACGGCTGCGCACCAACCCCAACCTGGCGCCGCTGGACAAGCCGCCGTTCTACGCCGTGCGCATCGTGCCGGGCGACCTCGGCACCAAGGGCGGACTGCGCACCGACCCGCGGGCGCGCGTGCTGCGGACCGACGGTTCGGTGATCCCCGGCCTGTACGCCGCGGGCAACGCGGGCGCCGCCGTGATGGGACACACCTATGCCGGTCCCGGCGCGACACTCGGTCCCGCGATGACCTTCGGCTACCTCGCCGCTATCGACGCAGCCGACTCACCAGGAGGTACGACATGACGCGCGTCAGCGCCCCCGACACCGACCGGGCAGGCACGCGTACGCCCGCCGCCGGTCCGGCGGCCGACGCCGAGGTGCGCCTGATCGACGCCGGCACGTCACCGGCGCGTTTCGCGCGGGGCTGGCACTGCCTCGGTCTGGCCGAGCCGTTCCGCGACGGGAAGCCGCACGCGATCGAGGCGTTCGGCACCAAGCTGGTGGTCTTCGCCGGCGCCGACGGTGACCTGCACGTGCTCGACGGCTACTGCCGGCACATGGGCGGCGACCTGACGCAGGGCACGGTCAAGGGCGACGAGGTGGCGTGCCCGTTCCACGACTGGCGCTGGGGCGGCGACGGGCGATGCGTGCAGATCCCTTACGCCAAACGGGTTCCGGCGCGGGCTCGCACCCGCTCCTGGCTCACGCTGGAGGAGAACAAGCAGCTCTTCGTGTGGCACGACCCCGAGGGCAACCCGCCGCCCGACGACGTGGTGATCCCGCGGGTCGACGGCGCGTTCTCCGACGCATGGAGCAGCTGGACGTGGGACTCGGTGACGATCGAGGGGTCCAACTGCCGAGAGATCGTCGACAACGTCGTCGACATGGCGCACTTCTTCTACATCCACTTCGCATTCCCGACGTACTTCAAGAACGTCTTCGAGGGACACATCGCGACGCAGTACATGCACTCCCGCGGACGGCCTGACGCAGGGAAGGGCGGCGGCTACGGCGACGAGGACCTGCTGCTGCGGTCGGAGGCGTCGTACTTCGGGCCGTCGTACATGGTCAACCCGCTGGTGACCGACTACAAGGGTGTCGAGGTCGAGGTCATCCTGGTCAACTGCCACTACCCCGTCACGCCCAGCTCGTTCGTGCTGCAGTGGGGGCTGATCGTGAAGAAGCTCGAGGGCGTCGACGACGAGATGGCCGACAAGATCGCGGGCAAGTACGCGCGCAGCTTCGGCGAGGGGTTCCTGCAGGACGTGGAGATCTGGAAGAACAAGTCGCGCATCGACAACCCGCTGCTGTGCGAGGAGGACGGGCCGGTCTACCAGCTGCGCCGCTGGTACGAGCAGTTCTACGTCGACGTCGCCGACGTCACCGAGGACATGACCACGCGGTTCGAGTTCGAGATCGACACCTCGCAGGCCAACGAGGCCTGGCAGAAGGAGGTCGCGGAGAACCTGGCTCGCCGCGAGGCGGAGGCTCCATGACCGACTTCCGTTCGGTGCTGGGCCTCGGCTCGGTTCTCGGCGGCCCGCCGGGGCGTGCCGGGACTCGTGCGGACCACTACGAGTACCTCGAGGCGGGGCTGACGCCGCTGGCGTGCGGTCACTGCGGCGCCGTGGTGCGGGTGAAGAAGAACAGCCCCAAGCACACCAGCATCCAGTGGACCCGCGTGGCCGAGCAGACCTGTCCCGTGCTCTCGGCACGGCTCGAACGCGGCGCGCACGCGGACATCGCGGACGGCTGTGACCGGTTGCGCGACGAGATCGCCGCCGCCGCGCGCGACGGACGTCTGCCCACCGGCGACAGCACCATCAACGGGAGCAGCGATGGCTGAGGCGTCGTTCTTCAAGCTGCGGGTCGCCGAGGTGGTTCCCGAGACCGCCGACGCGCACTCGGTCGTGTTCGACGTGCCCGACGACCTTGCGCGGCGGTTCCGCTACCGGCCGGGGCAGTTCCTCACGCTGCGGCTGCCCAGCGACCTGACCGGGTCGGTGGCACGCTGCTACTCGCTGTCGAGCTCGCCGCACGACGGCGTGCGTCCGCAGATCACGGTCAAGCGCACCGCGGACGGCTACGGCTCGAACTGGATCTGCGACCACGTCAAGGCCGGCACCGTGCTGGAGGTGCACCCGCCGTCGGGACGGTTCGTGCCCAAGGACCTCGACAGCGACCTGCTGCTGCTGTCCGGCGGCAGCGGCATCACCCCGGTGATGTCGATCCTGCGCTCGGCGCTGAGCCAGGGCGAGGGACATGTCGTGCTGGTCTACGCCAACCGCGACGAGGACTCGGTGATCTTCGCCGACGACCTGCGCGACCTGCAGAAGCGGTACGGCGACCGGCTCGTGGTGGTGCACTGGCTGGAGTCGCTGCAGGGGCTGCCCGACGCCGCCTCGCTGCGTGGCCTGGTCGCGCCGTACGCCGAGCGCGACACGTTCATCTGCGGTCCGGGACCGTTCATGGACACGGCCGGAGAGGTGCTGCGCGAGCTCGGCGTACCGCGCAGGCGCATCCATATCGAGCGGTTCGTGTCGCTGCACGAGGACCCGGCCGCCCAGTCGGTCGCCACCGACGTCGACGAGGCACCGGTGGAGGGACCGCCCGGCGGGTCGGCCACGCTGGAGGTCGATCTCGACGGTGAGCAGCACACACTGACGTGGCCGGTGGGGACGACACTGCTCGACCTGATGCTCGACAACGGCCTGGACGCGCCGTACTCGTGCAAGCAGGGGCAGTGCAGCGCGTGCACATGCCGGCTGGACAAGGGCGAGGTCGACCTGCGCCACAACGAGGTGCTCGACGACCAGGACATGGCCGAGGGATATACGCTCGCGTGCCAGTCGATGCCGATCTCGGAGTCGGTCGCGATCAGCTACGACTGAGGAGGAGCACGTGCCCATCGACCCACGCGTCGCCATCGGCGCCGACCTGCCCGAGCAGCCGTTCAGCTGGTCCGCGAGCGACGTGCTGCTGTACCACCTGGCTCTCGGGGCGGGCGGTGACCCGATGTCGCCGCGTGAGCTGAGGTACGCGACGGAGAAGGACCTGCAGGTGCTTCCCACGTTCGCGCTGGTCGCGCCGACGTTCCACGTCTTCGAGCCGCCGGCGGTGAGGTTCCCGGGCGTCGACGTCGACCTGGCCAAGGTGCTGCACGGTGGCCAGGAGCTGGTCGTGCACCGGCCGCTACCGACGGAGGGCAAGGCCACGCTGCGGTCGCGCATCGCCGACGTGTACGACAAGGGCTCGGCCGCCGTCATCATCCAGGAGAGCGAGGCTCTCGACGAGTCCGGCCGGACGCTGTACACGACCCGGTCGCAGATCTTCGCCCGCGGCGAGGGCGGCTTCGGTGGCGAGCGCGGGCCGTCGTCGAAGGTGGAGATCCCCGACACCAAACCCGACGTCGAGGTCAGGACGCCGACGCTGCCGCAGCAGGCTCTGTGGTACCGGCTGTGCGGTGACCGCAACCCGCTGCACAGCGATCCCAAGTTCGCGCAGGCGGCAGGATTCCCACGGCCGATCCTGCACGGGCTGTGCTCGTACGGCCTGGTCTGCAAGACGCTCGCCGACGAGCTGTTCGACGGCGACGTGAGCCGGGTGGGCGGCTTCTCGGTGCGGTTCGCCGGCGTGGTGTTCCCGGGCGAGACGCTGCGGACGCGCGCATGGCGGCGTGACTCCGACTGGGTGGTGGCCACGACCGTGGTGGAGCGCGACGAGGCGCCGGTGCTTTCCGACGCGACCTTCTCCGCCCGCTAGCCTCCGCGCGTCTCGAGCCAATCTGCGCGGGAGAGCCGGTAGAGCACGTGCTCGTGGCCAGGTTGGTCCGGCTCGAACGCCGGGTGCTCGAAGTCGCCGTACGGGTCGCGCCGCATCCCGAGGCGCTCCATCACTCGTATCGAGCGGACGTTCCGGTGCGCGGTGAACGAGACGATCTCGGGCATCTCCATGACCTCGAACCCGAAGCGCAGCGCCTCGGTCGCGCCCTCGGTCGCGAACCCGTTGCCCCAGTGCGCATGGGCGAGGCGCCACCCGACCTCGACCGCGGGTGTGAAGGGAGCGTCGAACGTGGCCGGCCACAGCCCGACGTACCCGATGAACGCGCCGGAGTCGCGACGCTCGGCCGCCCAGAGCCCGTAGCCGCACTCGCGCCAGCAGCGGTCGATCCGGTCGACCACCTCGTCGCTGTCGGCGCGGGTGACCGGACGCACCAGGAACTCGCTGACGCGGGGGTCGGCGTTCATCTGCGCGAACGCGTCACGGTCGGCCTCGCGCCACTCGCGCAGCACCAGCCGAGGCGTGGTGATCTGCGGGGCGGCTCGGAGACCGGGCATGATGCGATGATCTCTCGCATGGCAGAGCAGACGTTCGTCGAGGTGACCGGGTTCGGCAGCGCGGACACCACACCCGACCGGCTGAGAGCAAACCTGGCCGCCGTGTCGGTCGCGCCGACGGTCGCGCAGGCGTTCAGCGGGGCCAGTGACTCCATGCAGGCCATGCTCGCCGTACTCCGGGAGCATGGGGTCGACGACGAGGACCTGCGGTCGACCGGGATCCAGGTGCACTCCGACCACGACCACCGCGGCATCCGCAGTCGGTTCGAGGCGCGGATGAGCATCGAGGCGCTGCTGCGCGACCTCGACTCGGCAGGGACCGCCCTGTCGGCAGCGGTCGAGGCGGGCGGCGACGCGAGCCGGGTGCACGGGATCTCGCTGGACAGCTCCGCTGCCGAGGAGGCGCTCGCCGAGGCAAGGGAGGGGGCGTGGGCAGACGCCACCGCCAAGGCCGAGCAGTACGCCGAGCTCGCGGGGAGGTCGCTGGGCGAAGTGTTGTCGGTGAGCGAGCTGAAGCGCGGCCGCGGCGGGCCGATCCCGTTCGCCGCGGAAGCGGCGTCACTGTCGTCGGCCCCGGTCGAGCCGGGGACTCGCTCGCTGCACGCGGCCATCACGGTCCGCTGGGAGCTGACGTAGCGGTGAGCGGCACGGAGGCCCACGGGCCGGGCTCGCCCCAAGCCGAGGATGTGCGTGCCCGGCTGGGCGCGGAGCCCGGGCTCTGCTGGACCTGTCAGCACAGCAAGGTCAACCAGACGAGAAGGGGCACGGCATACCTCCGCTGCACGCGCGCTGATTGGGACGACCGGCTGAGGCGCTACCCGCCGTTGCCGGTGCTGTCTTGTGTGGGGTATGAGCAGCGAGA
>CBFGZI010000055.1:0-21761 GCA_965653225.1 uncultured Propionibacteriales bacterium | reverse complement strand
GTACGCCTCCATGCCCACGCGCTCGAGCGCATCCTCGACCCGCGCGTAGAGCTCGGCGCCTCGCACCCCGAGGTTGGCTGCCCCGAACGCCACGTCGTCGCGCACCGTGGGCATGAACAGCTGGTCGTCGGGGTCCTGGAACACCACCCCGACGCGCCTGCGGATCTCCTGCAGGTTGGGCTTGGCCACCTCGAGGCCGCAGACCGAGACCGTGCCCCGGCCGGCGGCGAGGATGCCGTTGAGGTGCAGCACCAGCGTGGTCTTGCCGGCGCCGTTGGGGCCGAGCAGTGCGACCCGCTCGCCACGGTGGACGTGCAGGTCGATGCCGTACAGCGCCTGGTGGCCGTCGGAGTAGGCGTAGGCGAGGCCGCGTACGTCCAGGACGGGGGTGCTCATGCCGTCACCGCCCAGGATGCGACCAGCGTCAGCGCGGCGAGCAGCGGCAGCGCGGCGGCGGCGAGCCAGTCGCCGCGGGTGGCCGCCTGCTGGGTGTACGCCGGGAGGGTGCCGGTGTAGCCGCGGGACAGCATCGCCAGGTGCACGCGCTCACCGCGCTCGTAGGACCTGATGAACAGGGCTCCGCCGGAGCGCGCGACGACGGGCCACGCGCGGAGCCCCCTTGCCCGGAAGCCACGGGACTCCCGCGCCGTGCGCATCCGCCCCAGCTCCGCGGTGGCCACGTCGAGGTAGCGGATCATGAAGCCCATGATCTCGACGAGCTGCCCGGGCAGCCGCAGGCGCTCCAGCCCGGCGAGGATGTCGCGGGCCTCGGTCGTGGCGGCCAGCAGCAGCGAGGCGACGACTCCCAGCGTGCCCTTGCACAGCAGCGCGACGCCGGCCTCCAGGCCACGCTCGGACAGTGCGAGGCCGAGCACCTCGGTCTGGGGGCCGGTGGCGATGAACGGCATCAGCAGCGCGAACACCACGAACGGTGTCTCGACCACCATCCGCGCGGCCAGGAACGCCGGCGGGACGCGGGAGAGCGCGACCACGGCACCGAGCAGAACGGCGTACGCGGCGAACGCGGGGTAGGCCGTCGCCGGCGTCGCCACCACGCACAGCACGAACAGCAGCAGCGCGACGACCTTGCAGTGCGCGGGAAGCCGATGGACCGGCGAGTGTCCGTGGTAGTGCAGGCGGTGCCCGTGCTCAGCGCCCATCGGTCCGCCCGGCCGAGGGCGCCGCGCGCTTGCGGCGCACGGCGAACGCAAGCCCGCTGGTCAGGGCCAGCACGACGCCGACACCGGCGACGCCGGCGATGCCCTGGGACAGCCAGGGCGTGGCGACGCCACGCACGCCGTAGCCGGCCATCGGGCGGTCGCCGGCGTGCTGCTGTTGCGCGGCGATCCCGTGGTCCTGCGCGACGCGGTTGAGGCCGTCGGGCGCGGAGGAGGCGAACAGGCTGACCACGCCGGCGAGGACCACCGCCACCAGGGCGAAGACGACGAAGAACCGGCGCGCGCTCACGCGACCTCCTCCGTGCTCCGCGTGACCTCGTGCGGAGTGCGGATCTCGAGCTCGCGCGTCTCGAGCACGCGCCGCGCGCCGTACACGAGGTCGGGCCGCACCGCGGTGATGCTGGCGACGGTCAGGCCGGTGATGACGGCCTCCCCGATCCCGATCAGCACGTGCCAGCCGAGCATCGCGGTGACCAGCGTGCCCGGGTCGATGGGCGCGGTGCCGCCCACCAGGTAGAGCCCGGTGAAGCCGAGGGCTGCCACCGGCACCGAGAGCAGGGCACCCGCGGCAGCGGCCGGCGCAACCATGCGGGTCGAGGTGGGCAGCGCCCGCTGGACGACCTGGAACACCAGCCAGCCGACCACGACGGTGACCAGGGCCATCAGCGTGATGTTGGTCCCGAGCGCGGTGGTGCCGCCGTCGGCGAACAGCAGGGCCTGGACCACCAGCACGACGCTGACGCAGAGCACGCCGGTGTAGGGGCCGACCAGCACCGCCGCCAGCGCGCCGCCGAGCAGGTGCCCGCTGGTGCCCGCTCCGACCGGGAAGTTGAGCATCTGCACGGCGAACACGAACGCGGCGACCAGCCCGGCCATGGGCGCGGTGCGCTCGTCGAGCTCGCGCCGAGCGCCGCGCAGGGCGACCGCGACACCCGCGGTGGCGACTCCCGCGGTGGCCAGGGAGGTGGGGGCGTCGAGGAACCCGTCGGGTACGTGCATCGGGTGGACTCCGTCGGTGGTGAGATGGTCTTCGCGGGCCTGGTCGACACCCCCGCACCTGGCCGGGCCACTGTTGCCGATCATAGTTAGTTGCAAAGGATTTGCAATAAGCCCCCACGGCGGCGGAGTCGGGCAGACTCGGCCGCAGCGCACCCAACGGATGGAGCCCCACGTGAGCAGCCAGCGACTCGAGCCCGGGGACACCGCCCCCGGCTTCAGCCTCCTCGACGACACCGGCAAGACCGTCTCGCTGAGCGACTTCGCCGGTCGGAAGGTCGTCGTCTACTTCTACCCCGCCGCGATGACGCCGGGCTGCACGACGCAGGCCTGCGACTTCTCCGACAGCCTCGACTCGCTGCAGGCCGCAGGCGTGTCGGTCCTGGGCATCTCCCCCGACAAGCCGGAGAAGCTGGCCAAGTTCCGCGCCAACGACTCGCTGACGATCCCCCTGCTGTCCGACGCGGACAAGTCGGTGATGCAGGCCTACGGCGCGTACGGCGAGAAGAAGATGTACGGCAAGACCGTCGAGGGCGTCATCCGGTCGACATTCGTGGTCGACGAGGACGGCAAGGTCGAGCGGGCGATGTACAACGTGAAGGCGACCGGCCATGTCGCCAAGCTCCGTCGCGAGATGGGCGTCTGACCCCCTCGGCTCTCAACGGCGCAGGAGACTTGGCACGAACGAGAAGTCGGTGGTCGCCTCTAGCGTCACATCATGAAATACACCAAAGAGATTCTCGAAGAGGCCGTCGCGAACTCACTGTCGATCGCCGGTGTCCTGCGCTACCTCGGCCTTGTCCAAGCGGGCGGCACCCATGCCCACGTCAGCCGCACTATCAAAAAGCTGGGGCTCGACACGAGCCATTTCACCGGTCAGGCGTGGAGTCGTGGACAGAAGTTTCCGCCTCGGATTCCGGCCCAGGAGAAACTGGTCCTGATGCCGCCGGGGTCACCGCGCGCCAAGCCACCCGTGCTTCGCAACGCACTACTGAGAACTGGGAGGCCTTACCTGTGTGCGATCTGCGGGAACAACGGCTCCTGGATGCTCAAACCGTTGATCCTGCACGTGGATCACATCAATGGGAACTACCTGGACAACCGGCGAGAGAATTTGCGCTTCATCTGCCCCAATTGCCATGCGCAGACTCCGACCTACGCCGGGCGCAACCGACGGCACGCAGAGGGTCGCGCGCAGCAGTCGGAACTCACCGTCGAGGAGTCTCCGGCTGCTTGAGGTCCTCCTGGATCGGCGCCTCCTAGGATGTGCAGGCAAAGGGGTCGTAGCCCAACAGGCAGGAGGCACAGCACTTAGGATGCTGACAGTGTGAGTTCGAATCTCACCGGCCCCACACAGACACCGACGATCAGGTTCACGACGCCAGAGCCTTTGCCACGATGGGCGCGACAGCGCGCAGCGCCTTGCCGCGGTGGCTCAGCTCGTCCTTGAGCGCCATGTCCATCTGCGCGGTGGTGATGTCGTAGCCGTCGGGCACGAACACCACGTCGTAGCCGAACCCGCCCGCGCCGCGCATCTCGCGGATCACGCGGCCCGGCATCTCACCGGTGACGACGTCCTCGCCGTCGCGTCGGGAGAACGCCACCGCCGCGACGAACCGCGCACCCCGCCGCTCGTCGGGCACGTCGGCGAGCTGCGACAGCAGCAGCTCGTTGTTGCGCCGGTCGTCCTTCGCAGTGCCGGACCAGCGCGCGGAGAGCACGCCCGGCATCCCGTTGAGCGCGTCGACGCACAACCCGCTGTCGTCGGCCAGCGACGGCAGCCCGGTCGCCTCCAGCGCGGCGCGCGCCTTGATCAGCGCGTTGCCCTCGAACGTCGGCTCGGTCTCGCGCGGCTCGTCGTAGGCCGCCACGTCGTCGAGGCCGAGCACCTCGACGTCGGGCACGAGCGGCGCCAGGATGCGCTGCATCTCGGCGAGCTTCTTGCGGTTGCGCGAGGCCAGCAGCACCTGGGTCACTCGGCCAGCGCCTCCTGCTGCATGCGGCTGAGGTCGGCGCAGCCCGCGGCGGCCACCTCGAGCAGGGTGTCGAGCTCGGCACGGTCGAACGGCGTGCCCTCGGCGGTGCCCTGCACCTCGACGAACCGCCCGTCGCCGGTCATCACGACGTTCATGTCGGTGCCGGCGCGCACGTCCTCCTCGTAGGCCAGGTCGAGCATCGGCGTGCCGTCGACGATGCCCACCGACACCGCGGCCACCGACCCGGTCAGCGGCTCGCCGGTCAGGGAGCCCTCCCCGCGCAGGTGCGCGACCGCGTCGGCGAGCGCGACGTAGGCGCCGGTGATCGCGGCGGTGCGGGTGCCGCCGTCGGCCTGCAGGACGTCGCAGTCGAGCACGATGGTGTTCTCGCCCAAGGCCTTGTAGTCGATGATCGCGCGCAGCGACCGGCCGACCAGGCGCGAGATCTCGTGCGTGCGGCCACCGACCCGGCCCTTCACCGACTCGCGGTCGGAGCGGGTGTGCGTCGAGCTGGGCAGCATGGCGTACTCGGCGGTCACCCAGCCGAGCCCGGAGTCCTTGCGCCACCGCGGGACACCCGACGATGCGCTGGCCGCGCACAGCACGCGGGTGCGGCCGAACTCGACCAGCACGGAACCGGCGGCGTGGTCGAGCCAGTGGCGGCTCAGCCGGATGGGTCGCAGCTGGTCGGGTTGGCGTCCGTCGACACGGTTCATGCCGGGAACCCTACCGACGACCGGCGACGTCACAGGGTGTAGGTGGCCCCCGCACGAGCGACGTCGAGGTCACCGGGGAACACGCCCTCGGCCTCGCGGAACACCAGCTTGGCGTCGATGTGCGGCGGGATGTGCGTGAGCACCAGCCGGCGTACGTCCGCGCGCGCGGCGTGCTCCCCCGCCTGCCGGCCGGTGAGGTGCAGGTCGGGCGGGTTGTCGGGCGCCTCGACGAACGACGCCTCGCACAGCAGCAGGTCGGCGTGGTCGGCGATGTCGACCAGCGCGTCGCAGGCACCGGTGTCGCCGCTGTAGACAAGCGTGGAGCCGGCGGTCTCGAGCCTGATCGCGTACGCCGGCACCGGGTGCGCCACGCGGGCCGTGCGCACCACGAACGGACCGACCGAGAACGGCTCGCCGGGGAACGTGCGGAAGTCGAACTCCTCGTGCATGCCCGGGCTGGGCTCGAGGTCGTAGGCCCGGGCCATCCGGTCGGCCGCGCCCTCCGGTCCGTACACCGGGATGCGCGGCATCGGCGCGCCCGGGGCGTACTTGCGCACGACGTAGTAGCCGCACAGGTCGAGGCAGTGGTCGGCGTGCAGGTGGCTCAGCAGCACGGCGTCGACCTGGTCGAGCTCGACGTAGCGCTGCAGCGCACCGAGCGCGCCGCTGCCGAGGTCGAGCAGCAGCCGGAAGACACGTCCCTCGTGCTCCTGCTCCACGAGGTAGCAGGAGGCGGGGGACTCCGGGCCGGGGTAGGAGCCGGACATGCCGACGATCGTGAGCTTCACAGTCGCATCCAGGCGAACTGGTCGACGACGTCGAGCTCTGGCCCCAGGAACCGGCGGCCGACGTCGCGGAACTCCGCCGGCTGGCCGGTGGTGAGGAAGCGGTGCTCCGGCGCCGGTAGGGCGTCGTCGCGCTCCAGGCCGAGCCGGACCAGCAGGCCGTAGACGTCCTTGGCGGTCTCCTCCGCGCTGGACACCAGCGTCACCTCGTCGCCCATGACGTAGGAGATCGCGCCGGTCAGCAAGGGGTAGTGCGTGCACCCGAGGATCAGCGTGTCGACGCCGTGCGCCGCCAGCGGGTCGAGGTAGTCGTGCGCGGCGGCGAGCAGCTCCGGTCCGCTGGTCACGCCATCCTCGACGAACTCCACGAACCGCGGGCACGCCTGGGTGCGCAGCTTCACGTGCGGCGCCGCGGCGAAGGCGTCGTCGTAGGCCAGCGACGTCGCGGTGGCCTCGGTGCAGATCACGCCCACCTGGCCGGTTCTCGTCGCGGCGACGGCCCGGCGGGTGGCCGGCAGGATCACCTCGACGACGGGCACGGGGTAGCGCTCACGCGCGTCGCGCAGCACCGCCGCGCTGGCGGAGTTGCAGGCGATCACCAGCGCCTTGACGCCCTGGTCGACGAGGTGGTCGAGGCACTCGAGGGCGTACTCGCGGACCTCGCCGATCGGCTTCGGGCCGTACGGCTGGCGCGCGGTGTCGCCGAGGTAGAGCACCGGCTCGTGCGGCAGCTGGTCCAGCACTGCCCGGGCCACGGTGAGGCCACCGAAGCCCGAGTCGAAGATGCCGATCGGTGCGTCTGCCATCCCACAGAGACTACGGGTACTGACCCCCGCTTGCTGCGACTCAGAGCACGGTGTGACGGGTCTAACCCGTGCGCCCCGTCGAGTGGCGCGAAGTGGTCGGCTCGACCCGGCTCAAACCAGCCGGAACGCGCCACTCGACGCGCGGGGCTCCGGTCAGGCAGGGGGGTCAGGCCCAGAGCTGGCCCTCGAGCCGGTCCTCGGCCTCGTCGATGGTGCCCTCGTACGCGCCAGTAGAGAGGTACTTCCAGCCGCCGTCGGCCACCACGAAGGCGATGTCGGCGCCCTCGCCCGCCTTCTGCGACTTGGCCGCCTGCGCCAGCGCGGCGTGCAGGATCGCGCCGGTCGAGATGCCGGCGAAGATGCCCTCCAGCTCGAGCAGCTGCCGCACCCGGCGTACGGCGTCGCGCGGACCGACCGAGAAGCGCCCGTCGATGAGCGAGTCGTCGTACAGCTCGGGCACGAACCCCTCCTCGAGGTTGCGCAGGCCGTAGACCAGCTCGCCGTAACGCGGCTCCGCCGCGACGACCTGCACCCCCGGCTTGTGCTCGCGGAAGTACCGGCCGGCGCCCATCAGCGTTCCGGTGGTGCCGAGCCCGGCCACGAAGTGCGTGACGGTCGGCAGGTCGGCGAGCACCTCCGCCGCGGTGCCCTCGTAGTGCGCCTGCGCGTTCGCGGGGTTGCCGTACTGGTAGAGCATCACCCAGTCGGGGTGCTCCTCGGCCAGGCCCTTGGCCACCCGCACCGCCTCGTTGGAGCCGCCGGCCGCAGGTGAGGCGACGATCTCCGCGCCCCACATCCGCAGCAGCTGGCGGCGCTCCTCGGAGGTGTTCTCCGGCATGACGCACACCAGCCGGTAGCCGCGCAGCTTGGCGGCCATCGCCAGCGAGATACCGGTGTTGCCCGAGGTGGGCTCGAGGATCGTGCTCCCCGGCCGCAGCGTGCCGTCCTTCTCCGCGGCCGCGACCATCGCCAGCCCGACCCGGTCCTTGATCGAGCCGGTGGGGTTCTGGTCCTCGAGCTTCGCCCACAGCCGTACGTCGGGCGACGGGGACATGTGCGGCAGACCCACCAGCGGCGTGCCGCCGACGGTGTCGAGGAGCGAGTCGAAGCGCATCGCGGCTCAGCCGCCGGCGACTGCCGGCAGGATGACCACGGCGTCGCCGTCGGACAGCGACGTCGTCAGCCCACCGGTGAACCGCACGTCCTCGTCGTTGACGTAGACGTTGATGAAGCGCCGGATGTCGTCTCCCTCGACCAGGCGCTCCTTGATGCCGGGGTGGTTGCTCTCCAGGTCGTCGATCACCGCGCCGAGCGACTCCCCCTGCGCCGACACGGCCTTCTCGCCGTCGGTGTAGTTCCGCAGGATCGTCGGGACCCGAACCTCGATTGCCATCTCTTAACGCTCCAGGGGTTGCTCGGCTGTGTCGACGGCCGGCGTGCCGGCCTCGTCGTCGGAGGTGCTGTCATACGCCTCCACGACGCGCACGTCCTCCTCGGTCACCTCATTGTCAACAATGCGGAACGAGCGAAATTCCACCGGACCGTCGTCGTTTCCGCACTCGCGCGTCGACACCAGCACGTAGTGCGCGTTCGGCTCCTGCGCCAGCCCGGTGTCGGTGCGCGACGGGTAGGCCTCGGTAGCGGTGTGCGAGTGGTAGATGACGACCGGCTCCTCGTCGCGGTCGTCCATCTCCTTGTACAGGTTCAGCAGGTCGACCGAGTCGAACTCGTAGAAGGTGGGCGAGCGCGCCGCGTTGAGCATCGGCACGAACCGCTCCGGACGGTCCGAGCCGGCGGGCCCGGCGACCACGCCGCACGCCTCGTCGGGGTGGTCGCGGCGGGCGTGGGCGACGATCGCGTCGCGTGTCTTCTCGTCGATCGTCAGCACGCTCCCGACTGTAGGCGGGCCGGTCCGGCGCCCCTGACCCGCGAGCGGTTCGTCCGGATCCTGAGACAGTCGGTCCGCGGGCCGGACCTCCGGGTAAGAACCGTGTCAGGCCGGTGTCACGAGAGGGACTGGACCAGCGTCTCCTGCACGTAGCCGAGCCAGTCGTACACGTCGTGCATGTACACCCGCGGGTCGTCCTCGGGCAGCGAGTCCCAGTAGGCCTCGTCGTCCTGCTCGACGCCGAGCCGGGTGGCCAGGGCCAGACGCACGTCGGTCAGGCAGCGCAGCCACGCCTGTGACTGGTCGGCGGCCAGCTCGAGCTCGATCGGCTCGTCGTCGGCGTCGACCTCGTCGGACAGCCCCGCCTCCTCGAGGTCGGAGATCACCAGGCGCCCGTGCGCGGCCTTCTGGTCGCGCAGGGTCCGCTCGGTGAACCGGCGGAACTCCCCCGCCGCGTCCTCGTCGTCGGTGTAGGCGTCGGGCAGCAGCCGTGCCAGCACCGGGTCCTCGGGCTTGCTGAGCGGGCCCTCCATGTCGAGCAGCGACTCGAGCGGGTCGTCGGAGGTCTTGCGCTCCGGCGCCTCGTCACGCACCAGCTCGACCACCTGCGAGACCAGGCTGCGCAGCAGCTCTGCCTCCAGGGGCGAGAACTCGCCGAGGATGCGCCCGCGTCGACCGGGACGGAATCCGGAGGGGTTCATGCCTCGGTCTTCTCCATGGTCGCCCACAGGCCGTAGCCGTGCATCGCCTGCACGTCGCGCTCCATCTCCTCACGTCCGCCGTTGGACACGACCGCCTTGCCCTCCTTGTGCACCTGCATCATCAGCTTCTCCGCCTTCGGCTCGGGATAGCCGAAGTACTGCTTGAAGACATAGGTGACGTACGACATCAGGTTGACCGGGTCGTTCCACACGATGGTGATCCAGGGCAGGTCCGGCTTGATGACGTCGTCGACGTCCGGGCGTTCCAGCTCGGTCGGCATGGGTGCAGACACCCCTCTATTGTGCAACCCGCCCTAGGGTTGGGCTGTGAGGTCCACGGCGTTGATGACCGACCACTACGAGCTGACCATGCTCCAGGCGGCGCTGCGCAGCGGTACGGCGCACCGTCGGGCGGTGTTCGAGCTGTTCGGGCGCCGCCTGCCCGAGGGCCGCCGGTTCGGTGTCGTCGCGGGCACGGGCCGCATGCTCGACGCCCTGGAGCGGTTCCGTTTCGACGACGAGGCGCTGGAGGCCCTGCGGCGCGGCCGGGTCGTCGACGAGCGGACGCTGGAGTGGCTGGCCGGCTACCGGTTCAGCGGCGACATCTGGGGCTATCCCGAGGGCGAGGTCCACTTCCCGGGCTCCCCGCTGCTTGTGGTCGAGTCGACGTTCGCGGAGGCGGTGCTGCTGGAGACGCTGCTGCTTTCGATCTACAACCACGACTCGGCGATCGCCGCCGCGGCGTCGCGGATGACGCTGGCCGCGGAGACGCGGCCGTGCATCGAGATGGGCTCACGGCGTACGCACGAGGAGGCGGCCGTCGCCTCGGCGCGCGCGGCGTACATCGGCGGCTTCGCCTCCTCCTCCAACCTGGCCGCGCGGCACCGCTTCGGCATTCCGACCGCGGGCACCAGCGCGCACTCGTTCACGCTGCTGCACGACAGCGAGCGCGACGCGTTCCGGGCGCAGCTGGACTCTCTGGGCCACGGGACCACGCTGCTGGTGGACACCTACGACGTGCGCGAGGCCGTCGCCGCCGGCATCGAGCTCGCCGGCACCGACCTGGGCGCGGTGCGCATCGACTCCGGCGACCTCACCGCGCTGGCCCGCCAGGTGCGGAAGCAGCTCGACGAGCTCGGCGCGCACCGCACGCGCATCGTGGTCACCAGCGACCTCGACGAGCACGCGATCGCCGCGCTGGCGGCGGCGCCGGTCGACGGCTACGGCGTCGGCACCTGCCTGGTCACCGGCAGCGGGCACCCGACCTCCGGGTTCGTGTACAAGCTGGTCGCCCGCAGCCAGGGCACCGGGCCCGACGAACCGCTGGTCTCGGTCGCCAAGGCCAGCAAGGACAAGGTTTCGGTTGGGGGACGCAAGTGGGCGCTGCGCCGGATCGACCCCGGCGGTGTCGCGGAGGCAGAGGTCATCGGCATCGGCGAGAGACCGGAGAACGACGGCAACGACCGCGACCTGATGGTGCCGCTGGTGCGCGGCGGTGAGGTCGTGGGGCGCGAGCCGGTCGAGGCGGCCCGCGAACGGCACCTGCGCGCACGGGCGGAGCTGCCGCTGATGGCGCACCAGATGTCGAAGGGCGAGCCCGCGATCCCGACGATCTACCTCGACCCCACCCATCCCGGGCAGCAGGCGTCGTTCGTGCTCTCCGCCCGCCAGTAGGTCGCCGGGGGCGGATGCGCACCCGAGGACTGTGGTGGGCGTCACACGGCCGATGCACCCGGTTACCGGGGACAAAAAGGTAAAAACCATCGGCGCAAACGGGACGAGCGATCTTTTAGGTTTCGGACCGGCGGAACTGGAAAGGTTCACAGCGGCTTTCTCGGGGCCATTCAGGTAAGGCAGGTCGAACGCACGCTGAGTGCTGCCCCTCGACTGTGCCAGGGACGGGATGTACGTGCGGGGCAGCAGCGCAAGCAGGCGTGGCGCGGAAAGGCCCTCCGATTTCACCTCGCACCCACGGGGCTGAAGCACGCCCTCAAACGGAAACAGCAACCCTGCCCGACCCGGTCATCGTTGCCTACCGCCTCCTCGCAGTGGTGGGTGCGTTGATGCTTGCAGGGGCCACGATGATCTTCGGCATGCCGAGCACGCAGGCCACGTCCGCACAGTCCGCACAAAGCGGCGCGGACAGGTCGAGCAGCACGGCGAGCACATCGATCATCAGGATCACCGACGGTCTGTCGAGCCAGCACCTGATGGCCACCCCGGGAACCACCGTGACCTGGGTGAACAACGACAACGACGTCCACCGCATCAAGTCCTATAAGGGCGCCGGCGTCGAGTTCGACTCGGGGGTACTCGAGCCTGGTCAGCGTTTCTCCCATCGCTTCACGTCTGCATCCGACGTGATGTACCGGGACGCCCTCGACGCGCGGAACACGTCATACGTCGGCATGGTCATGGTCATGACCATGAAGCCGGCGGACGCCGGCGCCGTCACCTCTTCGACGGCGCTGGCGCCGCTGGCCCAGCCGCAGCAGCAGCCTTTCGTTCTGACCAGCGACGGCGGCTCGAGCTCCGACGGTGGGGACAACGGCACCGCCGGCGGGCCCAACGTCAAGCACGTGACCATCGAGATGCACAACTCGAGCGAGTTCCGCCCAGGCGTGGTCACGATCGCCAAGGGCGGCACCGTCACCTGGTTCAACGACACCAGTGACGACCACACCGCTTCCGGCGCCGGCGGCATCAACAGCGGCCGCCTGCACCGTGACCAGTCGTACAGCCACACCTTCAACAAGCCGGGCACGTACGACTTCGTCTGCGCCTACCACTCGGAGATGAAGGGCACCGTGCGGGTCGCGGACGACTCCGGCAACGTCCCGCCGCCGCCCGGCAACGGTGGTGGCAAGCAGCCGCCTCCGCCGAGCAACGGCGGCCAGAAGGTCGCGGTCAGCATCAACTCGAACTTCAGCCCGCGCAACGTCACGATCCCTGCAGGCAGCGTGGTCACCTGGACCAACAACGACGGCACCCCGCACACCGCAACCGGTGCGGGCGGGATCAACAGCGGCAACCTCAACGGCGGGCAGAGCTACAGCCACACCTTCAACACGCCCGGCACGTTCGACTACCACTGCTCCTACCACTCCAACATGACCGGCACCATCAAGGTCACCAACGCGTCGGGGAACGTGCCTCCGCCCCCGCCCGGCGGTGGCGGTGGCGGCAACCCGCCACCTCCCGGTGGCGGCGGTGGGGGCAAGACCCCGGCTCCGCCCCCGCCCGGCGGCGGTGGCGGTGGCGGCACCACGGCTCCCTCCAAGGCGTCGGTGTCGATCAAGGACGACTTCTTCAGCCCCAAGACCATCACGGTCGCGGCCGGCGGCACGGTCAGCTGGACCAACACCGGACAGAACGCGCACACCGTGACCGGTACCGGCTTCGACAGCGGGCCGATCATGAGCGGCGGCCACTTCAGCCACAAGTTCGCCTCGCCCGGCACCTACACCTACCAGTGCGTCTTCCACAGCGGCATGACCGCGACCGTCAAGGTCGTCGGAGCCGGCGGCAAGGTGCCGCCCGGCGCACCACCCGGTGGCAAGCAACCCGGAGGCAACGCACCCGGTGGCAAGGCGCCTGGTGGCAACGCACCCGGCGGCAACGCTCCCGGCGGCGGTGGCGCCGCACCGGCACCAGGCTCGAAGACGGTGACCGTGACCATGGGCGCCGACTCGTTCTCCCCGAGCACGGTGAGCGCCCGCGTCGGCGACACCGTGGTCTGGAAGAACACCAGCCCGGTCCCGCACACCGTGTTCGGCGGCCCGATGAACAGCGGCATGGTCTCGCCAGGCCAGTCCTACACCGAGGTGCTGCGTAGCCCGGGAACGATCTCGTACAAGTGCCAGTACCACGCCGGCATGACCGGAACCTTGAAGGTGGCTCCGGCGCCGGCAGGCACGAAGCTGCCGCCACCCTCGGCGGGGGGCGGGGTCTCCGGACCGTCGACCGGAGGCAGCCTGCCGGCCGCGCCGAGCGCCGGCTCGAGCTCCGGCGACAGCGCGAACGCGCCGACGCCACCCGGCTCGAAGTCGTACACGATCAACATGTCCGGCGACGCGTTCAACCCGCAGACGCTCAACGCTCGCGTCGGCGACAAGATCACCTGGGTCAACCAGGACGCGGTGCCGCACAACGTCACCGGCGGTCCGCTCGACAGCGGAACGATGATGCCGAACGCGACCTACACGACCGTGCTGACCCAACAGGGCACGATCCAGTACCAGTGCACGTTCCACCCGGGCATGACCGGAACGCTGCAGGTGGCCGCGGCGCCCGCGGGCACGGTGGTCCCGAACACACCCGACCAGTCCACGTCGGGCGGCTCGGGCACCACTGACGAGGGCCCCAAGCCCAGCCAGAAGTCGGCCAAGCCGGCGGCGGGTGCGCAGAACCACCAGGTCGACATCGCGAACTTCCTGTACGACCCCGACCCGGTCGAGGTGCACGTGGGAGACACGGTGACGTTCACCAACAAGGACGCCGCGCCGCACACGGCCACGGCCGAGGACAAGTCCTGGGACAGCGGCAACCTCAACCAGGGTGACAGCTGGACGCTGAAGGCCGAGAAGGTCGGCACGTTCCACTACATCTGCACGTACCACCCGACCATGGCGGGCACGCTGATCGTGAAGCCCAAGACCGAGCACATCTCGAGCTCGCCCGGCGGCTCCGGCTCCAGCACGGCGCCCACCACGATGACCTCGGCCAGCCAGGTCGCGGGCTTCAGCTCCGGGTGGCTCGCGCTGCTCGCCTTCCTTGCCGGGCTGCAAGTGCAGTCACGGTTCGGGTCCCGACGACGAAACTCCAGCTCGGTCTGAGCGCCGGCAGTAGGAGGAAACAAAAATGAGCACTCAGCTACTGTCCCGACTCTCCCCCACACGGAAGCGGCAGGAGGAGCGCCCGGACCAGGGCGTCCCTGCGCCGGACCACCAGCCGGACCACCACAACCGGACGGCCGGCCACCCCGGCACACTGCTGGCCCTGCGGCTGCTCGCGGCGCTGGCGCTCGTGGCCACGTCGTACCTGCACGTGAAGCTGGCGCTGGACACCGGAATCGACGGCAAGCTGTTCACGTTGCCGCAGCTGTTCATCGGCCAGGCCATCGCGGCCGCCGCGGCCGGCGGGCTGCTGATGGTGCGCGACCGCGAGCTGTTCTGGCTGCCGGCGCTGGCGGTCGCGATCGGCAGCGCGGTGCCGGTGCTGGCCAGCGTGTACTTCCCGCTGCCGGCGATCGGCCCGATGCCGCCGATCAACGAGCCGGTCTGGTACGACGAGAAGCTGCTCAGCCTCGCGCTCGCAGCGTCCGTGCCGGTGCTGTGGATGATCCGCCGGATCGCACCGCCGGAGAGGTAAAGCACCCACTCAAGGCGGGTGTGGCCGGGTCCTCACGGGCCCGGCCACACCCATGCTCGCAGGCCGCGGGTCGTGCAGCCCGTGCAGCCTGAGCCGTGCCACCGGCGGCGTCGACGGACTACGTTAAGGACTGCAAGCGGGGTTGACGTTCGCAGCGCCGGAGGAGGTCTCTATGACGCGAGCGCTCATCGTCTGCGACGTGCAGAACGACTTCTGCGAGGGGGGCAGCCTGGCGGTGTCCGGCGGCGCGGAGGTCGCGTTCCGCATCGGCGGGCTGCTGCACCGCTGGCAGCAGGCCACACCCGGCGACCGTGAGTACGCCTACGTCGTCGCCAGCCGGGACCACCACATCGACCCCGGCGACCACTTCTCCGACGACCCCGACTACCGCCACAGCTGGCCGCACCACTGCGTGGTCGGCACCGACGGCGAGGCGTTCCACCCCAACCTCGACCCCCAGCCGTTCGACGCGGTGTTCCTCAAGGGCGAGCACGACGCCGCCTACTCCAGCTTCGAGGGCGTGGAGTCCGGGGGCACCCGCGGCCTGGCCGCGTGGCTGCGCGAGCACGACGTCGACAGCGTGGACGTGTGCGGGCTGACCACCGACTACTGCGTGCGTACGACCGCGCTGGACGCGCGCGCCGAGGGGTTCCGGGCCCGGCTGCTGCTCAACTTCTGCGCCGGGGTCGCCCCGGAGACGACCGAGAGGGCCATCTCCGAGATGAGCTCCGCCGGGGTGGCGATCGTGGAGGTGAGCGGGCGTCGCTAGCCTCGCGACGAGAGCCACCTGCCGAGACGCCGAGACGAGAGCGAGCCCAGCATGAACATCACCGACAGCGCCGCCCTGGTTACCGGCGGTGCATCCGGACTCGGCGCGGCGGCCGCGGAGCGGCTGGCCCAGGCTGGTGCCCGCGTGGTCATCGCCGACCTGCCCTCGTCCGAGGGCAAGGCGGTCGCCGAGCGCATCGGCGCGACGTTCGTGCCCACCGACGTCACCGACGAGCAGCAGGTGCAGGCGGCCGTCGACGCGGCCTCGGAGCAGGGACCGTTCCGGATCGACGTCAACTGCGCGGGCATCGGCAACGCGGTCAGGACCGTCGGTCGGAAGGGACCGTTCCCCCTCGACGAGTTCGCCAAGGTCGTGCAGGTCAACCTGGTCGGCACGTTCAACACCATCCGGCTCGCGGCCGCGCGGATGGCCGAGGTCGAGCCGGTCGGCGAGGAGCGGGGCGTCATCGTCAACACCGCGTCGATCGCCGCGTACGACGGGCAGATCGGCCAGGCCGCCTACTCCGCCTCGAAGGGCGGTGTCGTCGGTCTGACGCTTCCGGTCGCGCGCGACCTGGCCTCGCTGCAGATCCGCGTGGTCACCATCGCGCCCGGGCTGTTCGAGACCCCGCTGCTCGGCTCGCTGCCGGAGGAGGCGCGGGAGGCGCTGGGCAAGCAGATCCCCCATCCGGCACGGCTCGGCCGTCCGTCGGAGTACGCCGACCTTGCCGTGCACGTCGTGCAGAACCCCATGCTCAACGGCGAGGTGATCCGCCTCGACGGCGCGATCCGGATGCCGCCGAAGTAGGCCACGAGAGAGGGCGAGGGCGACCTTGGCCACCGAGCAGCTCAGCACCGTCGACGCCGTGGTCCGGCGGTCGGCCTCGCGCACGCCCGAGCGCCCGGCGCTGCGGTTCGACAAGCGCACCTGGACCTACGCCGACCTCGACGCCTCGGTGAGCCGGGTGGCCGGCTGGCTGCTGTCACAGGACCTGTCTCCGGGCGACCGGGTCGCGGCGTTCGGCCACAACTCCGACGCCTACCTGCTCGGCTACCTCGGCTGCGCCCGTGCCGGGCTGGTGCACGTGCCGGTCAACTACAACCTCAACGCCGGCGACCTCGCCTACCTGCTGCGCCAGTCCGGCAGCCGGGGGCTGCTGCTCGACCCGGCGCTCGCGGCCACCGCCGACGGGGCGCTCGCGCAGCTCGACCCGGACGAGCGGCCGTCGGTGCGGCTGCCGCTGCGCGACGAGGTCGGGTCGGTGCTCGACGCCACCGTCGACGAGGCCTGGGGCGCCGCGGAGCTGCCGGTGGTGCGCGACGACGACCTGGCGCAGCTGCTCTACACGTCGGGCACCACGTCGCTGCCGAAGGGCGCGATGATGACGCACCGGGCGCTGGTGCACGAGTACATGAGCTGCGTGGCCGCGCTCGACCTCGGTCCCGACGACCGGCCGGTCAACGTGTTCCCGCTGTACCACTCCGCGCAGATGCACGTGTTCCTGCTGCCGTGGCTGATGGTGGGCGCCTGCAACGTGCTGCTGGAGGCGTTCGACCCGGTAGCGGTGTTCGACGAGGTCGAGGCCGGCGGCGACTGCTTCTTCGCGCCGCCGACGGCGTGGATCGGGCTGGCCAACCACGCCGAGTTCGGCACGCGTGACCTGTCCAGCCTGCGCAAGGGCTACTACGGCGCGTCGATCATGCCGGTGCCGGTGCTGCAGAAGCTCCAGGAGCGGCTGCCCGACCTCGGTTTCTACAACTGCTTCGGGCAGAGCGAGATCGGCCCGCTCGCGATGGTGCTGCGGCCCGAGGAGCACGCCGAGCGGCCCGCCTCGTGCGGCCGGCCGGTCGTGTTCGTGGAGGCGCGCTGCGTCGACGAGCAGGGTGCCGACGTCGCGCCCGGCGAGCGCGGCGAGGTGGTGTACCGGTCACCGCAGCTGTGCACCGGCTACTGGGCCGACGAGGCGGCGACCGCCGAGGCGTTCCGCGACGGGTGGTTCCGCTCCGGCGACATGGCGGTGCGCGACGCGGAGGGCTACTACACCGTCGTCGACCGGCTCAAGGACGTGATCAACACCGGTGGCGTGCTGGTGGCCTCGCGTGAGGTCGAGGACGCGCTGTACGGCCACCCCGCCGTCGCCGAGGTCGCCGTGGTCGGCGTTCCCGACGAGCGCTGGATCGAGGCGATCGTGGCGGTGGTGGTGCTCAGCGACTCCTCGGCCAGCGGCGACGACGTCCTCGCGTACGGCAAGGAGAAGCTGTCCGGGTTCAAGGCGCCCAAGCAGGTCTACGTCGTGGACGAGCTGCCGAAGAACGCCTCCGGCAAGCTGCTCAAGCGCGTCCTGCGCGACCACCTCGCCGGCGCCCAGGACACCTGAAGAAGTTTTGACGCCTCACCGCAAGGTGTGGCTCTCGTGACGCGCCAAGTTTCCTGGCTCTCAGGGCGTGACGCGTCAATCCGTCTACGCCTGAGACGTCAAAGTTCCTAGTGTCTCAGGGCGTGACGCGTCAATCCGTCTACAGACCCTCAGAGCGTGAGGCGTCAAGATTCCGACGCGGTGACGCCGGACTGAACGGCGAACACCACCAGCTGGGCGCGGTCGCGTGCGTGCAGCTTCACCATCGCCCGGCCGACATGGGTGCGGACGGTCGCCGGGCTGACCACGAGCCGCTCGGCGATCTCGTCGTTTGAGCGGCCGGTGGCGACCCAGCCGACGATCTCGCGTTCGCGTTCGGTCAGC
The DNA here is from genome assembly GCA_965653225.1 of uncultured Propionibacteriales bacterium. Classification (GTDB taxonomy): domain Bacteria; phylum Actinomycetota; class Actinomycetes; order Propionibacteriales; family Nocardioidaceae; genus JALZDI01. The sequence continues at coordinate 3,836 of CBFGZI010000055.1, read as the reverse complement.
CGGTGCATGTCCGGGTGCGGCGCGGCGGCCGCGCCGCCGCGGCCGGTGAACTCCGCGATCACCCGTCGTGTCACCGAGGGAGCCAGCAGCGACCCGCCTTCGGCGACAACGCGGACCGCGCGCAGCAGGTCAGCAGGGTCGGCGTCCTTGAGCAGGAACCCGCTCGCACCGCTGCGCAGCGCCTCGAACACGTACTCGTCGAGCTCGAAAGTCGTCAGCACGACGACACGTACGTCCGCGAGGTCGGGGTCGGCGGTGATGTCGTGCAGCGCGGCGAGGCCGTCGTACTGCGGCATCCGGATGTCCATGAGCACGACGTCGGGCCGCTGCGCGCGCACCATGCGCAGCGCCGAGTGCCCGTCCTCGGCCTCACCCACCAGGTCGATGTCGTCCTCGGTGTCGAACAGCGTGCGCAGCCCGACGCGGATCAGGCTCTGGTCGTCGACCACGGCGACGCGGATCATGCGGGCTCCATTCGCGGGTCGGACGGCAGCGAACCGGCCGGAAGCGGCAGCCACGCGGTCACCTGCACGCCACCCCCGGCCCGCGCCACCACCTCGAACGCGCCGCCGAGATCCTCCGCGCGGCTGCGCATCCCGCTGATGCCGCTGCCCTCGTCCATGCCGCCACCTCCCGGACCGTGCCCGGTGTCGGTGACCTCGACCAGCAGCCGTCCGCGCAGCTCACGGATGTGCACCCGCGCCGTCGCGTCGGGCCCGGCATGCCGCAGCACGTTGGTCAGCGCCTCCTGCACGATCCGGTAGGCCGCCAGGTCGACCTCGTCGCCGACCTCGCCCTCGGGCTCCTCCAGGTCGAGACGCACGTCGAGGCCGCCGGACCGTACGCGGTCGACGAGCAGGCGTACGTCGGACAGCCCCACGCTGGGCCGCCGCGGCGCACCGTCACCGGCGGAGCCCGGGTCGCCGCGCAGCGCCGCCAGCTCGGCGCGCAGCCCGTCCAGCGACTCGCGGCTGGTCGCCTGGATGGCGCGCAGCGCAGCGCGCGCCTTCTCCAGGTCGCGGTCCAGGACATGCAGCCCGGCACCGGCCTGCATCGCGATCACCGCCAGCCCGTGGCCGACGACGTCGTGCACCTCCTGCGCCATCCGCAGCCGCTCCTCCGACACGGCGCGGCGGGCCTGCTCCTCCCGCACCCGCGCACCGGACTCACGCCGGATGCGTACCGCGACACCGACGGCGGTCGGCAGCGCGACCCAGACCGCCGCGGTGAGCACGTGCGTGACGACGTTGAACCAGCCGACGGGACCCAGCTCCACGGCGCGCACCAGGATCGCGGCGCCGACCACGACGGTGTCGGCGAGCCCGAGGACGACCACCATCCGAAGCGGGCGCTGTGCCGCCATCGCGGCCGCCGAGAGCGCGCCCGCGAACAGGATCGGGCCGAACGGGTAGCCGATCGCCAGGTAGACCGAGATGACGACGCCGGTGAGCACGAAGACGTGTACCGGCAGCCATCGCCACGCCACCAGCGAGACCGCGGCCAGCGCCACCAGCAGGAAGGCGAAGGCGTCTGGTGTGACCGCGTCGGGCTGGTTGGTCCCGGCCGGCGCGGTTCCGACCAGGCCGAACAACAGCACGGCCGCGGCGACCCCGAGGTCGCCGACCCTGATGCGAGGCCGCCGCTCCCCGGTCGTCATGCAGCCCACGATAGGGCGCTCCGGCATGGTCGACGTCCGCCGCGCGACGTGCCCGTCGTACGCAGATCCGCGTACGACGATGCCGCCGTCCGGCCGACGACGCGGCGCCGGTGCGGCGGCGACGCTGTCGGCCATGAACACACACGTCTTCACCGAAGAGATCGTGACCACGCAGCGGCTGACCAGGACGTACGGCAGGCGCACCGCCGTCGACGCCGTCAGCCTCACTGTGCGACGCGGGGAGGTGTACGGCTTCCTCGGACCCAACGGGGCCGGGAAGACCACCACCCTGCGCATGCTGATGGGACTCGTCCGGCCCTCCGGCGGCTCCGCGCGGGTCCTCGGCGGCTCCCCCGGCGACCCGGCGGTGCTCCGGGGCGTCGGCGCGCTGATCGAGGGACCCGGCTTCTACCCCTACCTGTCCGGCCGCGACAACCTTCGCGTCCTGGCCCGCTACCGCCGGCTGCACGACCGCGAGGTCGAGGCGGCGCTGGAGCAGGTGGAGCTGCGCGACCGCGCAGTGGACAAGTTCAAGTCGTACTCGCTGGGCATGAAGCAGCGGCTCGGCGTGGCCGCGGCGCTGCTCGGCGAGCCCGACCTGCTCATCCTCGACGAGCCCACCAACGGGCTCGACCCAGCGGGCATGGCCGACATGCGTGCGCTGCTGCGCCGGGTGGTCGAGCGCGGGCAGACCGTGCTGCTGTCCAGCCACCTGCTCGGCGAGGTGCAGCAGATCTGCGACCGCGTCGGCGTGATCTCGCAGGGGCGGCTGCTGACCGAGAGCACGGTCGCCGAGCTGCGCGGTGCCAGCTCGGTCCTCGTGCGCGCCGAGCCGGTCGACGACGCGGTGAGCGTGCTGGAGCGGCTGTACGGCGAGCGCACCGCACAGGTGCGGGACGACGGCACCGTGCGGGTCGCGGTGGGAACGGAGCACAGCCCGGAGCTGACACGCACCCTGGTGCAGTCCGGGGTCGAGGTGCACGAGGTACGGCCGGTCGAACGGTCGCTGGAGGAGGTCTTCTTCGAGATGACCAACGCAGAGATGTCCAACGCAGAAGAGCCAGACCGGGTGGAGGTTGCGTGATGTTGTCGAGTACGCGTGCGGAGATGCTGCGGCTGCTGAAGTGGCCGGTGACGTGGGTGACGCTCGGGGTCTGGTCGGTGATGAACCTGTTCTTCGCCTACGGGCTGAACTACCTGACCTACCGCAGCGCCGTCTCCGACGGTGACGGGTTCGTGGCCAAGGCGATGCTGTCGGACATGTCGCTGGAGCGGCTGCCGGCGACGCTGGTGCAGGGGCTGCCGATGTTCGGCGGTGCGATCGTGCTGATACTGGCGGCCCTGGCGACCGGGAGCGGGTACGGGTGGTCGACCTGGAAGACGGTGTTCTCGCAGGGACCGCGTCGGCTGACGGCACTGTCCGGCACCCTGGCCGCGCTGGCGCTGGTCGTCGGCGGCCTGGTGCTGACGACGCTCGCGCTCGACGTCGCCGCCAGCCTGACCGTGATGACGGCCGAGTCACAGCCGCTGCAGTGGCCGACACTCGGCGACCTCGGCCAGGGGGTCGGCGGAGCCCTTCTCATCCTGCTGACGTTTACCGTGGTCGGCGCGTTCCTCGGCGTCATCGCCAGGAGCCCCGCGCTGTCGGTGGGTCTCGGCCTGGTCTGGGTGCTGGTCGTGGAGAACCTGCTGCGCGGCGTCGCGGCGCTGCTCGGTCCGCTGCAGGCGGTGACCGACGTGCTCCCCGGCACCGCGGCCGGCTCGCTTGCCGGTGCTCTCGGCGCGACCGCACCCAACGCGGGCGCCGACGACGGCACGCCCGGCGTGCTCACCACGCTGACCGGCGGCTCGGCGACCGCGCTGCTGCTCGGCTACGCCCTGGTGTTCCTGGTGGTCATGGCCGCGCTGGTGCATCGCCGCGACGCCTGACCGACCTGACTGCCGCGACGCGTCAATCCTTCTACGCGTGACGCCAAAGTTCCTGGTGACCTGCCAGGAACTTTGGCGCGTCGCTGCAAGAAACCTGACGCCTCACAGCAGGGACGCGTTGCACTTCCTGGCGGTGAAGCGTCAATTCGTCTACGCGTCACTGCGAAGGGTGTAGATGGATTGACGCGTCACGAAGGGTTGGGTGAAGAAGACTTGGCGCGTCACCACATGAAGGTCAGCCGATGGAGTA